>JBJDXC010000058.1:0-17618 GCA_051866475.1 Phascolarctobacterium sp.
GCGTTATCGGCGATGCTTTCTATCCCAACCAAAAGACTGACCGCAGCATGCGTATTAACTTCTCCAACATGCCGGATGACCGTATTGAAGAAGGTATCAAGCGTATGGCTAAGGCTATCAAAGAGTGCATGTAAAAAATAGCATAAAATGACCCTGCTCACTGAGCAGGGTCTATTTTTATGCCTTTATTACAGCAGCCAATGATACAATCCGAGATAAGCAAAGATACTTAGAACGAGTACACCAAAGGCGCTAATCATGAACATCTTCACAAAGAGGCTATGCTGTTCTTCGTAGTTGGCGCCGGCAGCGGAGGAATAAGCTGCCAAGGCCAGCGCACCGCCAGTGGATAGAGGACTGATGCCAGCTGTATTACTAATCATAGTAATAGCCGTTGCCAGCTCTAGCTCGCTGACTGCACCGCCCATTTGGGCCACAATGTGGGGAATGGTCGGGATAAGAGTCGGCATAACCACGCCACTAGTGGAGCTAAACCAGCTCAAGAGGCCCGAGCAGATACCCATAATAGACACAGCAGTTTTTTCGTTCATTACAGAAACAAGAGCCGCACTGAGCATCTTGATGCCGCCCTGACCGATAATCAGCTGCATCAAAACGCCTACGCCGGTAATCAAAAGCAGGGTGCCCCAGGGAATGCGCTTTAGTGCCTCGCCCTCGTCAGAAACCTTAAGGAAGGAGAGCACTGCAGCCACAGCGAAGCTTACAAGTCCCACGTTGATCTTGAATATCATTACCAAAATTACCATAGCTACAATGCCAACCAAAGTAATTTTTTGCTTACCATTGAAGGGTGGAGTTTTTTCGTGCACCACGCTTTCATCCATGCGCAGCTTGTAGCCGCCTAAGAGAATATAAACCACAATGGCATAAACTGTAGAGGACAGGATGCCATTGAGCAAAAATTGCGTCTCAATGCCGGTCAAGCCAAACTCTGCACACAGATTGATACCGATAATACCCGTTGCTGCCAAGGGAGAAACACCGCCACCGCTAGCACCAAGCACTGTTAAAGCGGACAGCATGGCCGGATGAATGCCCATTTCCGCTGCCAAGGCCATGGAAAAAACCATCATAATGGCCATAGTAGGCACGGTACCGGGGCCAATAGCCGAGAGCACAGTAGAAAAAACATAAATGATAATGGGCACCAGATATACGCGCTTACCGGCCAAGGAAACGACTTTTTTGGCCAATAAGTCCAAACAACCATTGATTTGGGCCAAGCTGAATAAATAGGTGACGCCCAAAAGCATTATGAACAGGGAAGAATTAAAGCCGCGGATGATTTCCTTATCCGGCACACCAGCTAGTCTACCCAGCACCAGAGCAAAGGCCACGCACACAAGGCCTGTGTTCATCTTGCGGAAAAAGCCTAGAAAAATTGCAACTAAAAGAAATACTAAAGATAATAAGGCCATATCTACACCTCCACTTTCGGGGCCGAAGGCTCCATTATTCTCTAACCTCATATCTTGACTACTACTATACACCTCTTTTCTGTTTTTTTCAAATGCTTAGACATATTTTCTCAAGGATAAGTAAGAAAAATTTATAAGCTTTGAAAAGGTCCTCAACTGAAGAAAGCTGTTTATTTATCCCGTCATTCATGATAAAATAATAATATTATTAAGCTTATACATTTAACACGGAGATGAGAAGACTTGAATCCCTCTATAAACGGTAAACCCATGCACGACCTGCAAATTCAGCAATACTTACATAAGCTGCAGCTTACAGATTTGGAGCCAGCAGCCGATTGGGAGACCTTGAAAAAGCTGCAGGATGCCCATTTAAAATTTATTCCTTATGATAATTTTGACTGTCTGAACGGACGCATTACATCCTTAAAGCGAGCAGATATTTTTGACAAGCTGATTATGCATAATCGCGGTGGCATTTGCTTTGAGCTAAATGGTCTTTATAATTGGCTTTTGGAAAGTCTGGGGTTTGAAGTAACCAGCTATGCCGCTCGCTATACCGATAAGCTAGAGGTCTATCAAATTCGTCGTCACCGTGTCATGTGTGTTACCTTAAACAATAAACGTTATCTTACGGATGTGGGAGTAAACAGCGAGAGCCCGCGTGTACCTTTGGAAATGACTGAAGGGTTGATACAAAGTGATGGCATTAGCCAATATAAGCTCAGCAGGGACGAATTCTTTGGTTGGCTGCTCTGGCAAAAGGAGCGTGGCAAGCCTTGGAAACGCCTCTATGGCTTTACTGAGGACCCCATGATTGATAAGGATTTTATCGCTGCCAGCTTTTGGTGCGACGCTCATCCAGATTCTCCCTTTATAAAAAATAAAACCCTCTCCATTTTTAGAGAGGATTGTAATATAACCATTCGTGGTAATTTCCTCAAATTTTATCTGGGCGGACGCGTAAAATATCGCTATAAAATCCGCACCGGTGCTGAATTAAAGGAAATCTTATGGGAATATTTTGGTATCAATGTAGAATATCAATTGAAGGATGATGGTATAGACTTTGATTGATTTGGTGAGCAAAAATGAACAGAGCGCAATTGGTAGCCAAGCTACCCACCTATACCAAAGCAATATTGGAAGCTTTAAACCAAGCGGGCTATGAGGCCTACGTTGTAGGCGGCGCTGTGCGTGACCTACTCCTAGGGCGCGCGCCCGGTGATTATGATATCACCACTAACGTGCGCCCGGAGCAGGTGCTGGCCCTGTGTCAAGCCAAGGGCTGGCACACAGTGGACCAGCTAGGCCATAATTTTGGCTGCGTAATGATTGTATTAGAGGGCGAGCCCACGGAGGTGACCACCTTCCGTGGCGAGCGTTACGACGAGGGCGATGCCCATCGTCCCGCTGCCACCTGGTTCTGCAACACCCTGCGGGAGGATTTAAGCCGCCGCGATTTTACTATTAACGCTATGGCCTTAGATATTCATGGCAATATTTTCGATTATCATGGTGGCTTAGAAGACCTGCGGCGGCGCATCCTCCGCCCGGTGGGTCAAGCCCAGGTGCGCTACGGCGAGGACGCGCTGCGCATGCTGCGCGCCTGCCGTTTTATCGCCCAGCTGGGCTTTGAATATGTACAGGATGGCGTGCCGGGCCCTGCCTGCGGCATGCCCGCCACGCCCTACTACCTAGCGCAGGTGCCTGTATTTCCTGCAGAGCGCTGTCGTGGGCTATCATTGGAGCGCGTGCGCTCGGAGCTTGAAAAGCTCCTCGTCAGTGAGCATGCGGGCAAGGGCCTTATGCTCATGCTAGCCACGGGCCTCCTGCAGCAAAGCTGCAGGGCTCGCCAAAACGGAACTGACCTTGAGGTGCCCATTTTGCCGGAAGCAGAGCATCTATTGGGCTTGCCCCAAAACCCACGCTTTCATATTTACGATACTTGGGAGCACACCCTTTTAGCTATCGATAATAGTCCACGAGAGCTGGCCATCCGCTGGGCCTTGGTGCTGCACGATTTGGGCAAGGGATTGCCCAATGTGCGCCTCATCAAGCCCGATGGCCAGCCCAGCGACCCGGGCCACGAAGCGCAAAGCGCAATCATGGCGGAAGCCATTTTGCAGCGTTTGCGCTATCCGGCGGAGTTTGTGCGACTGGTAGTGTGGCTGGTGGCGCAGCATATGCGCTTTGCGCCTATGCTGCTAACGGGCGAGAAAACTCTGCGGCGCTGGCTGCGCCACGAGGCAGTAAACGGCCCCTTCCGCACCCAAGCACAGCTTGTAGAGGGCTACAAGCTGCTGACAGAGGTTTTCCTGGCGGACATGGGTGCCACCCATGCCAGGGAAAACCAGCAGCTGATGACGGAGGGTCGCTCCTTGGGCGACCAGGTCATCGCCATGGCACAAAGCTCCATGCCCATTGCTACCCAGGATTTAGCGGTGAACGGACGGGAGCTGCTGGAGCTTGTGCCGAAAAATACTATCAAAGAGACCTTTGCTTATTTAATAAATCGGGTGCAGAGTGGTAATTTGCCTAACGAGCATGATGCTCTTTTAGCTGCGCTGAAGAAAAAGCTAGCACGCCAAGAGCGTCGCTCTGAACAATGTAATACCGATGTTGTTAAAGTATAATTTTTTATATATTTGATTTGAAGTGCAGGCCTAGCCTGAAAAGGAGAATATTATGGATGTACGCAAAACTGTTATCGGCGGCCTTTGCTGCCTAGCCATTTTAGGTGGCGTCAACTATCTTTTAAATCAATATGGCAACGCAGGCATTGCCATTGCCTCTGATGTAAGCACCAGCTCCTTGGGCGGTGCTCGTCAATTCGTGGGCAAGCTGGATATCAAAAACTCCCCTTATTTTGCTCAGCCCGATATTTATAATATGCAGTCCAACGACCATTTAATCGTGCTGTCCCACTATAAAACTAAGCAGCAAAATGATGGCTATAGCTGTGGTCCCGTGGCTGCCAACACAGTGGTTACACATTTTATGGGCAAGGAGCTACACACTGATCAAGAGATTTGCCGCATGATGGGGACTAGTACTACCAATGGTACTACAACCAAGGGTATGGTGAAGTATTTTGAAAAAATTGGTTGGGAAGTAAAATCCTCTACCAAGGATAAAACGCCCGATAAGTACGAGGATTTTCTGAAGTTCGTCAGCACTAATTTGAAGGACAACACCCCCATTATGGTCGAAAACGTGGACTGGGGCGGACATTGGCGCGTGATTATCGGCTACGACACTATGGGCACAGAGCATACCGGCGACGATGTGCTGCTTATGGCAGACCCCTTCGATACCAGTGACCATCTGCAGGATGGGTATAATGTGGTGCCTGCAGAGCGCTTCTTCTACATGTGGTTCGACAGCCAGCTCTTTAGCAAAAAGGACCAGCTGCGCCAGTGGCTCACCGCCAAACCCAAAGCTTAAAAAACAAGACCCTGCTCAATGAGCAGGGTCATTTTTTAGCCTGAGCGCTGGAGGAGGGGATAAGCGCTCAGGCTGCTGTTCTTCTTGGGGATTATTTCAAAAGCTCTTGGGCAACCAGATGACCCATCTCAGCAGTGGAAACCTTCTTCAGGCCCTCTGCATACAGGTCAGGAGTGCGATAGCCCTGCTCCATAACAGCGTCCACAGCTGCTTCCATAGCGTCAGCAGCAGCGCCCTGGTTCAGAGAGTAGCGCAGCATCATAGCTACTGAAAGAATGGTTGCCAAGGGGTTAGCAATGCCTTGACCAGCGATATCGGGAGCGGAGCCATGGATGGGCTCGTACATACCGGTGCCATCGCCGAGGGAGGCGCTGGGCAGCAGGCCGATGGAGCCGGCGATGGTGCTGGCTTCGTCACTCAAAATGTCGCCGAAGATGTTATTGGTCAAGATAACGTCGAATTGCTTGGGATTCAGTACCAATTGCATAGCGCAATTGTCAACATAGAAGTTGTTGAGCTCGATTTCGGGATATTCCTTAGCCTGCATTTCGGCTACGATTTTGCGCCACATACGGCTGGAGCCCAATACGTTAGCCTTATCAACGCTGGTAACCTTGCCACGGCGTTTCTTAGCAGCTTCGAAGGCAAATCGAGCAATGCGCTCGATTTCGGGGCGAGTGTAGAGCTCTACGTCACTAGCTTCTTCAACGCCGTCAGCATTGATGTGAGCTTCATTGTGTTCGCCAAAATAGATGCCACCGGTGAGCTCGCGCACGATCAAAAGGTCTGCGCCTTCAGCGCGCTCAGTTTTCAGGGGAGACAGGTGAGCAGTGAATTTGGAAACGGTCATAGGACGCAGGTTGCAATACAGGCCCAAAGCCTTGCGAATGCCTAAGAGGCCCTTTTCCGGACGGATGGAAGGGTCCACATTATCCCATTTAGGGCCGCCTACGGCGCCCAGCAGTACTGCGTCCGCAGCTTTAGCAGAAGCTACAGTAGCTTCCGGCAGGGGAACGCCGGTAGCATCGATAGCGCAGCCGCCGATGAGCTGCTTGTCATATTCAATCTCAAAGCCAAATTTCTTGGCAGCAGCGTCCAGAACCTCTACCGCTGCATCAACAATCTCTACGCCGATGCCATCGCCCGGCAGTAAGCAAATTTTCATTATGCGTTTTCTCCTTTAACGTAGTTGATAAGGCCGCCACAGTCAGCAATTTTTTGGATGAATTCCGGCAGCGGTTTGGTTTTGATAACGATATTCTTATTCACGATGGTGATTTCACCCTTGGCCATATCCACATCAATGGTGTCGCCAGGTTGAATTTTTTCTACATCCTTGCCGATTTCCAAAACAGGCAGGCCGATGTTGATAGCATTGCGATAGAAAATGCGGGCAAAGCTATCGGCAACGATGCATTTGATGCCTTTAACCTTTAAAACCACGGGAGCATGCTCGCGGGAGGAGCCGCAGCCGAAGTTTTTGCCGGCAACGATGTAGTCGCCCACCTTAACTCCGGCAGCAAAGTTCTCTACCAAATTTTCCTTGGAGTCTTCCATAGCATGCTCTGCCAGCTCGGTGAAATCAGTAATATTTAAATATCTTGCGGGAATGATTACGTCAGTATCAATGTGGTCGCCATAACGCCATACTTTGCTCATTTTACTACCTCCTCGGGGCTGGTGATGTAGCCAGTGATTGCACTAGCTGCTGCGGTATAGGGGCTGGCCAGATAAACCTCGCTGTCCACGTGACCCATGCGGCCGCGGAAGTTGCGGTTGGTGGTGGAAACAGCGCGCTCGCCTGCTGCCAAAATGCCCATGTAGCCGCCTAAGCAGGGACCACAGGTGGGAGTGGATACAGCGGCGCCGGCTTCGATAAAGGTATCGATATAGCCAAGGTGCATAGCTGCTTGATAAATTTGTTGGGTTGCAGGTATGATGATCATACGCACATGGTCGCATACCTTGCGGCCCTTGAGAATTTCAGCTGCTTGTGCCAGGTCCTCTAAGCGGCCATTGGTGCAGGAGCCGATAACGACTTGGTCAATCTTAATGTCATGGCCTTCCTTAGCAGGGTGGGTATTTTCCGGCAGATGGGGATAAGCAACAACGGGAACCAGCTCGTCTAATTTAATATCTAGCACGCGGGAGTATTCAGCATCTTCATCAGCAGTAACAGCTTCCCAAGGACGGGTTACACCGCGCTCCTTGAGGAACTCGATGGTCTTTTCGTCAACGGGGAAAATGCCGTTTTTACCGCCGGCTTCAATGGCCATGTTGCAAATGGTCAGACGGTCAGCCATGGACAACTCGGCAACGCCTTCACCAGTGAATTCCAGGGATTGATAACGAGCGCCATCCACGCCGATCATGCCGATGATGGTGAGGATGATGTCCTTGCCCTTAACGTATTTGGGCAGCTTACCGGTCAGGTTAACCTTAATAGCTTGAGGAACCTTGAACCAGGTGGTGCCGCTGGCCATAGCGCAGCCGATATCGGTTTGGCCCATGCCGGTGGACAGGGCATTCAAAGCGCCGTAGGTGCAGGTGTGGGAGTCAGCGCCGATAACAATTTCACCGGGAGCTACGAGGCCTTTATCCGGCAGTAGGGCGTGCTCGATACCCATTTGACCAACCTCAAAATAGTTGGTAATATTGTGCTTGCGAGCAAAGTCACGCATTTGCTTGCACATGGTAGCGGATTTAATGTCCTTGCAGGGGGAGAAATGATCCGGAACCAGAGCGATTTTGTCCTTGTCAAAAACAGGCTTGCCAATTTTTTCAAACTCATTGATAGCCGGAGGACCGGTGATATCATTGGCTAATACCAAATCAACTTGGGAAACCAGCAAATCGCCAGCACTAACGCTGTCACGATGAGCATGCTTCGCAAGAATTTTTTCTGTCATTGTCATTCCCATAGAATAAAACCTCCAATGTAAATGTAGTTTATGAGTGCATAATTTAGATAACTGCTGTAACAGTGAGCTTGTGTTAGGGCACTTAGTCAAAAATAAAAGCCCCTACCTGCTTTAAGCAGATAGGGGCGAATATGCTTCGCGGTACCACCCTAAATTGTACTTCATTCTTCCCGAGCTGGCAGCTCGGAGACATAACGCTGTTGTGCGTCCATTCCTAAAGTAATCCGCTCTCAGAATGACTGCTCGCGGGTGAGCTTCTTCTTCCAATAGGTGGCGGCTTGCACCTAACGCCGTCTCTCTAGAAGCCATCTTGGAGGAATTTTCCCGGTCCTTGCATTTGTGATGAGTATGAATTTTGGTAACAACACTTCACTGTGTTCTCTACATTATGACAACTTAAGAGTAATTTGTCAAGAGAAAAATTTTAAAAAATGTAAATTGTACGTTGCGTGTACATTGAGAGTGGAAAGTGTACATGTATTAAATAACGTCAGTTTTTCCAAGGTACAGCCTTGCGCTCTAGCCATTGCAAAAGCAGATTAAAGATTAGACCTAGCAGGGAGAGGACGATAACACCAGCCATGAGGCGGTCGGTGATCATCAAATCGCCGTAGTGCAAAATCAGTGCACCAATGCCGACCTGGGCTGCAATCATTTCCGCAGCTACCAAAAGCAGCAGGGAGGTGCCGGCAGCAAGGCGGAGTCCCGCAAAAATCATGGGCAAGGCGTTGGGCAATACCACGCTTTTCATAGTCTTCCACCAGCTGGCGTTAAAGCTTACAGCGACTTTAATCAGCAATGTATCTACATTTTTTACGCCGCTATAGGTATTCATAGCTACAGGGAAGAAAACGCCCATGCCAATAATAGTTACCTTGGAAAGCTCGCCAATACCCAGCCACAAAATGAACAGGGGCAGCAAAGCAATTTTGGGAATGGGATAGAGAGCGTTGACAATGGGATTGCCAATTTTATCAGCCAGAGCAGAGGTGCCTGTAACGAGGCCCACAGCAAGGCCAATAAGGCTGCCCACAGCAAAGCCCACGAAAATACGATACATGCTGGCGGCGAGGCTCATGCCGATTTCGCCGTCACCAATCATTACGAAAAGAGAGGCGATGATTTGGCTGGGAGCAGGTAAAAAGAGTGCAGAAACAAAGCCAGCGCGACAAATGAGCTCCCATACCAGGAGCACGCAAATGATGGAAACAACGCTGACCCAATGAGGATAGCTTTTCTGCCAGTGGGTCATGCGGTTGCGCACTTGATATTCATGGTCAGCCATTAGTTTTCCACCTCCATTAAGGCCGCACGGGCATCCTTGGAGATGTGTTCCCAAATAATGCGGATAAACTCAGCAATTTCTTCAGCATGCTCGGGCTTGTCGCGGTCAGCGCGAGGGATAGCGATGGTAAGAATCTTGTTGACCTTACCGGGACGACGGCTTAAAAGCACTACCCTGTCGGCCAGCATGACGGCTTCCTGAATATTATGGGTAACATAAAGGGTAGTGAGGCGTGTTTTTTCCCACAGAGTGACCAGCTCCTCCTGCATGATGGTGCGGGTTTGGGCGTCCAAAGCGCTAAAGGGCTCGTCCATTAACAGCAGGTCGGGCTCAATGGCGAGGGCGCGGGCAATGCCTACGCGCTGGCGCATGCCACCGCTGAGCTGATGGGGAAAGGACTTTTCAAAGCCCTTGAGGCCTACGAGCTCAATATAATGCTTGATGCGTGCTTCCCTTTGGGCAGCAGGCATACCGGCAGTTTCAAGGCCAAAAGCGATGTTATCCTGCACATTACGCCAAGGAAAGAGACCTGTTTCCTGAAATACGATGCTCATGCGCGGCTCGTAGCCAGCCTCCACCTCCGTGAATTTCACCGTGCCGCTGGTGGGCTCTAGCAAGCCGGAAGCAATATTGAGCAGAGTGGATTTACCGCAACCGGAGGGACCGACTAAGGCTACAAATTCTTCCTCATTGACAGTGAGGTTGATGTCCTGCAAAACGGAAAGGGCCGTGCCCTTACTGTTGGTAAAATCCTTGCAGATTTTATCAATGACTAATTTCATGCATATTCCTCCACTTATAGTGCATAAACAAATGTTTCCCCTCGTAAGATCCGAGGGGAAACCAATTTTTGCTACTTCTTACTTGGTTGCTGCCTCTTGGAAGGAGGTAATAGCTACGTCCTTAGCCTCCAGCTTACCGGAGATAAGCTTGTTAGCAGTGTACCATTTGATTTGGGTATCAATATCGGATGCCAGCAGCTTGCCGTTCTTATCAATGTAGGGCAGGCCCAGTTTAATGTCGGCAGCCGGGGATTTTACGTACTTAGCAACGATGTTTACAACCTCGTCCAATTTCTTGGCGTCCTTCTTTTCGATTGCTGCTTCATAGTAATAGTTGCAGGCCTTCACATAAGCCTTCATAAAGCGGTCGGCAGCATCCTTGTTCTTCATGAACTCAGGAGAGTAGAAAATAGCGGAGGTTTGGTAAGGAATCAAATCGCCAACCTGAACTACTAATTTACCATAGCCAGCCTTTTGTACCTTGGTAATATTGGGCTCGTTGAGGATGCAGCCGTCGATTTGCTTGCTTTCCAGAGCGGCCATAACAGCGCTGAGCTTGCCCAGGGGTACGATTTCTACATCATTTAAGCTCATGCCTTGGGTTTCTAAGATACGGCCCAGCATATATTGGAAGGTAGAGCCCTTGCTGGTGATACCAATGCGTTTGCCTTTGATGTCCTTTAAAGTTTTTACGCCCTTGTTGAAATTATCGGTGGTTACCAGGAGCGCAGAGGAGGAATAACCCTTTTGCTCGCGGCCCTTATCGGCTACGATACCCAGCTTTTGACCGTTGGCAGCCATGTTGTAGAGGCTGGCGGTGATGCCGGTAGCGCCTACATTAACCTTGGAGGAGGCAGTGGCTACAGCAATAGGATGAGCGGCGTCGAACCACTGGGGCTCGATTTCGATGTTTTCTGCTGCAAAGAAGCCCTTATCCATGGCGATAAAGAGAGGTGCGCTACTAGTTAAACGCAGCATACCCAGACTTACCTTTACTTTTTCCTTCGGAGCTGCTTTTTTGGCGTCGTTGCCACCGCAGCCGGCCATAACGAGCATCATGCACATGGCCATTAACAATGCTACAATTTTTTTCATTTTAATACTTCCCTTCTCCCATGCTACTGAGATATAATGCGTTAACATTTTACACCTTTTTGAGCAAAGATGCACTAGTTTTTAGAAGAATTTTACTAAAATATGATAAAAAAGAGAAATATGTGTGATTTGTAACATTCTTAGCAGAAAAGATGCTATAATGATATTGTCTCAAAGTGTAATTTGAGTTGTTGATGAAAGGATGTGTCGGAGTGAAATACTCATGGAAGATAAATGTGCTGGCTCTGGGCTGCGCTCTTGCGGTGGCAGGGCCGGCGGCCGCAGCGGACACGCTGCTGGCCAAAACGGACCTGCAGCTGGAAAAGGGGAGTGTCACAGCGGAGCTGTGGGGCGATCGCTTGCCCAGCGGCTACAGCAGCGATTTGTTAGTTATGCTTAAGGACGAGCAGGGCAAGCTGGTGACGGCCTATGCACCCTCCATTAAGGGTGGCTACTATCCTTTACTTGAAGCTGTGCAGGTGAAGCCTGTTGCCAAGAAGGCGGCGACAGCCGCTGGCAGTGCTGGCGTGGCAGCGACGCCTGGTAAGAGGTTGCAGGGAGCGCAGAAAAAAGCTGCGCAGCAGCTTTTGCTCAGCGTGAGTCAGGGCGACTGGCAGGCGCCCAGCGAGTTCAGAGTGCTGGATTTCGCTGATGCCAAAAAGGTAAACGAGCTTTTTGGCTCCGCCGATAGTATGGGATTAGTTGCTAAAGCCTATAATAAGGAAGAAAAGCTGCACATCACGCTGCAGGATGGTCAGCATAACAGCACCGCCCTGCCTAAGGGCGTGGCTCCGGGCAAGCTCTACTACGGTGGGCTGTACTCCCTGACCGCCCACGACGTGGACGGTGATGGACAGCAGGAGCTGCTGGGAAGCCAGCAGCTGGCTGTGGGCAAGCAGAATGTGGCCGATGTGGGCGCGATTTGGCAGCTGAATAAGGAGAATAAGTGGAAGCACAGTAACATGACTATTATGACAGTAACGCCTACTCCCAAGAGCAATACTGTGAATGATGGCAAGGAAATAGCCACCGGGGCCATTTTGCCTCGCAAAATGGTGGTGCCGGGAGGCGAGGCCACCTATCCTATCTTTGTGAGCAAGGATGTGGAGCTGCAGAATAAAATTAATGCTGTGCTAAAGGATGAGTGCCGTGAGTATCTGGATAGCTTTTATAAGGGCAGGGCGGATATGGCCTTTAAGATTATCGAGGCTAGCGAGAAGCTGCTTTCCCTAGAGCTCATCAGTGGCAAGACCAGCTTTACCCATCACTATATTAATCTGGACCCTCGGACAGGGGAAATTATCAAGCTGGAGCAGATTTTGAATACCAAGGATCCTGATTTGTTGCCTTTGCTGAGGCTTCTCTGCACTAATAAGAATATCCAGCTAGAGCAAAAATTACCCGCGGAATGGTATTTAGAGGGCAAAAATCTTTTCCTGCTGCAGCGGATTTGTGGCAAGGATGAGGTAGCAGGCTTTGCTCTAGGTAATTTACATAAATTCGTGTTAAATAAGCGGTGGCTGGAGAAAAATTCTGACTGACCAGTCAGTACTTTTTGAAAAACGGCGAAAACAGCTGAAAATTAAAGTAAAATGTGCGTAATTTATCTAGAAAGCGTTTGCTTTATTTTTTCTGGTTTAGTATAATGTTATCATTCTGAAACTGGGTCATAGTTTGTTTTTATGCATATATATTGTGATAGTTTCTGAGTAGAAGGATAAGGAGGTTTTTATATGTTTAGTTTTATCCGCTCCTGCCGTGGGAAGAAGGCCTTGGCAGCTTCTCTGGCAGTGGCAATGATGCTGACGGTGGCTGGCTGTGCTAAAAAAGAGCAAGCCCCTGCCCAGGCAACTCTCGTAAAAAC
Organism: Phascolarctobacterium sp.; assembly: GCA_051866475.1. Classification (GTDB taxonomy): domain Bacteria; phylum Bacillota; class Negativicutes; order Acidaminococcales; family Acidaminococcaceae; genus Phascolarctobacterium_A. The sequence goes on from JBJDXC010000058.1 coordinate 12,834, forward strand.
CATGCAGGTAATCAAGCGTGATACTCCTCTCGTATATGATTACACTGGTTTTGTGCAAGCTCAACAGGAAATGGAGCTGAAGGCACAGGTTAGTGGACAGATCACCGGTAAATATTTTAAGGGTGGCGACACCGTTGTAGCCGGTCAAAGGCTGTACTCCATTGACCAACGCACTTATCAGGCTAATTTGCTCAATGCACAAGCAGGTCTGGCTAATGCTCGTGCAACCTTGGCCAACGCTGCGCTAAACGCAGAGCGTTACACCAAGCTGTACGAAAACAATGCAGTGTCCAAGCAAGTATTGGATAACGCTTTAACCCAGCGTGACCAAGCCTTAGCAGCAGTCAATGCACAGGAGGCTATGCTGGAAAATGCTAGAATCAGCATGACTGATACCACTGTTACCGCTCCCTTCACCGGTCGCATTGATACCAATGCGGTGGAGGTTGGTAACTACGTTGTGGCTGGTCAAACAACCTTGACCAAAATTTCCAACACCAATCCCGTGTACATTCAATTCACCATGGCTGAGCCCGAATATCTGAAGCTTTCTGCTACCAAAAACTCTGATGGTGGGGCTGCCTTGGATAATCTTTCTGCAGTACTCAGCGATGGCTCTACTTATGAGCTGAAGGGCAAAATTGCCGAGGTAAATCGTGGTATCAACGATAACACCGGTACCTTGACCATTAAGGCTCTCTTTGATAACCCTGCACGCCGTTTGCTGCCGGGTATGTTTGCCCATATCCAGGCTACTGCCGGCATTAAGGAAAATGCACTGCTCATTCCTAAGCGTGCTGTAACCGAAATGCTGTACAAGAAGTTCGTTTATGTTGTTGGCTCTGATAACAAGGTAACCATGAAGGAAATTACCTTGGGCCCCAGCGTAGGACGTCTGTACATGGTAGAAAGTGGCTTAACTGGCGAAGAGAATCTGGTAGTTGAAGGTACTGGCAAGGTTCGCCAAGGTGCCGAGGTTAAGGCCCAGCCCATGACCGAAGCTGAACTGGATACTGCCGAAAAGGCGCAACAAAAATAAGGAGGTAAGCTAAGTGGCACGTTTCTTTATTGATCGCCCTGTCTTTGCGATAGTATTGGCGATTTTAATCACCTTACTGGGTGCCCTTGCCGGTTTCAGCTTGCCTATTGCTCAATATCCAAATATTACTAAGCCCCGTATTTCTGTGCAAACCAACTATGTAGGCGCATCTGCCGACGTAGTTGAAGAGGCCGTTGCTCAGGCCATCGAGCAGAAGGTCAGCGGCGTAGAAAATATGCTGGATATGAACTCCGTCAGCACCAGTAATGGTCAATATGAACTCAATGTTCAGTTCAACCTGGAGAAGAACGCCGATATCGCTTCTGTAGAGGTACAGAACCGTGTATCCCAGGCTAATAGCTCCATGCCTAGCGAGGTTACCGCCTATGGTATCACCACCGCTAAGGAATCTGCCGAAACTATTATGTATTTCGGCCTTTATTCTCCCAATAGTACTTATGATGGTATGTTCCTGCGTACCTATGCGGATGCTAACTTCATAGACGCTGTTAAACGTGTTAAGGGCGTTTCTAAAATCGATGAATATGGACCTGAATACGCAATGCGTTTGTGGCTAAATCCTGAAAAAATGGCTCAGCTGGGCGTTACCGTTGACGATGTAGCTACAGCAATTAAAACCCAAAATATTCAGGCTGCTGTAGGCTCCATTGGTGACCGTCCTACTGACGCAGAGCAGGAAAGAACCTATTCTGCTAGCGCTCAAGGTCGTTTGAAGACTGTAGAGCAATTTGGCAATGTTATTGTGCGCACCAAGAATGGTGATAACCTGAAGCTACGTGATATTGCGACCATTAAGGAAGGTCCTCGTAACGATATGGTTGTCAGCCGCTTGAATGGTGGCGAATCCGTAGTATTCCCCGTATCTTTGACCTCCGATGCCAATGCTATTGAAACCGTAGGCAAGATTAAAGAGGTGCTTAAGGAAGCAGAAACCCGTTTCCCTGAAGACATGAAGCTGATTGTTATTCAGGATAACACCCAGTTCATCACTGAATCCCTGGAAAAGGTTGCCCATACCTTCTTCGAAGCCTTGGTGCTGGTTATTTTCGTAGTATTTATCTTCTTAGGTAGCTGGCGTGCAACCTTGATTCCTATCCTGGCTGTACCGGTATCCTTGGTTGGTACCTTTGCTTCCTTCGTAATTTTGGGCTTCACTATTAATACCCTGACTGCCTTCGCTTTGATTTTGGCCATCGGCCTTGTAGTCGATGACGCTATCGTCGTAGTAGAGGCCGTTGAGCATCATATTCAGGATAATGGCATGTCCCCCAAAGAGGCAACCTATCGCGCTATGAACGAAGTATCCGGCCCTGTTGTGGCTATCGCCTTCGTGCTGTCCGCCGTATTTATTCCCGTTGCCTTTACCGGTGGTACTGTTGGTGAATTGTATAAGCAGTTTGCTTTGACTGTATCCGTATCCATGATGCTGTCTGCAATCGTAGCGCTGTCCTTGACTCCTGCGCTTTGCTCCTTGATTTTGAAGAAAAAGAGCGAGGATGAGGCTCCCAAGGGCTTCATTGGCAAGATGGTAGCCGCCTTCAACCGTTGGTTTGAACGCACTTTGGGCAAATATGTAAAGGGCGTTGAGGTTTGCATTCGTCGAGCTAAGCTGATGCTGTGCTGTTTGGTTGTATTGGTAATCTGCATTGGTTTCCTGGCCAAGGCTACTCCTACTGGCTTCGTGCCCAACGAGGACCAGGGCATGTCCGCTGTATCCGTAAATCTGCCTGAGGCTGCTTCCAGTAACCGCGCTCTGCAGATTATGGGAGAGATTGCTGCTGATGCTAAGAAGCTGCCCGGTGTTAAGAACGTTATGTCCGTTGCGGGCTTTGATATTCTGTCCCAAGCACAAAAATCTAACTCTGGCTTGATGGTAGTTGTTATGGATGAATATAGCAACCGTACCACTACTACCCAGCAGGTTATTCCGATGATTTTTGGCTTAGGCGCAAAATATCCTGATGCCAGCGTTATGGCCTTCCAGCCGCCTTCCCTGCCCGGTGCCTCCAACACCGGTACCATCAGCATGTATCTGATGAACTTGGCTGGTGAGGATGTAGAGCTTATGGGCCAGCGTGCTAATGAATTCCTAGCTAAGGCACGTCAGTGTCCTGAGGTAGGTATGATTTATACTACCTTGAACACAAATACTCCTGTGTATAATTTTGAGGTGGACCGCGAAAAGGCTCAGAGTATGGGCGTGCCCGTGTCCAGTGTATATTCCACCTTGCAAGCCTTCTTAGGTGGTAGTGAAATTAACGATATCAACAACTTTGGTCGTACCTGGAAGGTTGTAATGCAGGCTGATGCTAAATATCGTACTAATGTGGACGATATGCGTTATTTCTTCCTGCGTAGTAATTCCGGAACCATGGTTCCCTTGAATACCTTGGTAACCCCGGTTCAAAAGAACAGTTCCTTGGTTATGACTCGCTTTAACGGCGCCCGTGCTATCAAGATTTCCGGTGACCCGGCTGATGGTTATTCCACAGGTCAAGCTATGGCAGCCTTGGAAGCAGTTGCTAAAGAGGTTCTGCCGTCCTCCTATACCTATGAGTGGGTTGACCAAAGCCGTGACGAGCTGGAATCCGGTAGCCGTTCTACCCAGATTTATATTATTTCTATGATCTTTGTATTCCTGTGCTTGGCAGCTCTGTACGAAAGCTGGACCATTCCTCTGGCCGTACTGCTGTCCGTGCCCTGTGCAATCTTTGGTTGCTTCCTGTCCCAATTCCTACGTGGTCAAAACAATGACGTTTACATGCAGATTGGTATGATCACTCTGATTGGCTTAGCAGCGAAGAACGCTATTTTGATTGTTGAATACGCTAAGATGAACATGGAGGAAAATGGCATGGATGTGGTAACTGCCGCTATCCAAGCTGCTCACCTGCGTCTGCGTCCTATTTTGATGACCTCCTTCGCCTTCATCTTAGGCTGCTTGCCCTTGGCAATCGCTACCGGCCCTGGCGCTGGCGCTCGTGTGTCCATGGGTAACGCTGTAGTTGGCGGCATGACTATTGCTACCTTCTTTGGTATCTTCCTGATTCCCGTACTTTTTGTAGTTGTAGAAAAATTCTTCAGCCGCAAAAAGAAGGAAGACCACATGATTGACCAAATGTAAAAATTTGCGTCAATTCCTAGGTGCATAAAGGACTTAAGCTCCGCTTCATCCTTCGGGATGGGGCGGAGCTTTTTGCTGCCTAGAGAAGGGGATTTGTAGCTTAAATAAGCATAAATAAAGTTAAAAAACATAAAAAATAAAGTAATTCCATTAAGTAAATAGACAAAGGTTTTACAGTTCACAAAAGGTGACAGGGGCAACAGTTGGAGCATAGTCCACAAATTATAATGAAAACCGACAAGGATGCTTGTCCGCAATCATTTTTCAAACCGTTACTTTTGCTGCTAACGGAAAATATTTGTGGAGGTGATGTTATGGGTCCAGTAACAACGAATCCCTGGCTGATTGCCGTGATTAACATGGTCATTGTATTCGGGGTCTTGATCGCTCTGGGCGTTTTAATGAGTATGATTCAGCTTGTAGATCCCACAAAAACAACTAAGTAAACTTAAGGAGGAAAAATTTTTATGTTTGAGGCGTTTATTGTTGCTCTAACTTCCGTATGGGCAGACTCTGGCTTCTCTGCTATGACAGGCGGCCACATTATTATGATTATTGTAGGCCTTGTGCTGCTGTACATGGCTATTGGTAAGGGCTTTGA
>JBJDXC010000059.1:0-3674 GCA_051866475.1 Phascolarctobacterium sp.
TTTTAAATGTTAGCTTAAGTAATTTGTTATCAGCGCGTTCGCGGTGACTTTCTTAACGCAAATTTCGTGGGGTTCAATTGGCCTCTGCGGGGTACTATTTGTCTCGCAGAAAAATATACTGTTTCGAACCCTTGAGGCCATTGTACCAAGCCACTCATTTGCTAAAAGTCACAGCTCTCTTACTGATAAACAAATTACTAGTTCATTTATTTCGTCTCCGCCCAATTTTTGCCAAAGTTTACCTCGGCTAGCAATGGTATCTCCATACTTACAGCATTTTCCATTGCCTCTTGCACCAATGCTGCAACCTTATCCTTCTCGTCCTCGGTTACCTCAAGCACTAGCTCATCGTGCACCTGCAAAAGAATGCGGCTCTTCAGCTGCGCCGCCTCCAAGGCTCGCTGCACATCAATCATCGCTTTCTTCATAATATCCGCCGCCGTGCCCTGGATAGGCGTATTAATCGCCGTGCGCTCCGCAAAGCTGCGCAGATTAAAATTGCTGTGGCGAATATCAGGTAGATAGCGTCTACGCCCCATCAGGGTGCTCACATAGCCCTGCTCACGAGCCTTAGCCACGATGTCTTCCATATACTTTTTCACGCCCGTATAGCGCGCAAAATAGCTCTCAATATAGCCTGCGGCCTCCTTGCGAGAAACCTGCAGCTGATTGGCCAAGCCAAAATCACTGATGCCATAAACAATGCCGAAGTTTACCGCCTTGGCCTTGCTGCGCTGCTGGCTTGAAACCTCAGCCAAGGGTAAACCAAAAACCTCCGCCGCCGTGCGGGCATGGACATCCTGCCCATGGCGGAAGGACTCCAGCAGCAAATTATCCTGGGCAATACAAGCCAAAATGCGCAGCTCCACCTGGGAATAGTCACAGCTCATGAGGTAGTCATAGCCAGCCCTAGGCCCAAAAATACGGCGAATTTGCTTACCCTCCTCCGTGCGCGTAGGGATGTTCTGCAGATTGGGGTCCGTGCTGGATAGACGCCCTGTGACAGTCACAGTCTGCTGGAAGTGGGTATGAATGCGTCCGGTTTTGCCATTCACCAAAGGCTTCAGGCCATCTAGATAAGTGGACTGCAGCTTAGCTAGCTTGCGATGCTCCAAAATCGTGTCAATCAAGGGATGCTTGCCCTGCAATGCCTCCAGCACCTTCACATCGGTGGAATAGCCTGTTTTCGTCTTTTTAATTACAGGCAGCTGCAAATGCTCAAAGAGCACCACGCCCAGTTGCTTAGGAGATTTCAAATTAAAGCTCTCGCCCGCTTGCTCCTCAGCCAAGCGCTCTAGCTTAGCGATGCGGAAGCTCATATCCTCATTAAGCTGGTCTAAAAGCTCCATATCAGGTGTAATACCATTATATTCCATTTGGGCTAACACCGGTGCCAAAGGCAGCTCTAAATCGCGATAGAGCGCCAGCTGTTCCCTCTGCTCCAGCTGTTCCTTAAGCTGGGGCACCAGCAAAGCTACATTCTCTGCCTCGGTGGGCAGGGGCCTATTTAAATAACGCTTATTTAAATCTGCCAAAGCGTAGGAGCTGTGGCCCGGGTCCGCTACATATGCAGCCAAGGCCACATCCTCTACCAAGCCCTGGGGCTTGATGCCAAGGCACAGGCAGCATTTATATATCTCTTTCGAATCCACGGTCTGCTTGGGGCAAGGAGAAGCAAGCCACTGCTTGAACTCATTCCAGCACTGACTCATGGTATCTAAAACATACACTGTATCCTCAAGCAAAATTTCGACACGACTAAAGTAAAGCTCCGGTAGGCTTCCAGAAACCTTAGCCACAAAGGGCACTGGCCCAGTCGCCTCAGCCAGCTCCTTAAACAGCTTCGTCGCCTGCTCACCACCGCTCACAGTAACAATCTGAGCAGACTCCTGCTCTACAGTTTCGCCAAACAAATCAAAGCTATGCTGCTCACCGCCTAGCACTGCCGCAAAGCGCTCGTACATATTGCGGAACTCTAAATCCTGCAAAAGGGTGCGCGCATCCTCCTTAATGGGAGCCAGCTCATATAGAGCTATATTTGTGTCCACCGGCGCTTCCGTGCAAATGGTGGCCAGCCTTTGGCTAAGCAGAGCTGACTCCTTATTGGCCTCCAGCTTGGCTCTGAGCGCCTTAGCCGTTACTTTATCAATATTCTCCAACACATTTGCCACTGTGCCATATTCTTTAATTAGCTTAATAGCAGTCTTAGGACCTACGCCAGGCACACCGGGAATATTATCAGAGGTATCACCCATGAGGCCCTTCAGCTCGATAAGCTGCTTAGGCTCAAGTCCTTCATAATTGGCAGCAAACTCAGCCTCGTCAAAAATTTGGATATCGCTGATGCCACGCTTAGTGTAATAAACCTTAGTGCGCTTGTCCACCAACTGCAGCTCGTCCCTATCGCCGGTAACGATAATGACTTCCACATCCTCCGGCGCAGTCTTGGCGAAGGTGCCGATAATATCATCCGCCTCGTAATTATCCAGCTCCAGCGTATGAATGCCCAAGGCATCCAAAACCTTCATGGAAAGCGGAAATTGCTCGCTAAGCTCGCTAGGCGTGGGCTTACGCTGACCCTTATAGTCCGCATACAGCTGGGTGCGGAAGGTCTTACGCGACTTATCAAAGGCCACAGCCATATAGCGCGGCTGCAAATCCCCCAACAGCTTCAGCAGCATATTGCATAAGCCATACACCGCACCCGTATGCACACCCTGCTTGTTCATCAAAGGCGGCAACGCAAAAAACGCTCTATGAATAAGACTACTACCATCTATAACTAAAAACTTATCTGCCATAATCACGCTCTCCTCTTAAGGCAAAAACACCTAAATTGATATTTAATTATATCATATTTTTGCACAATATAGTGTGAAGATATGCTGAAAAAGTAAATAGGTAATATCCAGCGAGCTGTGATTTTTAGCGACAAAACACAAAAGGCTGTACCACATAAAGTGGTACAGCCTAAGTAAAAATCTATTTAGTTAATTATGCCTTGCCAGCGAGCTTCTTATAGCCCTCTAAGCGAGCCTTAGCATCAGCCTCAGTCTTCTCGAACAATGCCTCAGCAGTCTCCGGGAAGGTCTTCTGCAGGGAGCTAAAGCGAACCTCGCCCATGAGGAACTCACGGAAGTTACCAGTGGGCTTCTTGGAGTCTAAGCTGAACGGATTTTGTTCCGTACCCACAAGCTCCGGATTATAGCGATATGTTGCCCAATAGCCACACTCAACCGCACGCTTTTCTTCCAATTGGCTGCAGCCCATACCGGCCTTCAAGCCGTGGTTAATGCAAGGAGCATAGCAAATGATCAGGGACGGGCCATGATATGCTTCAGCTTCCTTCAAAGCCTTCAACAGTTGGTTCTTGTCATAACCCATAGCTACCTGTGCTACATAAACATAGCCATAGCTCATAGCCATCATGCCAAGATCCTTCTTCTTGGTCTTCTTGCCGCTGGCAGCGAATTTAGCTACTGCAGCAGTCGGAGTAGCCTTGGAGGATTGGCCGCCGGTATTGGAATATACCTCGGTATCGAAGACCATAATGTTTACATCCTCACCGGATGCCAAAACATGGTCAACGCCGCCGTAACCGATATCATAGGACCAGCCATCGCCGCCGAAGATCCAGTTAGAGCGTTTTACAAAGTATTGCTTCATCTCATACA
>JBJDXC010000060.1:0-17536 GCA_051866475.1 Phascolarctobacterium sp.
AGAGGCCGAAATGATGAAGGCCTTCACCTGCTCCAGCTGCGGCGCCGAAATCGTCAGCGATGGCAACACCATGGCAACGGAATGCTGCTACTGTGGCAATCCCACCATGTTGCCCAGCCGCTTCGCCGGCATGTTAAAGCCTGACTTCATTATTCCCTTCAAAAAGAGCAAGGAAGAGGCTGTGGCTGCTCTCAAGAAATTCTACGAGGGCAAAAAGCTGTTGCCGGATGCTTTCACTGCCAATAACCGCGTGGAGGCTATCCAAGGAATGTACGTTCCCTTCTGGCTTTTCGATGCGGATATCAATGCTCAGGGCATGTATAAGGCCAAGCGTAGTACCGTGGTGACCACCGAGGATGAAGTCATCACCACCACCGATTACTACAACTGCCAGCGTGCCGGCACCATGAAATTCGAGCGCATCCCTGTGGATGGCTCCGAAAAAATGGATGACACCTTTATGGAAAGCATCGAGCCCTTTGATTATAGCGAAATGGTGCCCTTTAGCAGTGCTTACTTTACAGGCTACTTGGCAGATAAATATGACGTGGATGCCGAGGCTGCCGTGGACCGCGCCGACGAGCGCGTAAACACCAGCGCAAAAATGTGCTTGGCTAGCACCGTTGAAGGCTTTGATGGCGTGGAGCCCTCCGATGATTGCGCCGTTGTTAAAAGCGATAGTGCTGTGCACTATGCCATGGTGCCTGTGTGGATTTTAACTACCCGCTATAATAACGAGCCCTATACCTTTATGATGAATGGCCAAACGGGCAAGGTTGTGGGCAGCCTGCCCATCGACTATGGCAAGCTGCGCAATTACAGTGCTATGGCCTTTGCTATTTGCGCCGTTATAGCCTTTGCTATTCTCTATTTCGTATTATAAGGAGGCTGTCATAATGAAAAAATTATTTTTGATTTTCACATTACTGGCAGCAATGCTGCTCAGTGCGGCAACTGCCCTAGCGGCAGTGCCCAGCATCATGGACGATGCCAAGCTGCTCTCCAATGCAGATAGAGCTAAGGTGGCCCGTGTCCTCCAACAAGTGGAGAACAAATATAATGTGCGAGTGGGCGTGGTAACTGTCAAGAGCATTGGCAGCCAAAAGCCCGGTGATTTTGCTAATCAGCTCATCGACAAGGCCTATAATAATGGTCCTAACGGCAACATTGTACTGCTGCAGGTGGTGGACCAACGCAAATGGTATATCAGCACTGACAAGAAGTTGAAGGATGTTGTAGTGGGCAACGAGGGCGTGGAATACATGAGCAAGGCCTTTGTTCCCTATCTGAAAAAGAATGATTATGCCGGTGCCTACACGGTGTATGCTACCAAGGCGGGTGAGCTTTTAGGATACTACCAGAAGAATGGTAAGGGCTGGAAACCGGAAAAGGGCTTCCCCCTGATGGCTTTGGTTGGTGCTCTAGTGGCCGGTTTGGCCGGTGCCTATCTCTATCGTGGCAGCTTGATGGCATCCATGAGCAACGTGCGCCAGCAGGTGGAGGCCAATGCCTACCTGAATAAGGAAAGCTTTAATTTGCTGGTCAGCGAAGATACCTATATGTATACCAATGTGAGTGTTGTGCCGCGCTCCAAGAGCAATGATTCCAGCGATGACGGCTCTGTGACCGAGAGCAGCAGTGATGATAATCATGGCGGCGGTGGCGGCGGCTACTAATTAGCTCTGTAGCGGCCAAAGGAGGTAATATGCGTAAGGCGAATACGGGCGATGGCTTCTTCCTCTGTTTCTTGGCAAATTTATTGCTCAACTGCGAGTGGGGTCTCATTGCCTTGCTTTTGTGGGCAATCAGCTATTTGTTTGGCTTTAGCTGGTATCCAGCAGCTGTTTTGGCAGCTTTTTGGGTGCTGATGGCCTTCAGTATAACCTCGGTTTTGGCATGGAGCAGCGGCGCTGAGGGCTTTCCAAGAAACCAGGACCTGCCCAATGTGAATCCTTATTCCGCAGGCAGGAGCGGCTTTGAGGAAAATCCTGTACATCATGAACGAAAATAAAAATTGATTTGAGGGAGCCAGAAGGAAATCCTGTTTCCAAGGCTCCCTTTAAATGCAATCACAAATATTAGGGTGAAAAGGAGATGTTACTTATGTTAAAAAAATTAAGCTATGGCATTATGATCGGCTTGTTGGCTTGTAGCGTAGTTGCTGGCTGCGGCGGTAGCAAGGATAAGGACTCTTCCTCCGGCGGCTCCACTACAGCTACTACCAGCGTGAAGAAGGCTGATGCGGAGCTGAAATTTGGTAGCTACACTGCCAAAATGTACAAGGTTGAAAATTCTGCCATGCTCTTCTTGCAAAACAGAAACAATCGTCCCAAACGCTTAAGCATTGATGGCAAGTACCTCTATGCTATGAACGAGCAAAAATACCTAGCAAAGCTCTTGATTGATGCTAATAAAAAGACCATCACCATGGATAATCCCGCCATTGCTAGCGGCCTTTGGGATCACTCCCATATTTCTGCTAACGGCTATGGTGTATACTTCGTAAAGAACAGCCGTCCCTATTTCTTGGCTAAATCCGGAAACAAGGAAGTGCTGGCCTATGGCAATTTCCGTCAAATAGAAACATTGGATGACCGCACTGGTTATGTATATATGAACCAAAATGAGGTTTTTAAGGCAGAATTAAAGACCGATGGTGTCGTGTCCAAGAAGCTGGGCGAGGTGCGTCCGGAATTCACCGTACGCCGTGGTGGCAAGGATAATATTGGCGCCAATGTAGTGCTGCTGAGTGACAGGGATGGCTTCTACTGCTTCGGCCAATCCATCGAAAGCCGCAGCGTGGGCAGGGGCGTATTCTACGACAAGAACAATAAGTTTGTTACTTTCTATGGACCCTCCTATAAGAAGGATGCTCCCGCCCAAGACAAGGGCTATATCGGCATGCTGGGTGACGTAGTTGTAACCGACAGATATGTAATTATGTGCGACAAGGGCAAGGCTATGGTTAACCTGTACGACAAAAAGAGCGGACGCTGCCATGGTGCTTTGACCTTCTCCGAGGTGGGCGGCAAGAACACTACCTATATCAGCATGGCGACCATTGAGCGCAATAAGGTGCTGGTGGTTGCTGGTAACCCCAACGATAAGGAAAAGCTGGACAAGCTCTGGATTATGGAGCTGTAAGTTAGTAACGAACAGATGCTCCGTGTAACGTTTCGTTACAGGAGTCTAAATCGAACTCTTTGTGCGTTATATATAGACATGAAGGAGGGCGACTGCATGCAAAAGAAACTCTTGACCTTGGCTGTGGCGGCAGCTGTGCTTGCACTGCACATGCCGGCAGCGGAGGCTGCAAGCTTAGGGAGCCTCGGCAATATTGGCCGTAGCAGCTCCTACAATAGAACGACGACTACTAATAATATGATTAATCAGGCCATCAACAAGGCGGTGAAGCAAATGGGTAATAAGACAGTAACCTTTCAGACTTTACCTCAGACTGCAGCTGATGTGGCTGTGGGCACCGATGCGCATAAGGTAGCTGCTTATGCAGTAGCTGCTCTGGCTCGCTATGAGCAAAGCCCTGCGGATGCTTATGCCATGCTGGATGCACTGCTGGGACCCCGCCCCTTAAATGGTGCCGATAAGCAATTCATCCAGGACCGTTTCCGCGGCAAAGCTTATCTCATGCGCTCCTACTTTAAGGGTGCAACTCCTAAAAACAATTACACTCCCAGCCAACCCTATACTGTGGATGTGCAAACCAATGACTATACCTACCAGCAGGAGGGCTATGCACGCTTTTTAATTACCTGCGGCGGTGCCGATAGCCCCCGTCCCATGACCTTACGCAAAAAGGGCTCCACCGGTGAATGGTTCCTGTGGGACTACAAGGGCTTACTCAGCGGCATTCGCATTCCGGACTCCGAAGACCCCTGGGCATAAGGTACAGAGTTTTCCATTGCCCGCAAATTTGAGCGGATACCCTTTTCCTATCTCATTTCAGGCAGAATAAAAATATACTACATTTGTAGTTGTATGATACACAAAACGCAAGAATAAAAAGCTTCGATGAAGCGCTAAACTTAAGCGCTCCACCGAAGCTTTTTGGTTTTAGTTTTACTCTTAGGACTTACTTAAAAAACTACGTTAGTGCTCAATAACCAGCCTTCCCTCCACCTCTCTGTACAAGTGCTGGTGGCTGGTAATATATTCTTCAATGACATCCCTATAGGAGGTGGCCACTACCTTAAAGCCACCATTGGCCTCTATTTCCTCTAAGCTAATATCCAAAAAATCCTTGAGGTTGCTGAAATGATATTTGGAAAGGGCTACCTTATAAATCTTATCGGCAGGCAGGGGCGCACCATTAAAGGTAAATTCCTTAAATTGCTGCTTGCTGCGGCTCCACACCACACACAGGCCATGCGAAAGCTGATAAAATTCCGTATGGGCACCACTAAAGGCCTCCTCCCGCAGGAAGCGCTTAACCATACGCTGCAATTGGGCGCCGGTAACATGAATCATGTAGGTAGCTTCGTCATAGGGGAAGCATTCTGTATAATCCTTGTAATGGACTACTGGCCCCATGGACTTGCTGCGCACGGCTCCGGAGCCCATCAGGGCCATATCCACGCCCAGGCTGTCGCATAGGGCATCCGCAGCCAGATTACCCAGGGCCGTTTCCTGAACGCGGCTGGGATGGGTCAGCTCTTTAGCAAAGCGTGTCATAATGCGATTATATTTTTTATCCGTAATCTCCTTATAATGCATAATAAAATTATACATTTCCTCGTCCCGGCTACAGGTTTCCTCAGTAATTGGCACTGTGGACCAGGTATAAGTATCCACTGCGTTGCGATCCGTGTCCACCATAATATCAAAGCGCCCTATTTGGTCAGTGCCTGTGCCAGCCTGCACAATCAAAATATCGTTAACTAGGGCTGGTTCCTTTGGCAGGGTATGGGAATGTCCGCCAATAATTACATCCACGCCCCAGGCAGGGTCAAGGGCAGCGGCCAGCTGTTTATCCTCTTCAAAGCCAATATGGGTTAGCAGCACAGTAAAGTCAATATCAATGGCATTATAGGCATTGCAAATGCGGCCAACCTCCTCGGCGGCTTCGGTGATATCCACAAAGGAGCCTATATATTCCTCCATGCGGGTATGGGCCAACACATCCTGCGTGATGACGCCAACGAAAAGGATTTTCATGCCGTCAATTTCGGCAATATAGTGGGATTCAAACATGCGGCGGCAATTGGTACGAATATAGAAATTGGCATTGATAATGGGAAAGTTGGCACACTTCTCTAAAAAGAGCAAATGGGGAATACCATAATCCACCTCATGGTTGCCAATGGTGGCTACGTCCGGGCCCAGCAAATTCATAATCTCAATGGTAGAAATACCCTTGAATTCAGAGTCGATAACGGAGCCGCGGAACATGTCGCCAGCAATGCAATAGAGCACATTTTTTTCTTCGGCCCGCACCTTGTTGACATAGCCACTGAGCAGAGAAACACCACCCACCAGCTTGCAATCTATTTTTTCGGCCAAAAAATCACCGTGCATATCGTTGGAATGGAGTAATGTTAATTTCTTTAAGTTTTTCTTGACAGCAGTCTGCGTTAAATTTTGCTCTGCCTTTTGCACGAAGAGCCCCTCCTTCTTCCTCTTGAATACCTGCGTGCAAGCAAGTATTTACTTGGTTATTATATTCCATTTATTCATGGCAGCATTATACTCTAAAATTGAACCATCTGCATTTACCTTATAGGTGCCTCTAGTCACCACCTGATCCTGATGGTGCTCAACCAGCTTAAAGGTATGCTCTTCATCTAGATCTTTACCAATATGCTGCAAAGCGGCGCCCTGAAGCTTATTACGATAAACAGGAGTGCTATTCATAAATCTATACAAAACATACAGAGCTGCCTCATTGCTCATCATAGGATATTCTACAGAGCTGGTATAATCTCCCCCTACATCAATGCTAGGCACTCTACCGCCTTTTGGTTTAACCACGTTGAAGGAGTATTCGTTCTGTGGATAAATGAGTAAACTGTAATTAACATCATCATCCTTGCAGGAAATAGTTTTACCATTGGCGTCCAGCTTTTGCACAACCTGACGTTGAATATGAAATAAAACGTCATTGCGTGGGCCATCCTTAACCTCGCCAATTAACCAGGTTTTGGTAACACTACCGTCCATGCCACTTTCTTCCCTAGCGATTATCTCGCCCCAGCCATTAACAGGATCCTTGTACATATTGGCACTTCTAATATAAAACTCATTGCGCATAGTATGAGTATAGCAGCCTTTTAAAATAGTATCAAACTCAATAGCCTTCGCCTCAGCAAAAGCTACTGAGGCCATACCTAAGCAGCCAATAGCCAAGACCGCCCCTACTAATATTTTTTTGGAATGTTTTAAGAAAGTAGATTTCATTGTATTTCTCCTTAGTGTAAAGCGCCAAACATGGCAGGACGCTAGTAATGGCCGCCCCTTTGCCACCTGTTTTTTATCCTACTTTATAGAAAAATTCGTAGTATAACCATCAATATTAAGCGTATAATTGCCAGCCTCCAGCCGTTTGGCTAGCTTAATGTAAAATTCTTCACTATACTTGGGATGTATATACCTCTCTCCTTGGCCGATACTATCATTAAGGAGCTTTATAGGCTCCCCCTCCTTGAGCAAGGCATACTCCTTATCAACTGCTGTCACAAACAGGCCGTGGCTACTGCCTAGCATATCTCCGCCAGAACAAAAGCTAACCTTAACTAAAGGAGCGTCTATTTTTTCCCCTCCCAACCAGCTCATTGCCCAAGCCTTATCAAGGCCAAAAATAGAGGTTAGCCCAACGGCGCAAAGCAAAACCCTTAGAATAAACCTTTGCTGCTTAAACATATACGCACCTAGCCTTCTTCAAGTTATCCAAGAAATATAAGAAAAGCCTTCAATCCCAAGCGCTTGCACCCCAGTAATAGGTTAAGCTGTCCATAATTGCCAGAATAAACTTAGTTTATCTTCTTAATCATGAAAATACTTTAATCTCCAATAGTCAAAGTTGAAGAAGCCCAAGGCTTTTACGTCATACGCTCCTCCAACTAAGCTAACACTCGTAGCACTATAGCTATGTGCATACTCATCTTTGACCACAAGCTCAAGGCCGTGCTGCTTAAAGCCTGCCATTCCTGGAACGGACGCCGTATGCTTAGCAGCAATAATATTTTCAATCAGGTTCCCTTTGGGATTTTTAAAGCTATGCACTAACATTTTCTTCTCCTTGCTGAAGAAAATAGGCCTAGCCGTCTTGGGAATCTCTAAAAGGAACTGCTTAGAAGTCTTTTTAGTGACCTTAGCCTTGTCCTCCAGCTTGGGAGACCATTTAGTTTCATAGCCAGCGTAAAAGCCATCCTCTACCTTAGCCAGATGGCAAACATATTCTTCTACACCCTTAACAGAATAATATTTTTTATATACAGTCTGGGCATCCTTTTCAATATCAACTGGAATAAAACACATAATTAAGCCTAAATTCTTGAATTTGGCCTGCTTCTCAGGCTCATACTTGGGGAAGGAATCGCGATAAACATCAATATAAAAATTAAACACTTCATTTGTATCCGGTGCCAAAACCCTTTGGGCAAACTCCTTTGGGCTAATTTTAGCAGGAATCAGCTTTAAAAGCTTTGTACTGATTTCCTTGGGTTGGTCAATTGGCATACGCTTAGAAGGCTTGTCATTTTCGTTTTTTAATTTAAAGCTATAACCATGGAAGTTCACCTTAGTTTCCTTAGCAGAATAATTAAATTCCTTCAGAATAGCTGCTTTTACAAGTGCACAGGTTTCTTCATAGCCTTCACCCACATACATATTTTTAGTGTTGTAGTCGAAAACATAGTCATAGCTTTTACCATTTACCTTATATGAACCCTTTATAGCGCCAAATAGATCCAGCTCTGTTTTATAGGCCTCGCACTCAGCATCAGGCTTGGCAGCAGGCATATTTTTAGAGAACCAGGCTAAAGCTTCAGGCTTATGTTCACTGACAATCTTCTTCGCCTGTTCCTTGGAATAATTAGGTGGAATACAGCCAGAAATAACAAAAGCTGTTACGAGTAAAGCTACCATGATTGTTAAACTATATACTTTTCTCATTAAAAATCCCACCTTTGACAAAATAACAAAACAAACAATTATCCATTTCTCTATTATCATTTTACTATAAAAACCAGGACTTTAATATCCTGGTTTTCATATTTATACTTAGTTTTTATTTAGTGCCACATTTTTCGTGAGCAACCCATTTCTTGCCATTTTCCTCATGACGAATATATGTCTTATCGAAGGGAATGATGGTACTCTTTTCAACTTTAGGTTTATTATAGGTAGTAGGATCCATTCTTACGATATGCTCATCAGTAGCTTCAATTACACATTGGCCCTTGCAAGCACCATATAGAACATGGATAACATAGGACTCTTTACCTTTAACCTCACGACCCTTATCATCTGTAAACGTAGGCGCGTTATTATCAACAGTACGGCTATAGTCATAAATCACTTCACCCTCAACTGGCACTTTTTTATAGTTATGACCAACAGAGCCCCATCTCAAGCTAGGATATTTCTCTTTACTCATTTTATCAAATTCCTTATGTTCGGGCCTATCAGTTATCAAATGAGCACGTAAATGTTGGGGAGTCAGATTAGCTCTATACTCTTTCTTGCGCGCCTCAGCACGTTCAGCCGGAGTCATTTTTTTCAGCTGCTCATCAGTATAAAGGCGAATCTTTTCTTTTTTAGCAGGTTTAGCAGGTGCTGCAGCTTTTGCAGGCTCTGCCGGTTTAGCAGGTTCTGCAGGTTTTTTATCTCCACCACAGCCTGCCAACAATGCCATAGTAACAAATATTCCGACAACCACTAACAATTTACCAAACTTATTCATAGTAGTCACCTCTTCAAAAATAATTTTATTATGTAGGCTACAGGGCCAAGCATACTTTTATATAATAACAAAACAATTTATAAAACGTCCTGAGGCTTTCCTCAGTATTTTTCAATGTACATTCCACTAATGGGTATCCTATTGTACAAACTGAGCCGCTACACAGCCAACCTGTCCATTCTCACGTTTAACGTATGCCCAACCATTGGGAAGCGGGGCATTATAATCTATATTAGCATAGCCATAAACATAGACACGCTCGTTCTGGTTAAAATAGCCAATAATCTCGCCATTCAAGTTTGGAGCTTGGCGCATGCGTACTTCCGTACCATTAATAAACTTATAGCCTCCATAAATACGAAATTCTGTACTAGGCTTATTGCTTACCTTACAGGTTGCTGCTAAGAGCATTTTACCATCAATATCATTAAAAATATAATGGGTTTCGTGATGATTCGGCAGAGTTCCTACCCCATCACCAATATCCTTAACCTGATGATAGCTATGATAGGCAACCTCATCCATATAGCCGCTTTCTACATCATGCATACAATTATTAACATAGCCTACATTGGCAACCGTATCACGGCTACCCTTAAAGCCCTGCCAGGTCTCATCCAGCTTAAAGACATCCTTATAGGTATCCTCCATACATGTAATTTTATAGAGGTCTTGTTTTCTATCCTCTACAACATACATAGAATTACCGGTTCTTTTATCTCTAAAAACAGCTTCATCGGGAGATATTTTCACGTATTCTATTTTATCGCTAACCTGGACAACAGCAGGATTATCACCAGCTGCGTATACAGGAGCAGCATAGCTCAATCCCAGGCAAAAAGCACCTATAGCCGCTCCCATTATCAGTTTTTTCCAATTAAACATTATTAAGCCCCCTCTTTTTACAACCAAATATCAGTTGTTTACACCTGCAATAAACATGGTAGAAACATACCCCATATTACCATTGGCTAAACGGATAGCCGCCCATTTATTACCAAAGGCCTCACCAGTTTGGTTTACTAAGCCCAGTACCTCAACCACATCGCCCTTATTAACATAGCCTAAGATATCGCAATCAGTATTGGGCTCCTTACGGATACGTACTTCATCACCAGTAATACTCCTAAGGCCCATATATTTCTTTACCTGCATTGCATCGTTGTCCGAATGACCAACATTAGCTGCTAGAACCTTCACTCCATCAGCGTCCTTTACTAAATCATAAAGGCGAGTAAATACGGCATTTTCCCCCTCCCCACCAAAGAAGTCCTTAAAAACTAAGGTCATATTATTGGACTTGGTCAGCTCAGGGAAGTTCTTTGCTAAATATCTATGCATATATAAGGAGCTTTCGTCTCCACCCACACAGGTCTTAAAGGAAGCCAAGCCATTTTCTGCCCATTGCACATATTTATCACTGACAAACAAAGGCTTGCAGCTAGCATTACCTTCCGTATTACAGCTCATAACTATATTAAGCTCGTTGTCCATCAGAAGGCTCTCGGAGTAATCTCCTTGATAATATAGCTCAACGCGTTTAACCCAGGGTGCAAATTCATATTGCTGTATGCAATAAGTATTTGCCCCAGTCCCTTCTTCAAAAAGACTAACATTTTTTGTAGTCTCATAGGCGTAAATCATTAAAGCATTATTGGCCTGAGGATTACTTCTGGGACTAAAATAATACTCACCATCGTACTTGGCACCAGTTCCACTTACCGTTAACCTATCCTCTCCTGTAAAGCGAATTAAAGGTCCCTGCTTTTTAACAGCATTAACCTTAAACCGCTTCTTTTTCTCACACTTTGCCAGATTTTCAGCATCAATTACAAAGCATTTTTCAGAGGCGGCATAGCCGCTACCGGTCTCCTCTAGCTTGGAGGCATAATTCTCTGTTTCGTAACCATTGTTATCCAACGCATCAAAACAAACGTAGGTGTTATCACCTATGCTATTCTGGGCCATATAATCCCCGGTACCTGAATTATGTAGTATGGTAACCACGCTTTTTAATCTACCATCAGCATACATTTGCTGATACACCCCAGATTGAGGAGCAGCCAAAGCTAGTGAGCTTACTAATGTTAGCGCAGCAGCCAACCCTAAAATTTTCTTTTTCATAATTTTTCTTATCCTTTTCCGTATTTTAGACTCTAGAGCAAATTATTAGAATCTAGAATAGCCTTTACACCAGCTTATCTTAAATCAATAAATTGAGCTGCGGCAAAGCCCTCTAATCCATTCCCTTTTTTCAGATAATACCAGCCTCGACCATCTAGGCCCTTTTCATACCCTAAAACCTCAACTGACTCGTTTAAATCTAGCATACCTACAATTTTAGAATCAGTAGTTGTGTTAGCACGCATACGTACTTCAGAGCCTATCAAAACGCCACGGCCAGTCCAACCACGCATATTGACAGTATTGCCAAGCTCAGCATCAATTTTCACTAAATAGCCAAGCTTCATAAGGTTTTCTACACATTCAAAACGAGTTCCTGTGGCTTTGATACGAACCTTAGTCTGGTTCCATTCCTGATTTACAGTCTCTGCTTTATAAAAGCGATCTGGGTTACATGTACTTTCATGGGCATAGGCCAAGCTTATAGGGGTGAATTTTAGGCTATCCGCAACATAGGTATACTTGCCGCTAAAGGAAGCAGCAGTATTGCCATTTTTCCAGCTTTCAGGTTCACCGGTAAAGCCTGGTCTAACATTGACCTTAGCCATACCATTATCGTCAAAGGAAAAAGCAGCCATATCCTGTGCGTAAATAGGAGTAGCAATATCTCCATTCTTTAAATTTTCAATACCCTCACGATCTAAAATCAAAGCTGTTTCTGCTGCACCAACACTGTCTGTTTTCCAAATATATTTGGTAGCAAATTCAGAATGCCTTTCTCCATTAGATGTATAGCCCTCTAGCCAAATAATTTGTGTATAGTCATTACCATAACCAAAGGTATATTTAGTGGCACCATGTTCACCCATAACAAACATACGCGCTTCTAAAGTTCCCGCTGCACTATGCTTCTCGTATACCCCCTCTTTAGGCAAAGCTGCCAATGCAGAGTTGGCAAACATACATAAGCCCAATAACACCGAACCAATAATTTTTCTATGCATAAATATGGCCTCCCTCCAAGGTACCCAATAAACCTTTCTACCAGTTTAGTTGACACTATTATAATCTAAAGTTAAGGATAATTCCCCACCCTAAAGGAGATTTTTGGGTAGGATGAAGCGAAAATATGTAAAAAAGCTTCGGTGGAGTGCTTAAATTAGCGCCCTACCGAAGCTTTTTGTTCGTAAATATTAAAAAAAGAACTGTCTAAAATGCTTTTCCTACCCAAATTAATCCTTTGGGGTGGGGCTTTGCCCTGCGCTGTTTGCTATAATATAATTAGGGAAATAGCTTTGTCACAAAATGTTACGGCAAGGCTAGGTAAAGTTGGTTTAAATAAAGTCTACTTAAAAGAACTAGTAAAGCATCTAAGGGAGGTATATATTATGGGTTTCAAAAGCTTAACTCTTGGTCTTGTGGCAGCACTGCTGCTCAGCGCACCCCTAGCTGTGGAAGCAAAGGTTTATGAGGCTGAAAAAAGCATGGAGTTCAATAAGATTGATACGCAGATTGGCAAAACTGTTGATTTTGTAGAGATGCAGAATCATTATATTGTAAAGCGTGATTTGGCCTATGCCTGTGCCATGGATTTTGTTAAGCCTTATTTTGCTAAAAAGGGCATCACCTTGAGCCAGGAAGAATGTATGGCTGTAGCCTTTGGTGCTATGCAGCTGGAGAATGGTAAGCACACTGCTACCGGAAATGATAGGTATAGCTACAAGGCCAAGGGCGTTATTTACTATGATTGGGAAATGGACAGTGTCTATGATAACAAAAAATTTATGCAGGCTTATATGGACAATATGAAACAAGTGTCGGATATTTATGAAACCTATAACCCTGACTGGGATTTCTATTTCCAAAACAAGAATAGCCCCAGAATTACTGAAAAGACCCTGCAGCCCTTAAAGGAACGAACTATTAAGCTGACCACTATTTATCATACCTTGGAAAATATGGAACTTTTTTGGCAGCCAGGTGCAATGCTTGTTTTGACCGGAGATGATGTGAACTTCCGCACTGCTCCTTCCACTAATAGCGAGGTAATAGACTCCCTGCGTCTTAACGAGGAGTTATATCCTGTGACCGGTGAAATTTTTGAGAGCGAGGGTCGCAAATGGATCCAAGCTATTAACGCTAGAGGACAGGAAGGCTTTGTTAGCGCTGACTATATTCAAATAGCAAGCTAAGCTGTTAAGCTTATTATAAAGGTTATTTTTGCTAAGCTGATGCTTGGCTTTATCAAGATGAGAGGCGATTATTATGTTGAAGAAAATTTGTAAGAGCTTGGGCCTTTTAGTTACAGCGGGCATGCTGCTCCTGCAGGGTGCAGGCATTGCCGAAGCAGGCGTTTTAAAGGTGGGCGCAAGGGCCTATCCCTATGGGGAAATTTTGGCACAGGTGCAGCCGGTGCTGGCCGAGCAGGGGGTGGAGCTGCAGGTTAAGACCTATGCTGATGATTTTAGTGCAGAGCACATGCCGCTTTTAGATTTGCTGGAGGGGGAAATCGATGCCACCTTCCATCAAACGGAAAGCTCCATGCGTGCCTTCACCAGCGAGCATGGCTTGAATATTAGACCTGTTTGCTCCGTATTCTTGGAGCCAATGGGCATTTATTCTGCTCAGGTGAAGAGCATTGCAGATGCTTGGCCCGGCTCCCAAGTTATTATCCCCAATAATGGTTACGCCGGCCGTGCCTTGATGCTGCTACAGGATGTGGGTATCCTTTCTTTAAAGAAAGAGGCTGGCTATAACGCGGACGTTGATGATATTGAGAAAATGCTACGTCCTTTCAAGGTTATTTTTGTTGAGGCCGAGGCCATGCCCGCTAATTATCAATACTTCCAGCTGGCAGTGCTGGATTATAATCAGGCTAAGGCTGCTAAGCTGGACCTTACTAAGGCAGTTTATATTGAAAATGGTGCTAATCCTTATGCAGCCATTGTGGCAGTTAAGGACGGGAACCAAAAGAAGGAGGATATCAAGAAGCTGGTAGCTGCTTTGCATGCTCCCAACATGGCCGATTTTATCAATTATAATTACGAGGGTCATTATATCGCTGCCTTCTCCACCAATTACTAAGCTTAGTTGAAATGTGATTTCCCTAGGAGGGATGCTGTATGAGCTTAAAACGGACATTTTTAGCAGGACTCATGTCCCTTTGCTTAGGTGTGAGCAGCCTTGCTGCTGCGGATGGAATCTATGTGAAGAGGGATTCTATGGGCAGGAAAATCGGTCAGCTGCTATATATTGATACGGATTTCGGGGCAATCACTGAGGTCACTACCTGTGCTTATAAAAATGGTGAGCCCTCATTGACGGATATGGATATCTTTAGGGGAACAGGCATCTTTGTGGCCGAGGGTATTTGGCTGACCAAGGGCACTAGCTCCGTGGGCCAGCGGGATATACCGGTAAAGGATGTTTTCTATATGCGGGAGCTAAAGGGAGAAGACATTCTGCTCAGCTTTCCTGAGCAGGGAGGGAGCAGAACTCAGCCCGATATCGCTGGCCTTTATCAAGCTTTTGAGAACACTGCTATAGCCACGCCCAATATGGGCCGCATTTTACTGGAGCAAATTGGCCCGGAGCTAACCTTATTTGACTTAAATAAAAAGGGCGTCCTCTGTAATTATTCTGGCAAGCTTGCTAGCCCCAATAGGGTCTATACTCAGGTGCCCCTGCAGAAGACCTGCCATAAATATGAGGTTTTTAATAAAAAGAGCAAAATTGTGATGACCTATTTAGTGGCTAAGGATTTAAGCGAAGTATATCGAGTGAAGCCCAATGGGGAAGCTCTGCAGATTTATGCTCATGGCGGTTTGGGATAGAGTGGATGCTGGGGTGATGCGCTATCCCGCAATATTCGCGATACTCTACTATGAAAGGGTAACGAAAGGAGAGGAAGCATGGATGCAAGAGCGCAATTAAAGGCGCTACGGGAGCAGGCGCGCAATGCTGTGCGCTCTCAAAAGCTGGAAAATTCTCCTCTCTATATTGCCTGCCAAAGCTGTGGCGCTTCAGCGGAATTCGACATAAGCTGCAACAACATGCGGCTCAGCAGGATTTACAGGCAGAGCTTGTGTCCTGTGCCAATTGCGGTGCCGAGGTGGTGCTGCCGGCAGGCGAGGTTACTGCCAAATGCGATTTTTGCGGTGGCAAGCTGGTGCGCAAGGAGTTCAAT
This sequence comes from Phascolarctobacterium sp., assembly GCA_051866475.1. Classification (GTDB taxonomy): domain Bacteria; phylum Bacillota; class Negativicutes; order Acidaminococcales; family Acidaminococcaceae; genus Phascolarctobacterium_A. Next base: position 15,228 of record JBJDXC010000060.1, read on the forward strand.
CAGCAGGAATACTTTCCGGAAATCATCATTCCCTTTTATGTTACGGAGCAGGAAGCGCGAGCGCAGCTGGATAAATGGCTGGCCGAAAACAAGGACACCAAGGAAGCCCAAATTATTAGCCAGCATTGTAAGCAATTAGCTGCTTATTACTTGCCTTATCAAGTGGTGCAAGGCAGTGTGGGCTGCGAGGTCTTGCGCGATGGCAGCAATAAAAAATATCGCTGCGCCGGGTATGTGGAAAACGTGGCAGTGAATGCTTCCAAGCAAATGGACAACTCCGTGCTCAATGCCATGGAACCCTTTGATTGGAGTAGAGCGGTGTCCTTTGAGTATGGCTTTATCGCAGGGCAGCGAGCGAAGCTGCAGGATATTGGTCCCAAGGCTTTGGAGCAACGCACCTTGGAGGAGATTCAGGAGGCCTATTTGCCTACTATCGAGAAGACTTTGCAGACAGATGGACTGGATGTGCATTCCCGCTTGTTGGGTGAAAGCTGGTCCCTGAGCGCTCTTTTGCCTGCCTATGTGTGGCAGGGGCAGGGCATGAAGCTGGCCATCAATGGGCAGACGGGCCGTGTGGCGGTGAAGGTCAAGCAGCAAATTAAAACGCGTCCTTGGTATATCGAGCCCGCCCTTTACACTGGCATTGGCACAGCAGCTTTTTATGCACTGCTCGTTGGCTTCAAGGTGGAGGAAGCAGAATTTTTGGCAGGGATTTTAGGTATCTTTTGGGCCATTGTTTTCTGCAGTATCTTTGGCAATAGCACGCGGCGGCGGCTGAAGAACAAGTATTTGCAATCCGAGGCCGTGAAGGCTGAGCGAGCTCAAGGGGACAAGCTGGTACTGCAAAAGGTGGAGGCAGTGGAAACGCTGGTGCCTGAGTTTGTGGAAAAAATCAAAGGCAAGGACCAGTTCGTGAAGCTTAGTTTTTATAGCCCCAGCCGCTTGAGCAGGCAAATGGGCTTGCTTTTGGGCATGAACCTTTTGCCGGTGGTTTTGAGTTATATTTTTGGCGCTGTGCTGAATAGTAAGGTGGATTACAATGCTCTCGCCGTTTGGTGGTGCATTTCCGTGCCCGTAACCATGGTCTGGTTCGTAAAAGTTTCCCGTCTCACCATTTTTGACTTCCCCATTATGCAGGTCATTAGGCCTGATGGCTCCTTGGGCGAGGTCATCAGCACTCCCTTTGAAAAGGAGGTTGCCCAATTGATCGGCATGGGCTTCAAATGGCTGTGGCGGGGTATGATTGCCTTTGCAATTTTAATTGCCTTGATGGCGGTGGCATAGAGGGAGTGATGTTATGAGTTTCAAAAAAGCGGTAGTAGGTATCTTGGCTGCAGTAATGATGAGTTCTTTTGTTAACCTAGCGCAAGCAGCATCCTTTACTACAGCCATGCAGGAGGGCCCCTTTGCTCTCCAGGAGGAGGTAGGTTACGACGAAAACTACCAAAATTATAATGCCTTTATTTGGCTTAAACGCTCTATGGCGCAAAAGGCTGTTGCAGAATATGTTACTCCTTATTTTCAAAAGAAGGGCATTGTACTATCCAGCGAGCAGGCTGATGCTGTGGCCTTCGGTGCTATGGAAATTAGTGATTTAAGAGTGGTTTTACGCCTTGAGGGAGTTATGGCTGCTGCCACAGGCACCATCGTAGATGAAAGTAAAATGGACGAGATTTTGGCTAATCAAAAATATATAGATGGCTATATTTTAGCTATGCGGTCCATTTATCAGCTAGACCGAGAGCTGGCTGAACCTGAAATGAAGTACATGGGAAATCCCAATCCAGAGAATGCGCGTGAGGTCAGAAAGGTAACCAGTAGATATCTCCATCCCTTCTTCAAGCTGCACTGTATGCACGTCTATTGGCAAGAGCAGGATTTTACGGTGACAGTGACTCAGGATGATGCCAAAATCACAGAAACCCCAAACAATGAGAATCCTGATTGCCTAGTGACCACGGTTACTAAGGGCGAGCTCTTGCACACTATGACTCCTCGCAGTGATGGCTATAGCAATGGCTATGTGAATGTAATTACAGCTGATGGCGAGCAGGGTTATATTAGTAGTACTGCTGTAAAGTGGAATTTCTAAAGGATGATATGTAAAAAGCTTCGGCTGCGCGCTAAAGTCAGCGCTTTGCCGAAGCTTTGGTGTTTATGGGTAACGAAACGTTACTCGAAACAAAAGTTTGCTATATTTTGTGGACTTAAATTACGTTTGGCAGGCTATTAATAGCCGCCGCCACCGCCGCCATGACCGCCATCGGAGCTGCTGGTAGAAACGCTGCCCGCACCTCGATGACCCTGCT
>JBJDXC010000061.1:0-3600 GCA_051866475.1 Phascolarctobacterium sp.
CCCATGACTACATCAGGACGAGTGAAGTCCACCACTACTTGGGGCTTGGTAGCTTCGATAGCAGCTACCAAATCAGTGCTAACCTTAACACCTTCACCCAGAGCAATGGTACCCTCTTTAATATCTACAGCGCCTACTAATTCTAAATCAGGCTCTGCAAAAACCTTTTTGCAGACCTCGCCGCCCATGCGGCCCAAGGCGCCGTTTACCAATACACGAATCATGTAATTCACTCCTTTAATTATGAACAAAGCTATCATGAATTTTAGGGCGAACATTCTTTTCGGTAACGTTTCGTTACTGATAAAATTTCAGTACTTTTGTACTCTTCAAAAGAACACTTCGCCTATAAAAAAACCGTTGAGATTTTAGTCTATCTCAACGGTTATATGCTGCCTTGCAATCATATACATACCTGAGATAGCGCTCCGCTAGACTCTAGCGACAGTCCGGCAGCTTTCGCTGACGGCCCAGCACAAGGACACGGCTGCTCTTGCACTTCGGCGTTGGCCCTTTCACCTGCTTCTTTACTCCCGCTCCACAGGCTACTGATGCTTTCCGCTCCTCTATCTTAATGGTTGTTCATTAGAGAAATTATAGTACGGGTTTTAGAGTTTGTCAAACATAAAAATTAGTATTTTTATAATTCGTTATTTAATGTACATTATTTACAAAAGTACCAACATTCTTTGCTATAACCTCTCCGCCTCGCAAGCTCGGCACCTCCCCTTTGAAGGGGAGGCAGTCTTTCTAATTTACTGTATAGTAGAAAGGCTCCCCTTTAAAGGGGAGCTGTCAGCGAGCTTGCGAGCTGACTGAGGGGTTATTTTCCTGTACTGCCGAAGCCGCCGCCGCGCACCGCCTTGGCTACCTTGTCGTCACCGTCCGCAGTCAGGTAGTTGTAAAAAATACCCTGCGCTACACGCTCTCCCTTAGGCAGCACCACAGCCTCGCTGCCCATATTCAGCAGCGCCAGCATAATATGGCCCTCGTTATCCGCATTATTATAATAATCCGCATCAATAATGCCCACATTATTCACCAGCATCAGGCGCTTTTTAACCGCCATGGAGCTGCGGATATGCATCCCCAGCCACTCCCCCGGCTGCATATAAGCCTTCACGCCGGTGGGCACCAGCTGCAGCTTGCCCGGCTCCAGTATTACCTCCTCAGGCAGGCAAAAATCATAGCCTGCGCTGAGCTCGGTCTTGCGCTCCGGCATAGGAAAATCTACATCGGCATATTTAGCAATTTTTTCAAAGCCACGGATTTTCATTCAAGCTTCCTCCTTACTTAATTAGAAAAAAGGCTCCCCTTAAAAGGGGAGCTAGTGCCGCAGGCTACTGAGGGGTTGCATATTGCGCTCAAACCCCTCCGCCTCGCAAGCTCGGCACCTCCCCTTTAAAGGGGAGGCTTTTTCAGTTCTTATTTTTGCATGCCTTTCATGAGCACTGCTTTTCTAGACAAGTTAATGCGACCCTTGTTGTCGATTTCGGTAACCTTAACAACGATTTCGTCGCCTACGGAAACCACATCCTCAACCTTTTCCACATGCTCGGTGGACAGCTGAGAAATATGTACCAGACCTTCCTTGCCAGGCAGAATTTCTACGAAAGCGCCAAAGTTCATCAGGCGGGTAACCTTGCCGGTGTAAACCTTGCCAGGTTCAGCTTCAGCAGTAATGCCTTCGATCATCTCAATAGCCTTGTAAGCAGACTCACTGTTGACAGCGGCGATGAAGATGCGACCGGTATCATCGATATCAATCTTAGCGCCGGTTTCGTCCACAATCTTCTTAATGGTCTTGCCGCCGGGGCCGATAACCTTAGCAATCTTGTCAGGATCCACATGGATGGTGGTAATCTTAGGAGCGTACTTGCTCAGCTCCTTGCGAGGCTCGCTGATGCATTCCATCATCTTGCCCATGATGAACTCACGGCCGCGCTTAGCTTGTGCCAGAGCTTGGGTGAAGATATCCTTGTTGATGCCATCAATCTTAATATCCATTTGAATAGCAGTGATACCCTTCTCAGTACCTGCTACCTTAAAGTCCATATCGCCCAGAGCATCCTCCAAGCCTTGGATATCGGTCAGAATGGTGAAGTAATCGCCATCCTTGACGAGGCCCATAGCTACACCGGCTACAGGAGCCTTAATGGGCACGCCTGCATCCATCAAGGACAGAGTGCTTGCACATACGGAGCCCATGGAGGAGGAACCGTTGGATTCCAGAACCTCGGAAACAAGGCGGATTGCATAGGGGAACTCTTCCTCAGAAGGAATAACGGGCTTCAGAGCACGCTCAGCCAGAGCACCATGACCGATTTCACGACGGCCGGGGCTGCGCAACGGCTTGGTCTCGCCTACAGAATAGGGCGGGAAATTATAGTGATGGATGTAACGCTTGGTTTCTTCTGCGCCAAGGCCATCCAGGATTTGCGCTTCACGCAGGGGAGCCAAAGCCAAAACATTCAAAATTTGGGTTTGGCCACGGGTGAACAGGGAGCTGCCATGAGGACGAGCCAGCAGGCCTACCTCACAGGATACAGGACGAACCTCGTCCAGTTGACGACCATCCGGACGAATCTTGTCCACGGAAATGGTGCGACGTACAATCTTCTTCACCAGCTTTTGGGTGATGTAAGCAACATCCTTAGCGTTATCAGGATATTTCTCCAGGAATACTTCAGCGATTTCTGCCTTTACCTTAGCAACATTTTCCTCGCGCTCCAGCTTGTTTGCGTCCATCAGGGCATCCTTCAGCTTTTGAGCACCGTATTCCTCAATTTCAGCTACCAATTCAGCAGGAGGAATATACACGGGCACTTCCATTTTGGTCTTGCCGATTTCAGCAACGATCTTTTCTTGGAATTCAACCAATTGCTTAATTACGCCATGGCCGAACCAAATAGCGTCCAGCATGGTTTCTTCGGATACTTCCTTAGCGCCGGCTTCAACCATCAGGATGGCGTCCTTGGTACCGGCAACAGCCAGATTCAGCTCGGAAATAGCTGCTTGCTCCACGGTGGGGTTGATGATGAATTGACCATCAATTAAGCCTACACGCACACCGGCAATGGGGCCTTCAAAAGGAATATCAGAAATGGACAGAGCGCAGGAAGCGCCCACCATAGCAGGCATATCCGGTGCGTTGTCGGGGTCAACGGAAACTGCGGTTGCAACGATTTGCACATCGTTGTGGTAGCCCTCGGGGAACATGGGGCGGATAGGACGGTCAATCAGGCGGCTGGTCAAAATAGCCTGCTCGCTGGGACGACCTTCACGTTTAATAAAGCCGCCGGGGATTTTGCCCACAGCGTACATCTTTTCTTCAAAATCAACAGTCAAAGGGAAAAAGTCAACGCCCTCACGGGGAGTTTTGGTTCCGGTAACGGCAACTACTACAGCGGTATCGCCATAGCGTACTAATACAGCGCCATTTGCTTGTTTTGCAATCTTGCCGGCTTCAATGGTTAAGGTTCTGCCGCCAAGATCCATGCTGTAACTATGCATATTCATATGCCTCCTCTTTTATTTTCACACATTGTGCATCAACTATATATTGTACACGATTTTTTGCAAATCTGCCAGTGTTTTTTC
>JBJDXC010000062.1:0-3574 GCA_051866475.1 Phascolarctobacterium sp.
ACGTCAGCAGCATAGCATTTAGCCATAGCAGCTTCCTTGGAGAATTCCATGCCCTGATCGCGCATCCAGCAAGCCTTTTGTACTAAAAGACGTGCGGTTTCAACCTTCATAGCCATATCAGCCAGCATTGCTTGTACCATTTGGAAGGAAGCAATGGGTTGGCCAAATTGACGGCGCTCCTTAGCATATTTTACAGCGCAGTCCAGAGCAGCTTGGGCAATACCCACGGATACAGCGCCAACGAAGGGACGAGCACTGTCCAAGGTATTCATAGCAATACGGAAGCCTTCACCCTCGCGGCCTACGCGATAGGATTCAGGGATTACAACGTCCTGCAGCACCAGCTCGCAGGTATTGGAGGGACGGATGCCCATCTTGTTTTCTTTCTTACCTACGCTGAAGCCCGGGGTATCCTTGGGAACGATGAAGGCAGTCAAGCCACGGATACCGCCGGTTTTGCGGGTATTAGCAAATACCAGGAAAATATCGGCCAGGCCACCGTTGGTGATGAACATTTTGGTACCGTTCAGGGTATAGGTGCCATCCTCTTTATTCTTTTCTGCGCGGGTGGAAACGCCGCCGGCATCGCTGCCTGCGCCGGGCTCGGTGAGAGCAAAGGCAGCCAGGCCGCCATTGTTCAGCACATCGCAGTACATTTTCTTTTGCTCGTCGGTACCGGCCAGCAGTACAGGCACTGTTGCCAGGCTGTTAGCAGCCAAAGAGGTAGCAACACCGGCGCAGCCCTTGCCCAGCTCTTCATAAATGGTAGCAATGGCAACGCTGTCCAGGCCGGGGCCGTCCAGCTCTTCCGGAACGATAACATTCAAGAGACCCATCTCGTTGGCCTTTTCCATCAGGCCATCACGCCAATGGTTTTGTTCGTCCATTTCAGCAGCATAGGGAGTAATTTCCTTTTCTACAAACTCCCTCACCATTTCCTGTAATTCTAATTGTTCTTCATTTAATGCGAAATCCATCTTGTCCTCCTTAATCAACTGCAGCCCAAGCCGCGTCATTCTCCCTTACCAAATTAACCCGTGAGTCACCACTTGGCGGGTATTTCTTCAAAGCGTCCCACGATAAACATGGTTGTCAGAATCGTGGCCATCAATCTTTCATCCGCGTCATACATTTCAGCTTCAATTACCATCGTTGTATGTCCATGGTGACGGACCCTACTCCTCACGTAGACCCGACCCGCACTATGCACATTCCTAATGAAATTCATGCTGAAATTCAATGTGGCTACTGCTGCACCCACACTGGCACCGGTAACTCCCAAAACAGAGTCAGCCAATGCTGTAAAGACACCACCATGGCATATGCCGCGATGATTAAAATGCTTCATGGGGTCAATATCAATACTAACCACTGCCCCACCGCAGGTTATCTCATCAATATGCACACCAAAATTGTTCATAAAGGAGTTATAACCATACATTTTGCGAATATAGGCAGGAACATCCTTTACCTGTTCCACCACTGCCATCGCCTTCCTTCCATCGGACGCAAATACTTATGTCATTATATCTCCGTTATTTTACCACAATTTTGCAATTAACTCAACAATTTTATGCAAAAAAAGAGCTGAAAGGAAAGCCATTTTCTTTCCCTTCAGCCCATTGCTGTTGATAATTCACTTCAAGTGACTAATCAGTCAATAATGTTTTGTTTATAATCATGATAGAGTGCCTTGAGCTCCTCCATGACAGCGCACATTTCAATCTTCAAATTGGAGGCTGCGTCATAGTCCCCTGCTGCTACCGCCTTGCGAATGCTGGTAAAGAGGCTCTTTTCCTCGAAGGAGTCCTTAGCCAGGCGGGCACGCAGCACCTGGATTTTATGCCACAGGGCCAAATCGCAGTCGGTGGAGCTTTCGGGGCTGTGCAGCTTCTTCATATCCACTACTGCTTGGTAGTATTCGGGAATTAAGCGGGTCAGGAGCTCGGTGGTCCAGCGGATCAAAGCGCCCTGACGGAAGGATTCGATGTATTCCTTGCGCAGGATGTTGCCCTGGGTCAGCACGGCTACCTTTTCTGGATATTGGTCAAAGGCCTTCAAATTCTCCCATACGGTTGCAGGGGGCTCACCAAAGAGCTTGCTGCGTTCCTCCGCAGTGAAGTCCTCGAAAACGTCGTCCTCGGTGCGGTATTGACGGTCCTTTTCTAGATAGAAGCCCTCTTCACCGGCAGCCTTGGAGATTTCCTTTTCCAATGCAGCCAAATCCTTGCCGGATTCTACGCAAGCCTTGATGCCGTCCAGGCAGGACAAGTAGAAGGCAGCAATGGCGATATAGGTATTGGTATAGGGGTTGGGAGAACGCATTTCAATGCGGGTAGCTTTAGGATTATCCAAATCGCGAATCAGTCCGGCCAGGATGGTTCTGTTACGGGACGGGTTATCCGGGCTCATGCCCAGGCTGGTAACGATGCACACAGGTGCTTCGAAGCCTGGCTTCAGGCGATTCAAGGAGTCGATGGTGCAGGAGATGAAGGGATTGGTAACCTCGTAGTTTTTCAAGAGGCCCATCAAAGCGCCGTAGCCGATGGCGGAGAGGAATTCCTTATGCATATCCTTGGGAGAGAACAGGTTAACGATTTTGCCATTCTTAAGCTTGGCAGCCATGCCCACATGGGTATGCTCGCCGCTGCCTGCAACGCCCGGAATGGGCTTAGCCTGGAAGGAAACCTCGAGACCGTTCATACGGAAAACTTCCTTCACAAGAATGCGGGCCAGGATTTCGTTATCACCGGTTTGCACGCCGCTGGCGAATTTCCAGTCCACCTCCAGCTGCTCCATAACGTGGGTCATATGGCCTGCGCCATCGATTTGGCCTTTAACGCCGCCGCATTCCTTGTGACCCATTTCCGGCTCTAAGCCGTATAAGTCCAGGGTCTCCACGGTTTGCTCAAGAGCGGTGCGCACATTGCCGCGGGTGCGCTGCCAATATTGCTCCTGCATCATTTGGGAGGAGCTCAAAGCTTCAATGGGAGCATCCTCGCGAGGGGATTTTACCCAGAATTCCAGCTCGGTAGCGCTGGTGAAAATCAATTTTTCAATATCGTTTGCATTGATATGCTCCAGGCCGGGAATCACAGGGTGCTTCTTGAAAAGCTCCATGATCTCGCCCTCCACATAATCAAGGGTGTTTTTCAAAATGGAACGGGAGTCTACGAAATTGCCATTGTGCAGCAGGTAGCAGGGAATGCGCAGGGTGCCAATCATTTTGCCGGTAGCTGCATCAAAATGCTCATAGTTATAGTCAACAAACCAATTGACAGTTTTATCCACAACCATATCCACGCGAGCATTGTTCAAGGTTGCAATACCGGTGAGCACAACGGAGGAGCCGTCGGTTTGGGCAGCGCTGCCCTCCAGGAAGCTTTCCATATCCTCCAGGAAAATCTTCAGGGGGATTTTTTCGTCGGTATCGTTACCGGCAAAATCCACACCCATTAAGGAGACAAATTTTACCTCCGGATGCAGGGACAGAATGGTGCGCAAATCCTGCTCATTTTGTTGTTCAGGTTTAATTACATACAATAATTCCTTATTATTCATGATTGTGTGCAGC
>JBJDXC010000063.1:0-3552 GCA_051866475.1 Phascolarctobacterium sp.
GACTGTGTTGCGGATGGCGCCGGTACGGTACTGGAGAATCTGGAGAAGCTGCGTGATGTCTTGGCGGAGGACGACCGGCGCGGTTAATCTTCTTGTTTGGACGGTGTATTTTGCGGCGGTGGCAGCCGTGTTTCCCCTATTTTATGCCGGCTTGGCATTGTACCAACCAAGAGAATAAATGCTAAAGCATAATAGCCCCAGCCTAAATCAAGCTCTATATTGAGCAAGGGTACCCACAGGCTGGTGTTCTGCAAATGGGTTTCTGCAAAATACACATAGGCACCGGCCAAAATAAACTGCAGCAAAAATTTCTGCTTTGCGGTTAAGCCCAGATTACGCTTCATGACCACCTTGATATAGTCATCAAGAAAGCCAATCAGGGCGTGACCCAGTGTCAGCACCAGGGCGATGAGCACATGGGGCGTGAATTTGCCCCAGAACAGCGCCAAAAACAGGGCTGCCAGCATCATCAGTCCGCCCATGGTGGGGGTACCGCTTTTTTTCATATGGCTGGCCGGACCGCATTCGCGGATGGACTGGCCAAATTTTAATTTATGCAGATAGGGTATCAGCACGGGGCCGATAAGGGCACACACAATAAAAGCGGTGACCGGGATTAGAGCAAGCTTTAACATATTTTCCCCTCACAAATTCATTTTATTTAAACATTTCCAGCATTTTGCCAACCTGCATGGAGTTGGAGCCCTTTAAGAGGATAATATCCCCTGCATCGGCCATAAAGCGCAGGTTATCAGCCGCCTCCTGGCGGCTTTCACAATGGAAGGTCTTGCCGCCGAGCTTAGCCACCTCGTCGGAAATATAGGCAGCGTCCTTGCCATAGGTCAGCACATAATCCACCCCATACTCCACCGCCCACTTACCGACGCGACGATGGGCATCCTCGCTAATAGCGCCCAGCTCCAGCATATCGGCCAGCACGGCAATGGTGCGACCCTTGCCGTGGTTGGCCTTCTTGGCCTCCGCCAGGGTCTTCAGCGCCGCCTCCATGGAGGCGGGGCTAGCGTTATAAGCGTCATTGATAAAGGTGATGTCGCCAATATAGATAATCTCTTGGCGACTACCGGTGAGCCGCGCCGTGGCTAACGCCTTGGCGCTACTTTCCATATCTACGCCGTAGCATGCTGCTCCGGCGATGGCGGACAGCGCATTATACACATTGTGCTCACCTATGAGCTGTAAGCGTACCTTCACGCTCTTGCCCGTGGCCTTTTCCGTGCACACAAAGGTAGTGCCCATGGCAGAGGTAGCGATTTCGCTGCCGCGATAATCGCAATCCTCGCCTAAGCCGAAGTAGACTACCTTGGCCTTAGTTAGGCTAGCGGCCTTGACCACGAACTCGTTGTCGCCGTTCAGGACGGCGAAGCCGTCCGCCGGCAGGTCCACCACGATTTCGCTTTTGGCCTTGCCAATATTTTCCATGCTGCCCAAGAGCTCCATGTGGGTTTCACCCACATTGGTGATGAGGCCGCTATCGGGCTCGGCAATCTCACACAGCTCCGCGATTTGTCCCAAACCGCGCATGCCCATTTCTACCACAGCAATATCCGTGTCAGGCTTAATGGAAAGCAATGTTTTGGGCAAACCGATCTCGTTATTAAAATTGCCTTGGGTTTTTACTACCTTATATTTTGCGCCCAAGCAGGCTGCCAATAAATCCTTGGTGGAGGTCTTGCCGTTGGAGCCGGTGATAGCGAAAACCTTCAGGTTTTTCTGCTGGCGTCTGTAAGCACGGGCCATGGCTTGGTAAGCCTTCAGGGTATCCTCTACCTTAAATACAGCTACACCTGCGGGCAAGGGCTCGATATCGTGGGAAATAACCACGCCTGCGGCGCCCAGCGCCACTGCCTTGGCGCAATAATCGTGACCATCAAAATTACCGCCCTTTAAGGCTACAAAAAGCTCACCGGGCTGCACCGCACGGGAGTCGGTGGTGACGCCGGTAAAGGCAAAATCCTCGCGCACAGCGCCGGTTGCTGCTATGATCTCACTAGCCTTTAGCATTTTTTATCACTCCAATATTCTAAAACAACCTCTTTATCGTCAAAATGAATGGTTCTATCCTTCAAAATCTGGTAGTTTTCGTGGCCCTTGCCCGCGATCATAATCACATCGTCTGCCGCAGCGTGAGCCAGCGCAAAGTGAATAGCTTCCCTTCTATCGGAAAGGCGATAAACCTCCTTGCCCTCCGGCACCTGTTGCAGCGCGGTGAAAATCTCGTCAATAATCAGCTCCGGGTCCTCGGTACGAGGATTGTCGCTGGTGACTACCACTTTATCGGCCAGCTCCAGGGCCAGACCGCCCATGATGGGACGCTTCTTGTTGTCGCGGTCGCCACCGCAGCCAAAGACAGCCCACAGCTTGCCCCTGGTGATGGAGCGCGCCGTCTTGAGCACATTTTCAAGGCCGTCAGGAGTATGAGCATAGTCCACGATAACGGTGTAGGGCTGGCCAGCCTCCACCAGCTGGAAGCGACCGGGCACGCCGTCGAAGCCGTCCAGCACGGAAATAATGATTTCCTTGCTGATATTTTCCGCCAGCATGGCTGCCACAGCGCCCATGACGTTGTACACATTGAACTCGCCGGTAATCTTCAGCTCCAGGTCCATTGCACCGGCCGGGGTTGCCAGGGCCAGCTGCATGTGCTTAGGAGCCACCGTAAAGCTCAAGGGATAAATATCGTTCTCGTGACCCTTACCATAGGTCAACACATGGGCCTTGGTCCGCGCTTTGATAATGGCGGAGCTGGGGTCATCCATATTGAAAACAGCGTTTTTATTAGGCTTAGCACCATCTGTCAGATGCTCAAAAAGCAAGCTCTTGGCATCGCGATAGTTTTCCATGGTCTTATGAAAATCCAGGTGGTCCTGGGTAATATTGGTCAAAACAGCGCAGTCATATTCAATGCCTGCCACACGCTTCAAGGCTAGAGCATGGCTGGAAACCTCCATGACGCAATAGTCGCAGCCAGCGCACACCATATTATAAAGCGTCTTTTGCAAATCCACCACGTCGGGAGTGGTGTTGTGGCTGACGGTTTCCTCATCCTCAATCATGATGTTGATGGTGCCAATGAGGCCCACCTTATAGCCAGCTTTACGCAAAATCATGCGAATGATGTTGGTAGTGGTGGTCTTGCCATTGGTGCCGGTGACGCCGATCATGCGCAGGCGCTTGCCGGGATAATCATAGAAATAAGGCGTAATGATTTCCATGGCAGCGCGAGTATCCTCTACCACAAGCAAAGTTAAGCCCTCGGGAATTTCCTGGGGCACCTCCTCCACCAGAGCTGCCACAGCGCCCTTTTGGGCTGCCATGGGTACAAATTTATGTCCGTCAACGGTTGCGCCTCTCAGGGCAATGAACAGGCTGCCCGCCTGCACAGCGCGAGAGTCCGCAGTTACATCGGTAATAACCTTCTCAGAGCTGCCCAAAACCTGCACCTTGGGCAATAAATTAAGGAGCGAAGCTAAACTCTTTTCCATGCGAGAAACCTCCTAAATTGAAAGGGCAGCCAAAGTGGCTGCCTCCCCC
>JBJDXC010000064.1:0-3551 GCA_051866475.1 Phascolarctobacterium sp.
TCGCCCAAAAGGCTTTGGGCGTGGCCGGTGAGGGCATTTGGTCCGACCCGGACCAGTTCCCCGACCTGAAGGTGCGCGTCTATTCCACGCTGGTAAACCCCAACATTTTGGCGGGCTATTTGGTGCTGGTCATTTCCTATTGTACGGCGTTTTTCAACATGAGCAAGGGCTGCAGGCGCTGGCGTGCCGCTTTCGCGGCCGCGGGCGCCCTAGCAGCTCTGTGCCTGCTCTACACCTATAGCCGCGGCAACTGGCTGGCCTGCGCCGCCATGCTGCTGGCCTTTTGCGTGTTCTTCTGTCGTAAAGCCTTTGTGCCGGTGCTGATAGGCGGTGCCGTGGCCCTGGCCGTGGGCGGCCGGGCCGTCATGCAGCGCCTCAGCTCCATTACCAGCGGCGAGGATACCTCCGCCGCGCTCCGCGTGGCCTATTTCGAGAGCACCACCTCCGTTATCGAGGATTTTCCCCTAGGCGTGGGCTGGTACGGCTATCGCTTCGTCTATCCTGACTATAACTTCTACCTAGAGGACACCAGCGTCATTATGTACCATTGCCACAATATTTTCTTAAATGTGTGCGCGGAACTAGGCTATCACGGCCTTTTGGTGTTCCTCCTAGTGTGGTGGGGGATTTTCTTGCCCACGGCTTGGCGGCTGGCCTATCATGGACGCCGCCTCTGGCTCAAGGCCATGGGCCGTGGCTATGTGCTAGCCACGGTGGGCATTGCCATCGGCGGCCTGACGGATCACGTCTATTTCAACACTCAAATGGGACTGTGCTTCTGGCTCATGGGCGGACTCACCATGTTATGTGCTAAGCTGAATAATTACGAGGCATAACCAGAACGTTCTTTTCGGTAACGTTTCGTTACTGATAAATTTTCAGTATCTTAATATTAAATTTACAAACAAAAAGCGTCAATTTTTCCTGTTAATTCAGGAGAAAATTGACGCTTTTGTAATGTTTTGAGATGCTATTACGCGATAAACATATTTTCTTAATTATTCAATGCCTGCTAAGGCTTGAGCCAAGTCAGCAATTAGATCCTCCTTGTCCTCCAGGCCACAGGAAATTCTCACTAAGCCTGCCGGGATGCCACAGGCTGCCAGCTGTTCATCGGTCATCTGGCGATGGGTGCTAGTGGCAGGGTTCAGACAGCAGGTACGGGCATCGGCCACATGGGTTTCAATGGCAGCGATTTTCAGGCGCTTCATGAAAGCCTCTGCCGCCTTGCGACCACCTTTGAGATTAAAGGAAACCACGCCGCAGCCACCGTTGCCAAGATACTTTTCTGCCAGAGCATGGTATTTGTTAGAGGCTAAGCCCGGATAGCTTACATAATCCACCTGTGGCTGCTTTTCCAAGAACTCAGCTACAGCCTGGCCATTTTCCACGTGGCGGGGCATGCGCACATGCAGGGACTCCAGACCTAAATTGAGAATAAAGGCGCTCTGGGGCGATTGCACGCAGCCAAAATCACGCATGAGCTGGGCCGTAGCCTTGGTAATGAAGGCACCGGCCTGACCAAATTTTTCCGCATAGGTAATACCGTGGTAGGACTCATCGGGCTGGCACAGGCCTGGGAATTTGTCTGCATGGGCCAGCCAGTCAAATTTGCCGCTGTCCACGATAGCGCCGCCTACGCAGGCACCATGGCCATCCATGTATTTAGTAGTGGAATGGGTCACAATATCGGCTCCCCACTCAATAGGGCGGCAGTTGATGGGAGTGGGGAAGGTGTTGTCCACGATTAAGGGTACGCCGTGGCGGTGGGCTGCCTTGGCAAATTTTTCGATATCCAGCACTGTCAATGCCGGGTTAGCGATGGTTTCGCCAAACACAGCACGAGTATTATCCTGAAAAGCAGCGTCCAGCTCTTCGTCGGAGGCATCAGGGGAAACGAAGGTTGCTGTTACGCCCATTTTGGCCATGGTTACAGAAATGAGATTAAATGTGCCACCATAGATGGAGGAGGAGGCCACGATATGACTGCCTGCTTCGCAGATATTAAAGAGGGCGAAGAAGTTGGCAGCTTGGCCAGAGGAGGTTAGCATAGCGGCAGCACCGCCCTCCAGCTCCGCAATCTTGGCAGCTACATAATCGCAGGTAGGATTGGCCAGACGGGAGTAGAAATAGCCCGTGGCCTCCAAGTCGAAAAGCTTGCCCATATCCTCGCTGGTATCATATTTAAAGGTGGTGGATTGAATGATGGGGATTTGGCGGGGCTCACCGTTGCCTGGATGATAACCGCCCTGTACGCATTTAGTATTGATATTCACATTTGCCATTTTCCTAAGCTCCTTTTGATTATTTATCTTGTTTAACCTCTGCGCCCACTCTTTGCAGCTGCAGCAGAATTTTATTATATTGATCCAATGCCTTGTTCAGCTTATCATGCTCCGCCGGTGCCAATTGGCTTAAATCGTAAGGGGTGTCCTGGTACACGATGTTCAGCCAGTTCATGTAGAAAAGGTGAGCATAGCTGCGCCATTTGAAAACCGGCTCCTGGGTGGTGTCGTTTTCGGGGAAGTAGAATTGGGGCATTTCGATGGGTAAATTCTTTTGCTTATCGCGATAATATTCGTTGGCCAGGGTATAGCGGTCATATTCAAAATGGCCTAGCACGAAAATGCGACGCAAATCCTTGGTAGCGCAAATATTGATGCCGTTTTCCACGGAGCGGGACAGCACCTGCAGTGCCTTGCAGGCGTCGATAGCATCATCATCTACTGCAGTGTGGCGGGATTGGGGAATGAAATAACGATCATCAAAGCCACGCAGCAGGGGATGATTTTTCACCGTTAAGCCATAAGGGAAGATGCCAAACATCTTGGCAGGAAGTACAGTCTTATTGACGCCGTAATAGTGATAAAGAGCGGCCTGAGCGCCCCAGCACAGTGTCATGGTGGAATAGCAGTGGTATTCGGCCCAATCTAAATAAGCTTTAATTTCCGTCCAGTAGTCCACCTCCTCAAAGGGAATGGTTTCTACAGGAGCACCGGTCATTAAAAAGGCATCGTAATAATTATCCTTAATGTCATTAAACTCCAAATAAGCTCTATCCAAATAGGAGTTGTCGGTATGGGTGGTTTCGCGGGTTACCACGCGACAGAAATCCACCTCAATCTGCAGGGGAGAATTACCCAAAAGACGCAGGAGCTGCATTTCCGTGGGCTTTTTCAGGGGCATCAGGTTGAGAATACAGACCTTCAAGGGGCGCACACGCTGGGTATTGGCCCTTTGCTCGGTCATGGTGAAGATGCCCTCCTCCTGTAATTGGACAATAGCTGATAAATGGTCGTTGACTTTAATAGGCATAATTTTTTCCTCCTTCAGTAATTGCGTCGTTGCAATTTTGTGCGCTGTTACAGGAGAGAAGCAATAAAAAAGCTTTCGTTCCTGCAAAAATACAGGGACGAAAGCGTAATTTCGTGATACCACCCTTATTCATCCATATGTCACCACATGGACCTCATCAAGTACGCAGGGATTTATGACTTTACCCTTTAATACTCTAGCACTGTAACGGGTGCGCCCGGACGACCTAAATGCCT
>JBJDXC010000065.1:0-3514 GCA_051866475.1 Phascolarctobacterium sp.
TGGGCCTGTTCCACCATAAATGCATGGCCTTCATGCTGAGCGCCTTCTTCGCCGGTATCGGCGGCGGTTTATATGCAACCTTGCTGGGTACTGTTGACCCGAAAAACTTCCTCTTCACCTTGACCTATAACTTCCTCTTGATCATCGTGTTGGGCGGTATGGGCAGCATCACCGGCAGCATGCTGGGCAGTATCATCGTTACGGCAGGCCTGGAATACCTGCGTGTTTTCGACGAGCCCTGGGAAATTATGGGCACCGTAATTCCGCTGTTCCGTCCCGGCTTCCGTATGGTAATTTTCTCCCTGCTCTTAATGATTTGCGTACTCTTCTGGCGCAAGGGCATTATGGGTACCGAGGAATTTACTTGGGATAAATTTGTTGCTTTCTGCAAGAATCCTTTCAAATATTTTATGCGGAAAGGAGCAAAGAACCATGGCTAAGACACAGACTGTTTTAAAAACTGATACCATGACCATGCGCTTTGGCGGCGTTACCGCAGTTTTCCAATTGAATTTGGATATCCGCGAGCACCAGATTGTGGCCCTGATCGGACCCAACGGCGCCGGCAAAACCACGGCCTTCAACATGATTACCGGCGTGTACACGCCTACTGAGGGCGATGTTATTTACACTGCTCCCGGCGCCGAGCCCGTGAAAATCACCGGCAAGCGCCCCAGCGATATTGCGAAGATGGGCATTGCCCGTACCTTCCAAAATATCCGCTTGTTCAAGGATTTGAGTGTGTACGAAAATGTTATGATTGCTAAGCATTTACACTTAAAGTCCAATTTCCTGTCTGCAACATTGCACCTGCCTTGGTATAATAAAGAGCAGCGTGAGATGGAGGCGGATGTGGAGAAGCTTTTGCGCTCCGTGGACTTGTGGGAGCTGCGCCACGAGAAGGCCAGCAGCTTGCCCTACGGCAAGCAGCGCCGCCTGGAAATCGTGCGCGCTCTGGCGACTAATCCCAAGCTTTTGCTGTTGGATGAGCCTGCCGCAGGCATGAACCCCAAGGAAACAGAGGAGCTGACGGAGTTCATCCGTCAGATTCGTGACGAATACAAGCTGACCATTTTTATGATTGAGCATCATATGGATTTGGTTATGGAAATCAGCGATTGGATTTATGTGCTGGACTTTGGCATGCTCATTGCCGAGGGCACTCCTGCCGAAATCCAGAACAATAATCGCGTAATTGAGGCATATCTGGGGGTGGATGAGGATGCTTAAGGTGAATGATTTAGTAGTTTCCTACGGCGGCATCGAAGCCCTGAAGGGTATTTCCCTAGAGGTGCCCGATGGCAAGATTGTTACCCTGATCGGCGCCAACGGCGCAGGCAAGAGCACCCTTTTGCGCAGCATTATCGGCCTTGTGAAGCCCGATAGCGGCTCCATTACCTATGAGGAGAAGGAGCTCATCGGCTTGAACTCCCAGCAAATCGTGGAAAACGGTATTACCCTTGTTCCTGAAGGACGCCGCGTCTTCCCTAATCTGACGGTTTTGGAGAATTTGCAAATCGGCGCTTATCTGCGCACTGATAAAGAGGGCATCGAGAAGGATATCCGCTGGATTTACGATTTATTCCCCCGCTTGGAGGAGCGCAGCTGGCAGATGGCTGGTACCCTGAGCGGCGGCGAGCAGCAGATGCTGGCCGTGGGCCGTGCTCTTATGAGCCGACCTAAGGTGTTGATGATGGACGAGCCTTCCCTGGGCCTAGCGCCCCTAATTATCAAGGATATTTTCAAGATTATCCAAGAGATTAATCGTCAGGGCATGACCATTCTTTTGATTGAGCAAAATGCGAACATGGCCTTAAAGGTTGCGGACATCGCCTATGTTCTGGAAACAGGACGCATTACTATGACCGGCAGTGGTCGTGAGCTCTTAGAAAATCCGGAGATTAAGGCAGCATATCTAGGCAAAAAGAAATAGAATTTAATTTAGTCAACCAGCTAGCAATAGTTGGTTGACTATTTTTTTCAGAATGGATATAATTATAGGGTGAATTAGTTTTAAGTGCAATGTTGCATTGGAGGCAATCCTGTGATTAAGATAGAAAATTTGAAGCATTATTATACGGATAGCGATGGCAACGAGGTCAAGGCTCTGGACGGTATTGATTTAACCATCGAGCAGGGCGAATTTGTGGCCATCATTGGTGCCAATGGCAGTGGCAAATCCACTCTGGCCCGCCATTTGAACTGTTTGCTGCTGCCCACGGAGGGCAGGGTCGAGGTCAGCGGCCTCGATACCATGGATGAAGAGAAGATGTGGGATATTCGCCAGCAGGTGGGCATGGTTTTCCAAAACCCCGATAACCAAATCGTGGCCGCCGTGGTGGAGGAGGATGTGGCCTTTGGCCCTGAGAATATCGGCGTGCCGGGGCCGGAGATTGCGCCTCGCGTGGCCAAGGCCTTGGCGGCGGTGGGCATGACGGAATATGCCAAGCACGCGCCCCATCGCCTGAGCGGCGGCCAAAAGCAGCGGGTAGCCATTGCGGGCATTATGGCCCTGGAGCCCAAGTGCATCGTTTTGGACGAGCCCACGGCCATGCTGGACCCCAAGGGCCGCAAGGAAATCGTGAGCACGGTGCAGAAGCTGAACAAAGAAAAAAAGATTACCATTGTTTATATTACCCACTATATGGTGGAGGCCCTGGCTGCGGATCGCGTAGTAGTCATGGAAAAGGGGCACATCCGCTTTATGGGCACGCCCCGAGAGGTATTCAGCCGCGTGGAGGAGCTGGAGGCGCTGGGCTTGGAGGCGCCCTTGGCGGCCAAGGTAGCCAGCGAGCTGCGCAAGAGCGGCGTCAAGCTGCCCAGCGGGATTATTACGGATGAGGAGCTAGCGCAAGCATTATGTCAATAAAATTAAGTAACATTTATCATACATATTCCAAGGGCACACCCTTTGAACGCTTGGCTCTGGCGGATGTTTCCGTAGCCATCGCAAAGGGCGAGATTGTGGCCATTATTGGTCACACCGGCAGTGGCAAATCCACCCTGGTGCAGCACCTGAACGGCCTCTTGAAGCCCGATAAGGGCACTGCTACCATTGACGAGATTGATATTACGGCCAAGGGCGTGCAGGCGAAAAATGCGCGCCAGCAGGTGGGCATGGTTTTCCAATATCCGGAGCACCAGATTTTTGCGGAGACTGTCTTTGAGGACATCGCCTTTGGCCCTCGCAACAAGGGCTTTAGCGAGGAAGAGGTGGCCAAGGCAGTGCGTGAGGCCATGGAATTCGTAGGTCTTGATTACGATACCTATGCGGAGCGCTCTCCCTTCCAATTGAGCGGTGGCCAGATGCGCCGCGTGGCCATTTCAGGCGTCGTGGCTATGAACCCTGATTATTTAGTGCTGGACGAGCCCAGCGCCGGCCTGGACCCACGCAGCCGTAACGCTGTTTTTCGGGAGATTATGGCCCTGCATAAGAGCCGTGGCATCGCCATTGTGCTGGTCACCCACAGCATGGAGGAGGCCGTGAAATATGCCAACCGCATGCTGGTTATCA
>JBJDXC010000066.1:0-16708 GCA_051866475.1 Phascolarctobacterium sp.
ATGTTTAAGTTGTGGTGACCTCAGCAGGACTCGAACCTGCGACCTTTTGATTCGTAGTCAAACGCTCTATCCAGCTGAGCTATGAGGCCACATGGTGCTTAATCAAGCAACAGTGATATTATACCTAAAAGCTTTAGCTTTGTCAACAGCTTTTTTGTGAAAAAAAGTTGTCAAAACAACTAGAATTCATTGACGAATACAAAGCAATGGGCTATAATTTACCTAATATGTTCTGTATTTATATCACAGTGTATGCATCAATAGGCGTATATGGAACATTCGTAGAGGCGATTGTCAGTATAGGCGAGACGGATACGCGATTTAAATACAAATGTCTACAAAATATATGCTGTTGAAGATGTATACGATGGAGCCATTATGAGGTGGCGCAAGGGCGGCTGCCAGTAGGGTTTGGTGTTGCTTTGGCAGGCATGTATTATTTTAAAGGAGGATTATTGTGCCTGTTTCCCTTGTTATCTTAATACTGTATATTGCTGCTCTGTTTGGTATCTCTTGGTATGCCAAAAAACGTAGTGAGGGCAACAATGAAAACTATGCTCTTGCCGGACGTAAGCTGTCCGCACCCTTGATTTGCGTAACCATTATCGGCTTGGCCGTAGGCGGTGCTTCCACCATCGGTGTATCCGAGCACGCCTTCCGCGTAGGCCTGAGTGCTGGCTGGTATACCATTGCCTGGGCATTGGGTGCCATTGTCATGGGCCTTTTCATGGCGAAAAAGTATCGTGAGCAAAACATCACCACCATTACCGAGCTCATTGAGCGTCATCATGGTACCGGTGCAGTAATTTTGGGTGTGCTGTGCCAAATCGTTATTCAATTAGTTATCATTTCCCTGCAATATATCGCAGGCGGTAGCATTCTGCATGCCATTTTGCCGGATATTTTCGATTTCCAAACCGGCATGATTGTCAGCGCCATCACCTTTATCGGCATTACCTTCATCGGTGGCATGTGGTCTGCGTCTTTGTCCAACGTATTGAACATTGTGCTGATTTATGTAGGCATTTTGATTGCCACCTTTATTCAGTTCAACAAAATCGGTAGCATGGATAAGCTGGCCGCTGCCCTGCCGGCCAATGTGCCCTGGTTCAGCTTTATTGATGGTGTTGGCCCTGTGACCATTGCTAGCTGGTGCCTGACCTTGATTACTGTAAACCTGTCCCTGCAAAGCATTCTGCAAATTTCCTTGGGTGCTAAGGACGCAGAAACTGCGAAGAAGGGCTTCGTTTGGGGCGGTATCATTATGCTTCCCGTAGGCGTTTTGGCTGCTTTCTTGGGCATTGTTGCTAAGGCTATGTTCCCCGAGGTTAAGGCTGCCTTGGCTTTGCCCCAGGTTATCGTTGGCTTGCAACCGTTGGTAGCAGGTATTACCTTAGCTGCATTGTGGGCTGCGGATGTATCCACCGCCTGTAACCTGCTCTTGAGCGCTGGTACCCTTTTCTCCAGCGACATTTACAAACGCTTTATCAATCCTGACTGTGATGATAAAAAGCAGCTGATGATGACTCGTCTGTGCGTAATGATCAGCGGCATTTTAACTTTAGGTCTTGCTATGACGGTATCGAGTATTTTGGGTACAATTATGATAGGCTTGGCGTTGACGGCGGCCTTCACTATGATTGTGTTCGTAGCTCTGTTCTTCCCCAAATACACCTCCAAGGCTGCTGGCTTCTGGACATTGCTGGCTGGTCTCGTGACCATCATTCTCTACAAATTCTGCCCTGCAGTACGCATTTTCCCCAATGTTATTTATTTGGAATGGATCGTGTGCATTGTAACCTACCTGCTGGTTGCAGTTATTAGTCCTGCTAAAAAAGAGGCTCCTGCCAAATAAGTATTATACTAGAAATGCATAATTATGCTTAAAACGCGCCTGCTTTGTTACATTTGTAACAGAGCAGGCTTTTTATCTGTCTGGCTTGAAAAATTAATAAAATTTTTGTGAAATCTGACTATAAATGTGATAGAATTATATCTGATTGTGATGTACAAAGTTCTTGTACGGCGATATACTTTTGGCTATTCATAAAGAAGCATTATTCCTGATTACCGGAGGCAGAAAATGGACAGGATTTTGGAGCAAAAAGAAATTCAAGTTGCGGTGGTGGGCCTTGGCTATGTGGGTCTGCCCTTGGCTGTGGCCTTTGCTGAGCATGTTCCCACTATTGGCTTTGATAATAATGCAGCCAAAATTAATTTATATAAGCAGGGGATTGACCCCACTGAGGAGCTGGGACCGGAGCGTATTAAGACGGCTAAGGTCGATTTTACTGCGGACCCCAAGCGTCTTTTAGAGGCTAATTTTGTGGTAGTGGCAGTGCCCACACCTGTCAATAGCGATTGCACGCCGGATTTGACTCCGGTGGAGCAGGCAACTGCCTTGGTGGGCCAGCATTTAAGCAAGGGCACCATCGTTGTTTTTGAATCCACAGTGTGGCCCGGCGTAACCGAGGATATCTGCATGCCTATTTTAGAGCGTGAGTCCGGCTTGAAATGCGGCGTGGATTTTAAAATTGCCTATTCTCCGGAGCGCATTAACCCCAGCGATAAGGTGCATCGCTTGAACACTATCAAGAAAATCGTCTCCGGCATGGATGAGGAAACACTAAGTGTTGTGGCTTCCATGTATAGCCGCATTATTGATGCCGGTGTTTATCCTGCCAGCAGCATTAAGGTGGCCGAGGCTGCAAAGCTAGCCGAAAATGCCCAGCGTGATATTAATATTGCCTTTATGAACGAGCTGGCCATCGTTTTTGATAAGATGGGTATTCGCACCAAGGATGTAGTCGAAGCTATGAATACTAAATGGAATGCTCTGGGCTTTACTCCAGGCCTTGTAGGCGGTCATTGTATTGGTGTAGACCCTTATTACTTCATTTATAAGGCAGAGCTTTTGGGGTACCATTCCCAAATTATTGCTGCCGGTCGCAAAATCAATAATAGCATGGGTGCCTTTGTGGCTGACAATATAATTAAACAATTAATTTTGGCGGATAAGGACGTTCGTCACGCCAAAATATATCTATTGGGTCTCACCTTCAAGGAAAACTGCCCCGATACACGCAATTCCCGTGTGGTTGACATTATCCAGCGCTTGGCTGAGTACGGCATTAATGTGCAGGTAGTTGACCCTTGGGCAGACAAGGAAGCCGCAATAAACGAGTATGGTGTGAAGCTTATTCCTATGAGCGAGGTACAGGACGCTGATTGCGTGGCTTTGTGTGTAGCTCATAAAGAATTTGTAGGTATGGATGTGGCTGACTTTGACAAGCTGTATAAAGCAGGCAGTAAAAAGGTCTTTATCGACGTGAAGAGTGTGTTCGAGCCTAAAGCTTTTACTCAAGCAAATTACGCATATTGGAGCATGTAAAATATGTCATGCTAGATTAGAAGAACGCTTTACTTTAAGGGGAACGGATTTATGAAGAAGCAATTGGTGCGCAGAATAACAAATACGCTGTTAGCAGCAGGACTATGCCTTTTACCCATGGTGGGACAGGGGGCGGAGTCCGCTGCTTCTACGAGCCAAATGGAGGCTTTGGTAGCCGGTAAATTTGCTGTAGTGGGCTCAATTGCTGATTTAGCAGAGCTGCGCAGCACGCTGGCTTATTTGGAAAGCGTGGGCATGAAGGGTGCCTTTATAGTGTCGGCACGCGAGGCTAAGCAGTACCCTGAGAATGTGAAGTTGATCGTAAAATATGGACATAGCATAATTTTGGAAATGCAGGGCAAGCGGGCGGAGCTAAAGTCCGCAGCAGGCGTGGAGCAAAGCAAGCCTGCTAAGCCTAAGGTAGAGGCAGAGATAGTGCAAGCGCCGCCTTTGATTATTGGGCACACCGGCGTTGAGGAGCCGTCCTTCCGCGAGCGCGCTGCCAAGGGCAGAGCCCAAAAAGCTGAGGCTCAGGAGCAGGCGGAGCTATCTAAAAAGCTAGCAACTAAAGAAGCTGTTGCAAAGCCTGCCGAACCTAAGGTGACTTCCCAAGCTAAAGCTTCTCGTATAATGGAGCCAAAAACCACGCCTAAGGTTAGAGAAAGTAAAGTTGCCTTAGCAAGCCCTTTAAATGTTAAGACTGAAAAGACAGCTGTCAAAGAAAAGAAGGATATAACTGATTTACATAATCCACCTGAGGGCAAGCCTGCTTTAAAATCCGTGGGAACCGATGACGCGCGCAATGTGAAGATTGAGCGACCTAAAATGACGAAAAAGCAGCGTGTAGCCAGGGACTTTTTTGGCGTGGATGAAAATGGTCGCAAGGTGGGCTTGCGTTATCCTGGCACGGCCAAGCATGTCGATAATGTGCCCGATTGGTCTCTTGCTGCATTAACCAAGCTTTCGGGTTTTGGTCTTTTGTCGCCAACCGAGCTTAGGGGGATTTTGTCCGAGCCTAATCGCGAGCTGATGGCCAAATACGTTGCTCGCGCTTACCATGAAAATGAAGAGACCAAGGGCAAGAACTATTACGACGCTCAGTTTGAGCTGGAAAAGCTTATGGTGGAATACGATACGGAGCTGCGCAATTTGGGCTATGACGCCGGTCGTTATGCAGCCTATGGCGGTTTGCCCAAGGGAAAAGAGACGAAATTTGGTGGCGAGCTGCGCTATAACTATGTGGACCACAGTGGTGATGACCCCTATAATTTCTTTGATAGCCGTGTACGCTTACGCCTTTATGTGGAGCAGCCCCTGGATGATAATTGGACGCTGTATGGCATGGGTGAGGGCAATAAGAGCTGGTATCGTGATGTGAAGCATTTTAGCTTGGAGCGCCTGTATATCAGCGGCACATATAAGGAGCTGCAGGTAACAGGCGGTCGTTTTGGCGAGTTTTATGCCGACGGCAATGTGTACGATGGTCGCATCGATGGTATTCGGTTAAGCGGCGGTGACAAGGTCAAGCTCACCGGTGAATATGGCAAGCTGCGTGATGACCAAAAGGTCACGGCTCTAGTGGCTACCTATAACCAACCTCGCTATGATGCCGAGGCAGGTTTGTATATTTTAGATAAGCTCAAGGGCTATGGCAGCACAACCATCGGCTCCTTAGGAGGCATGTATTATATTGGTAATTTCGGTGTGGGCGCTATGTATTTATGCTCCTCCCGTACCAGTGTAACTGGTGGTGCAGGTGGCTACGTTGTTACTTTAAAATACGGACGTAACCGCTCCTGGGTTCCGGGAACCTACGAGATTTTTGCCAAATATTATAGCCAGCCCGAGTCCACCTATATCAGTCATACCATGGTAGGCTTGGCCGATTATATGCGTGGCTTCCAAGGCTTTGGGGTGGGCTGGTATTACACCTTGGCCGAAAATATTATTTATGGTATTGAGTATTACGATTTGGAGGAAAAGGGCTCCGGCAAGAAGGGTCGCTCCTTGTGGAACCATGTTTCTCTTTTCTTCTAAGATTTATGGATGGAGCTATGAGGTATGTAGTATGAAATGGGTTACAGGAATCAAAATATTCTTCATAGTGCTTTTTGTAGGCTTAGCAAGCTACGCCTACCACTTTTTCACTGATACAGGTGTGAAGGCGGGGCAGTATACTAATGTGCCAGATTTAAGTTCTGCTTATGTAGCAGATAAGGAAATTGCTGAGGCACTTAAGAGGCTGCAGGACAAGGATTTGACTCCGGCTGAGGTCATGACCCATAAGCTGGATGGGCAAAAGGAGATTGCCCTGACCTTTGATGGGCTGCCTCGCAAGGAAACCCTGGCAAGACTGCTGGATGTTTTGGAAAAGCATCAGGCTAAGGCTACCTTCTTTGCGGAAGGTGGTAATGCTGCCCTAAATCCTAAATCTATGGAGGCCCTGGAAAGCAAGGGCCAGGATTTGGGTAATTATACCTTTATTGGCTTGGCAAAGCTGGAGCAGCAGAGCGAGAGCGAGGCTGTGAAGCAGCTTTGCATGGCGCAAAAGGTGTTTCAGGTGAATAGTAATTTTGCGCCGACCATGTTTAAGGCGCCTAAGACTAGAAATACCATACCATTGCTGAAGGTTGCCGCTGCCTGTGGCTTGAAAAATGGGGTAAAGACCGATGTTTTTGTGCCCAAGGATAAGCTGGTGGATGTGGCAGCAGCTGGCCAATTTATGGGCACTGTGAAGCCTGGTAGTATTGTATCCGTAGTTGTGAATAGACCTATGGAGCATATTGTTCAAAAGGCTATGAAGGTTGATGACAGACCTGCCATCGATAAGAAGCCTTCCTTGGAATTGGGCAACGCACCAAAGGTGCATCATGAAAATATTGTGGACGTAACGGAAAGGCTGCTCACAGCCTGTGAGCAGCAGGGCGTGAGGATTGTGCCGCTGGCCAGCATGCGCAGCGTGCGCCTGGCAGAGCCTGCAACAATACAACAAAAAGTTGAGCAGGCTGTGCAACGCTTGAGCATGCTGTGGCAGGATGCCACAGCGCGCGTGGCTGCTATGCAGCCCTGGCAGCTTTTTCAATGCAGCGTGGTCCACGCTGCTGCAAAAGCTTCGCCTAATAAATACACCGTTTTGCAGCAGCAAAACGGCGGCAAGCTGGCTCAAGAGCATAAAATGCTCCTGACCACGGAGCCAGCCATCGCCTTTTGCTTCGCTGGCTGGAGCAAGCCGGAGGCCACGACGGCGGTGCTGGACAGACTGCAAGCATTAAACGCACACGCTACCTTCTTCGTTGGCGCTAAGGATATCGCCAATAACGAGCCCTTGCTGCGCCGGGCTCTGGCCGAAGGCCATGAGCTGGGTATTGCTGTCTACGCTTGGAAAAGCGGTAGCTTTGCCACTGTGTGCCGCCAAATTGAGGAGGCAGCGAAGCTGCTGAAGCAAAAATTTGGCGTGGAGACGACTTTAGTGAAGCAGCCCTGGGGCAAGATTGAGGACTATACTAAGGAAGCTGTCAGCGCTATGGGCTACAGCCTCATCAGCCAAAACGTGAGTATGGTGCAAAGTCGTCACAAGGATTACGCCACTGCCAACGATATTTTGCCGGAGCTTTTTGGTAAGTTTGTGTATAGCCTTGGCAGGGGCTGGATTGTAAATTTCCGTATGGATTATTATACTGATCCCTTGCTTTGTGCCGATGTCATGCAGCTTTTGAAGGAAAAGAAAATCGATAATATCGCTTACTGGGCTTTTGAGGATGATCCTGAGCGCAATCCGCAGAATGATTCTGCCTATGCTATTAAGTCCGTAGGCAGCATTTTGGCTAACAAAAAATATACCTTTAGCTTACCTGTAGTGGCGGAAAATATGCCGGAGCAGCTGCGCCCTGAGTATAATTCTGTTCAAGGTTTAACTCTGCGCCAGTATATTCAAGAACGGTATATTGGTACGGATACAGTTAATATTGATGCTAATACCTTGGGCTTTACCCAAGAGGAGCTGCGGCTTATGGATACCACGGGCATTTTACATACCAATAGGCCTGCGATTTTCTTCGGCTTTGACGACTGGGGTACCGATGCAGCTATCAATCAATTGCTTTATGTTTTGCGTAAGCACAAGGTAAAGGGTACCTTCTTTATCTTGGCTCGCAATGTAAAAAATAATCCTAATCTTTTGCGCGCTATTGCCGAGGAAGGGCACGATATTGCCTGCCATACCTATAACCACAAGCCCATGGCCGTCATAGGTAAGCACGAGCATTTATATAGCGTGCAAACTCCTGCGGAGCGCTTGGAGGATTATCAAGAGGCCTATGCTGAATTAGCCAAAATCACTGGTGATGTGCAGGTTGATGGTAAATATAGCCTGACCCGCATGTTCCGTCCGCCCACCTTGACTATTAGCAAGAAGGGCTTTAAGGCGCTGCAGCAGGCTGGCTACGACTTTATCGTCAGTGGCTCTACCTCTACCCACGATTATGAAGCGGAGACGCTTTATGCCATGGTGGATAATATTCGTGACGGCCTTTACGCAAAGGGTCAGGTGAAGAAGGGCGCAGTATTTATTATGCATATGAGCGATAGCTCTAGATTCACTGCTCGTGCCCTAGATATTCTGCTGACCAATAATGAAAAGAAGCACATTGGTGATCCTACTCGCTTTGAGGTAGGACGTTTATCGGATTATTTAGTGACTGGCTATAATCAGTCCGCCAAAACCAAAACCTTAGAATTACAGTCCGCACAGGGACAATAAATCACAATAAACTTTATTAGGAGCGCAGCTAAATGACTGTTGAGAAGGATATTCTCGTGGAGGAGCAGCCTGACCGGCGTTTGCTAAGTCATGTGCCCGATGCTGAGGGCGTGCGCAGCAATAGCGACAGGCGCGGCTTCAATGAGAATGATGTGGTAGAGCGTTCAAAAAAGAATATTGAAGGCAATCATCAGGGCGTGCGCTTTGTAGTGGATTATCCTGTGGATGTGTCCATGCCCTCCCGCAAGAGCTTGAAGCATTTGCAGGGCCATGTGCTGAACATTTCCAGCTCCGGCATTTTGCTGGGCTTCAGTAATGGCGAGGGTAACAGGATAACCGTGGGTGATGTGTTGGGCTTAAGCTTTGAAATTACCCCGGGCACCATGCCCGAGGGCTATGAGTCCAAGGTAAAGCTGCACGGTACGGTGGTACGGGAATGCCAGGATGAAAAGGGCAATAAGCGCTTTGGTATTGAGTTTGAAGAAACCCTGGCAGAATACATTACCCGCAAGCGCAATCGCTATACCTTGCCGGCAGCGGCCTTCTTCATGGCTGTGGTCATCTTTTTGATTATCATGATGCGCACAGAAAGTGTGCTTTATTTTAAATTCAACAAGTGGCTCTATTTATACAGCATCGTGGCAGCGATTTTTCTGCTGTCCCGCTATCTTTTTGCGTCCTTCTATCGCCCCGTGCCCATTGATAAGCATTATACACCGCCCGTAACCGTCATCATTCCCTGCTTTAATGAGGAAACATGGATTAGGCGCACTATTATCAGCTGCCTCAATCAGGATTATCCCATAGATAATTTAGAGGTTATCGTTATCGATGACCATTCTACGGATAATTCGGTGCAGGTGATTAAAGAGACCATCGATGAGCTTATCGAAAAGGAAGCTCGCTATAATGTAGCAGCCCGCTTGCGTTACTATGTGCAGCCTAAGAATGCGGGCAAGCGTGAGGCTATGGCTGTGGGCGCAAAAATGGCCAAGCATGATTTGCTTGTTTTCGTAGACAGCGACAGCTTTCTTAATCCCTTCGCTATTATTAATTTAGTGCAGCCCTTCAAGGATAAGGATATGGGTGGTGTGTCCGGTCGCACGGACGTGGCCAATACCTATACCAATGGCCTGACAAAGATGCAGGCTGTGCGCTACTATATTTCCTTCCGCGTAATGAAGGCAGCGGAGGCTTATTTTGATGCTGTAACCTGTCTTTCCGGTCCCTTGTCCTGCTATCGCAAGGATCTAGTCATGGAAAATATGGACGCTTGGCTGAACCAAAAATTCTTAGGCCAGCGAGCTACCTTTGGTGACGACCGCAGTATGACCAATTTTATCCTGCGCAAGCATCGCACTAGCTATCAGGATACTGCTATCTGCGCTACCATCGTGCCCAATTCCTATGAGGTATTTTTGAAGCAGCAGATGCGTTGGAAACGCTCCTGGCTGCGTGAGTCTATCAATGCTTCGAAATTTATGTGGAAAAAAGAGCCATTTATGTCCCTGTGCTTTTATATGGGCGTTATGGTACCTATCGTGGCTCCTGTGATCGTTTTATATAATTTAGTCTATGTGCCCTTGGCTTACCGAGTATTTCCTTGGACCTTTATTTTAGGCATGCTGCTCATGAGCTTAATGATGAGCTTTGCCCAAAAGCTTTTGCGTAAGAGTACTACCTGGTGGTACGGCATGTGGTTTTGCTTCTATTATGAGGCGGTGCTGCTGTGGCAGATGCCCATTGCTTGGGTAACCTTTTGGAAGTCCAATTGGGGCACTCGTCCCACTCCCGCTGATGTGAAGGAAGCGGAAAAGGATAAGGCCAAGAAAGAGGCTAAGCAGACGAAAAAGTCTGAGCAGACAAGCAGTAAGAAAGATGCTAAAGAAAAAGCTGAGCAGAAAAAGTGAGGCTAGGCAAATATGGATTTTGGCGACGAACAATTTACAAAAAAGAAAAATCGGCGCAAATTTCTGCGAGTGATCCTGGAATTTGTCATTCTGCTGGGCTTAGGCTATATCTTGGCCATGGCCTTATTCACCTTTAAGCATTATGTGCCCTATCAGGAGCGCAAGGATGTGCCTGTGAGTGATGACAAGGGCTTTGTGGCTCTGTCCTATTTTGGCGTAGCGCGCACGGGTACCGATACCTTGATTGCCAAAGATATGCTCATGGAGCACTTAGAGGCGCTCAAGCAAAATGGCTATGAAACCATTACCCAAAAGGATATTGAGCAATATTATGCCCAAGGTAGAGCTCTGCCGGAAAAAGCTCTGTTTTTGACCTTCGAGGATGGCAGACGTGATACGGCTATTTTTGCCCAAAAAATTCTCGAAGATTTAAATTACAAGGGTACGGCTTTGACCTATGCCGAAAAATTTGAGCTCAAGGATACGAAATTTTTGATGCCTAGGGAGCTGAAGGATTTAGAGGGTAATAGCTTTTGGGAGCTGGGTACCAATGGCTATCGTTTAGCCTTTATCAATTGCTTTGACCGCTATGGCAATTATTTGGGTGAGCTCACTCCCCTGAAGCATGTATTGGTAGCACCCTATATGGGCCGCAAATACAATCATTATTTAATGGATTATCTGCGAGACGAGAAGGATTTTCCCAAGGAAAGCTATGACATGATGCAGGATCGCATCAGCTACGATTATGAAAAGCTGCGGGATGTTTATACTAAGGAAATTGGTTACGTGCCCGGTGCTTATATTCTGATGCACTCCAATACCGGCGCCTTTGGTAATAATCGTGAGGTCAGCGCAGTTAATGAAAAGTGGATTACCGAGCTTTTCAAGATGAATTTCAATCGTGAGGGATATAGCTGGAACAGCCGCGAGAGCAGTATTTATGATTTAACTCGTATGCAGCCCCAGTCCTATTGGTATGCCAACCATGTGCTCATGCGTATCGCTCATGATCAGGAACAGCCTATTAAATTTGTACGCGGTAAGGTCGAGGAGGCTGCTAAATGGCAGCAGCAGGCAGGTCAAGCTGAGTTTAAGGATGAAAAAATTATTATTACCACTGATCCGGAAAGTAATGGTCGCTTGTTCTTAAAAAGCATGCGCAGTGCTGCAGATGTTCATCTTAAAGTCGAGCTTACCGGCAATAAATATGGTACACAGGCCATTTATCTGCGCGCTGACGAGGCTTTGAGCGAGCCCTTAGCTGTAAAGCTGAGCGGTAATTACTTATATGTAAGAGAGAATGGCAAGGAGCTCCTAAAGCTGGATTTACATAAATTTGATGGCAAGGAGCCGGTGAGCATAGACGAGGATAAAAAGGCTGCCGAGGTAGCAGCGCTGAAAACTGCTGCTCGCTATGCACCCACTAAGGAGCAGGCAGAGGTTTATTCCAAGCGTATGCTGGATAGGGAGGCACAGCCAGCCACATCCGTGGAGGATGGCGCTAAGGAGTATGTGGCACCCATCAATATTCGTGAACCGGGCAAGCGCAGCCTGGAGCTGTTTTTGAAGGGCAGCAGTTTGCGTCTAATTTTGGATGGGCGTGAGCTTGACGAGCCCATCACTGTGAGCAAGCATGGCAAAGGAAAAATTGCTCTGGAGGCCGCTATGACGGCTTATGACTGGAGCCAGCGTAATTTGGCGGATGATGTCTATGATGGCGTCTTCGAAAAGCTCATGGTCTATGATTATCGCACCGACAAGAAGTCTGAGCCGGTGCTCATGTTTAGTCTTTTCGGACATAGCATACGCATTGATAAGCCCTGGGGCGATGAGGAAGGCTTAATTTTATACGACAGCCAGCTCCACGGTGTGGAGGGCGTGCTCTATGCTCTGAATGCATATTGGGAGAAGCTTTTGCATTTCTTTGTACATAGCTTTTGATAAATTTTAGGAGTAGGGAAGGCTATTTTATGGCGGGAGGCAGGCATGAATTTATTCAAGCACAAGAAAAAAATACTTGCTACAGTGCTGCTGGCCTGTGTGGGCTATGCCTGGTCCTGTATTGCCGCCATACCCAAGCAGGCTCCGCCCATGGTACCCGAGCGTTCTAGCTGGGTTGTTTATTGGGATTGGCAGCAGGGTTTAGAGCAAGCTCTGTGTCAGGATGATCAAGCTTTGGTGGCCTTTGCAGTGCATTTTGATAAAAATAATCGGCTTACTCTGCCAGAGGGACTAGATCTGGCTGCTTTCAAGCAAGATAAAAAGCTTACAGCAAGGCGCCTTTACTTGAGCTTTGTCAATGATAAGGAAGCTGGTAAGGGCTCTGTGCTTAAAGATGTGCAGCTTTTACATCGCTTATTGGATAAGGAAGCAGCAAGGCGTAGGCATATCGAAGAAATTATTAAGCTGTGCAAGGACAAGGGCTTTGCCGGTGTAGAAATCGATTATGAAAATTTGTGGCAGGAGGAGGCTCTTGCCCAAAGCTTTGCGCTATTTGCCAAGGAGCTCAAGGCTGCCTGCGATAATAATGGGCTCAAGCTGCGCCTAGTTCTAGAGCCTAAGACGCTGGCTTATGCTGAGCTTTTGCCGGAAAAGCTAGAATATGTAGTGATGTTTTACAATTTATATGGACCACATAGTGGGCCAGGGCCCAAGGCCAATGAAAAATTTATTTTACGTACGCTTAAGCAAATGGAAAAGCTTAGAGGTACGCCCACCATTGCCTTCGCCAATGGTGGCTTTGACTGGGTAGAGGGCGGAAAGGCTGCAGGCTTAACCCAAGGGCAGGCTGAGGCCCTAGCACAAAAATATCAGGCAGTGCCCCAGCGTGATAAAGCTAGTCGAAGCCTTTACTTTAGCTATAGCGTCAAGGATGAGGCCCATACCGTTTGGTATGCTGATGAGCTGACGCTGGCTTTTTGGCGCAATATAGCCGAAAAATATGGCTATCAGCGCTTTAGCCTGTGGCGCTTATAGCATGTCCCGTGCGGACGGAAATGTCCGCCGCAGGGGCATTGAAACACTTGGGTACGTGGAAAACAAGACGTGCATTAATACGGCCTTTGACGCGCCTAAATTTTTGAAAAAAATTATGCAAAAGTGTTGACATGGATTGTTTAAGATGTTACAATATACAAGTATCGCGGGAGAGCTATGCGCTCTGTTAAGGAGGTAATCCAATGACGCTGGATGCTTTAAAGCAAGCCGAGCAGCGCACCGTAGGTGTTAAGCAAACACAAAAGGCTGTAGTAAAGCAAGTGGCTGAGGTAGTCTACATCGCAAGTGATGCGGACGAAAGAGTTACCGGAAAGCTGTTGGAGCTGTGCCAGGCAAGCAACGTGCCCACCGTAACCACGGAGAGCATGCTGGAGATCGGCAAGGCCTGCAGCATCAACGTAAAGGCCGCAGCTGCTGCAATACTTAAATCCTGATAAGGGCTTGGCAATAGTCAAGTTTTTATAATCATTAAAATCTAATTGTTTGGAAAGGAGGTGCCGATATGCCTACAATTAACCAATTGGTTCGCAAAGGCAGAGAGGTTCTGAAGAGCAAATCTACTGCACCGGCATTGAAAGAATGTCCGCAAAAGCGTGGCGTTTGCACCCGTGTTTACACCACCACCCCGAAGAAACCTAACTCTGCTCTGCGTAAAGTAGCTCGTGTACGTTTGACCAACGGCATCGAAGTTACTGCTTACATCCCGGGTATCGGCCATAATCTTCAAGAACACAGTGTTGTTCTGATCAGAGGCGGAAGAGTCAAGGACCTTCCTGGTGTGCGTTACCATATCATTCGCGGTGCTCTTGATACTGCAGGCGTTGCTAACCGCAACCAATCTCGCTCCAAGTACGGCGCAAAACGTGCTAAAGCAAAGAAATAATTTCAAGAAAACATTAAGAATGATATCATCCTAAGGAGGGAAACACATGCCGAGAAAAGGCCCTGTAACCAAAAGAGACGTACTGCCGGATCCGGTGTACGGTTCTAAACTGTTAACTCGTTTCATTAATAAAATCATGCTCGACGGTAAAAAAGGCGTTGCAGAACGTATTGTATACGATGCATTCGACCTGGTTCGTGCAAAAACTGGTAAAGATCCTCTGGAAGTTTTCGACGCAGCAATGCAAAACGTAATGCCGCTGTTGGAAGTACGTGCTCGCCGTGTTGGCGGTGCTAACTACCAAGTTCCGGTTGAAGTTCGCGCTGATCGTAAAACCACCCTGGGTATTCGTTGGCTGGTAAACTACTCTCGCCTGCGTGGTGAAAGAACCATGTACGAGCGCGTAGCTGGTGAAATCATGGATGCTTCCAATGGCACTGGCGCAGCTGTTAAAAAACGTGAAGATACCCACAAGATGGCAGAAGCAAACAAAGCATTTGCTCATTACCGCTGGTAATGGCCTGACTCAGACATTTTGAGGAGGATTTAAGAAGTGGGCAGATTAATTCCGCTTGAGAGAACTAGAAATATCGGCATCATGGCTCACATCGATGCTGGTAAAACCACTACTACCGAACGTATTCTGTTCTATACCGGCAGAGTACACAAGATCGGTGAAACTCATGAAGGCGCTGCTACCATGGACTGGATGGTTCAAGAGCAAGAGCGTGGTATTACCATCACCTCTGCTGCAACCACCTGCTACTGGGAAGGCTCTGAGAAACAATTTGATAAACATCGTATCAACATCATCGACACTCCGGGCCACGTTGACTTCACTGTAGAGGTTGAACGTTCCCTGCGTGTTCTGGACGGCTCCGTTGCAGTTTTCTGTGCTAAAGGCGGCGTTGAACCTCAATCTGAAACCGTATGGCGTCAGGCTGACAAATACAACGTACCTCGTATGGCATATGTAAACAAAATGGATATCACCGGCGCTGACTTCTATCGCGTAGTTGATATGATGAAAACCCGTCTGAATGCTAACGCTGTTCCCATTCAACTGCCTATCGGCTACGAAGATACCTTCGAAGGCATGGTAGACCTCATCAAAATGAGAGCTATCGTTTATGACGATAAGCTGGGTAAAGAAGAAGAGTTCATCGAAATTCCTGAAGATATGAAGGAAAAAGCTGAAGAATATCGCGCAGCTCTGATTGAAGCTGTTGCTGAAAGCGATGACGAGCTGATGATGAAATACTTGGAAGGCGAAGAGCTGACCGAGGAAGAAATCGTTGCCGGCATCCGCAAAGCAACCATCGCTTGCAAGATGACCCCGGTATGCTGCGGCTCTTCCTACAAGAACAAAGGCGTTCAACCCATGCTGGACGCTGTAATCCAATTCATGCCCGCTCCTACTGATATCCCCAATATCAAAGGCGTAAATCCTGAAACCGGTGAAGAAGACGAGCGTCCGTCCTCCGACGAAGCTCCGTTTGCAGCACTGGCCTTCAAGATTGCTACCGACCCCTTCGTTGGTAAGCTGGCATTCTTCCGCGTATACTCCGGTACCCTGACCTCTGGCTCTTATGTATATAACTCCAGCAAGGGTAAACGCGAGCGTATCGGTCGTATCCTGCAAATGCATGCTAACCACCGTGAAGAAATCGAAATGGTTTACTCCGGTGATATCGCAGCAGCTGTAGGCCTGAAGGACACCACCACTGGTGATACCCTCTGCGACGAAAAGAACGAGATCATCCTGGAATCCATGGTATTCCCCGAGCCCGTTATCTCCGTTGCAGTTGAACCTAAAACCAAAGCAGACCAAGAAAAAATGGGTATTGCTTTACAAAAACTTGCTGAAGAAGACCCCACCTTCCGCGTTCACACTGATCCTGAAACCTCCCAAACCATTATTTCCGGTATGGGCGAGCTTCACCTGGACATCATTGTTGACCGTCTGCTGCGTGAATTCAAAGTAGGCTGCACTGTTGGTAACCCGCAGGTTGCTTACCGCGAAACCATCCGCAAGGCTGTTAAAGCTGAAGGTAAATTTGTTCGTCAGTCTGGCGGTAAAGGCCAATACGGTCACTGCTGGTTGGAAATCACCCCGCGTGAACCTGGCGAAGGCTTCCTGTTCGAGAACAAGGTTGTCGGCGGCGCTATTCCTAAGGAATACATCGCTCCTATCGAAGCAGGCGTTAAGGAAGCTATGGAAAACGGCGTAGTTGCCGGCTATCCCATGGTTGACATCGCTGTAGCCGTATACGACGGTTCTTACCACGAAGTCGACTCTTCTGAAATGGCATTTAAGATTGCCGGCTCCATGGGCTTCAGAAGTGGTGCTGAAAAGGCTAACCCGGTTATCCTGGAACCCTACATGAAAGTAGAAATCACTGTTCCTGAAGAGTACATGGGCGATGTAATCGGCGACGTAAACTCTCGTCGTGGTCGCATCGAAGGTATGGAAGCTCGCAACGGTGCACAAGTAATTCATGCATTCGTTCCGCTGGCTGAAATGTTCGGTTATGCAACCGACCTGCGCAGCAAGACTCAAGGTCGTGGCAACTACTCTATGGAAGTTGACCACTACGAAGACGTTCCCAAGAACATTGCTGAAGCAATCATTGCTAAAAACAAAGGCACCAACTAAGCCTAGTTTTAAGAAACAACCTTAAGGAGGAAATTCACAATGGCAAAAGCTAAATATGAAAGAACTAAACCCCATCTGAATATCGGCACCATCGGTCACGTTGACCATG
>JBJDXC010000067.1:0-3496 GCA_051866475.1 Phascolarctobacterium sp.
GATCAGGGAGGTATCTGGATTTCCACCGGTAACTCCATTGCCTATTTTAAGAATAATGAGCTGCATACGATAAATAATTTCCCCAGCACCAATAATTTTGATTTTCTCTTCCTGCCAACCGGGGAAATGCTGGTCACCTGCAATCAGGGTGTTTATGTGACCACTGCCTCCAAGCTTTTAAAGGATGGCTCCTTTGACTATCTCTTGAGCCAGCGAGAGGGCCTTAGCGGCGCTTTAACGGCCAACTCCTTTAACTATATCGAGGGTAACGAAAAGCTCTACCTATGCCTGCAAAACAGCTTCTGTGAGCTGAATTTGGAGAGCCTGGACCAGAGCACCAGTCCCAAAAAGTTCTGCGTGCCCAGCATCAATATTGACGGCGTGGACTATCCTCTGGACGAGAACCAGTCCCTTAAAATCGCCAGTGATGCCACCCGTATTACCTATAAGGCATATGTGTTGACCAATACCTTGAATAATGTGATCATGTCCACCTATCTGGAGGGCTTTGATCGTGATGTAGAAAAAATCAGCCGCTTCGAGAATAAGGAGCGCACCTATACCAACCTTGCCGGCGGCACCTATAAGCTCCACGTGGGCATTTATGATCAGCGCACTGGCAGGCTGAGCCAGGAAAAGGTCTATACTTTAATCAAGGAAAAGAAGCTTTCTGAGTATCCCGCCTTTATTCTTGTACCCTTGGGTATCATCATCAGTTTGCTCTTTGGTAGCTACCGCTTCTATATCCACAGGCGTATGCAAGCAATGCAGGCCAAACAGCGCGAAACCGAAGAATTCCTGGACCAGGTAATTGGCTCCTTCGCGAAGGCTATTGACCTCAAGGACCACTACACCAGCGGTCACTCCTCTAGGGTAGCCCAATACTCCCGCCAGCTGGCCGAGGCCATGGGCTGGAGCAAGGACAGAGTGGATAATCTTTATCGCGTGGCCATGCTCCATGACGTGGGCAAGGTGGTTATTCCCGATGAGATTTTGAATAAGCGCGGTCCTCTGACCGATGAGGAATACGCCAAGATGAAGGAGCATACCGACATCGGTAACGCTATTTTGGAAGAGATTTCCCGCTTCCCCCTGATTGCCGTGGGTGCCAAGAGCCATCACGAGCGCTATGACGGACATGGCTATGGGCACCATCTGGCGGGTCATGATATTCCTCTGGAAGCACGCATTATCGCGGTGGCCGATACCTTTGATGCTATGAATTCTACCCGCGTGTACAGGCCCCACCTGACTAAGGAAAGAATCCTGAGCGAGCTGGAAAAAGCCAAAAATACCCAGCTGGATGGGGAGATTGTGGACCTTTTGCTGCGCTTAATAGCTGAGGGCAAGGTGCAAATAGCGACCTGTGACGAAGAAATATAGCTTTAAGTAGGCAACCCTTGATAAAATGGCCACTTTTTGGTGAATGTTTTGTGAACATAGCTAAACTTTAAGAGATTTTGTGATATAATAATTAACAACATCATGTAATGTCAGGAGTGATTGCTATGACAAAGCAAAAAATTTTGATTGCTGATGATGAAGCGCAGATTCGTGAGATTTTAAAAATCTATTTTGAAAAGGAAGGCTTCGAGGTTATTGAAGCCGAGGATGGCGCTGCTGCCATTTTAAAGGTGCAATCAGAAAAACCGGATATTTTGCTTTTGGATATAATGATGCCTGTACTAGATGGCATCGAGGTATGCAAGCAGGTGCGCAAGATTAGCGAGCTGCCCATTATTATGGTTACCGCCAAGGACGATGACGACGACCGCATTCTGGGTCTGGAGATTGGCGCGGATGATTATATCACCAAGCCCTTCAACTCCCGTGAGGTTGTAGCCAGAGTCAAGGCAGTGCTGCGTCGGGCCGGTACCCAGGAAAAGAAGGGTGACTCCTCTCGCATTGTCTACGATGGCCTGGTTATCGATATGGACCAATACCAGGTTACTGCCTTTGGCAACAAGATGACCTTTACCACTAAGGAAATGGAGCTCCTCTGGTGCTTAGCCTCCAATCCGGGCAAGGCCTTCAGCCGTAACCAGCTGCTGGAGACCATTTGGGGTTATTCCTACTACGGTGATACCCGTACCGTAGATACCCATATTAAGCGCATTCGCCAAAAGCTCAATATTCCGGAGGACTCCAAATGGGATATTACCACCATTTGGGGCGTTGGCTATAAGTTTGAAATCAAGGATAAATAATTTAGCATGAAAAAGTCCCTCAGTACCCGCCTGATGTATAGCTTCATGGTTATTATAGTCATCGTGGTGGTGGGAATTACGGCAGGTATTTCCTATTTGATTGCTGACTATTTCTTTGAAATCAAGGAGCAGGAGCTGACCGATAAGGGGCATGAGATGGGTGAGACCATTGAAGCCTTTATCCGCATGGACGATAAGAATATGCTTTATCGCTATATTATCGCTGTGGACCGCCTGGTCGGAGCTCGCATCTGGTTGTTTGATGATAATTATGAGCTGATTGCGGCCTCCTATTATGATGGCCCGGAAAAGGCCGATGAGCCCGATTCCTTAAGGCAGTTTATGAAATATGGTGTGCCTTCACCTAGTGAGCTGAAGAATAACGCTCAGAAGCTGGATAAGGATATTAAGGAAAGCGGTATTTCCTATCGCATCAGGATCATTTTACATGATATATACGCAGGCCAATCCTTTAAATCGCAGATTTTTCATCCCCATTACAAGGAGCAGGTTATTTTAGTGGGCGTGCCCTATAAAACTGCCAATGGTAATACAGGCGCCATTTTAATGATTGAACCGCTCAGCGGCTTTGAAAAATTTCTGCGTAATGTTTACATCTACATAACAGCTGTGGGCATTATTGCCCTTTTGATAAGTCTCTTCCTGGTGAAGAAATTGTCCCGCAAGATTATTCAGCCCGTGCAGGAGATGAAGGATAGCGCTATGGCCATGGCTTCTGGCGACTACAGCCGCAGACTCCTGGTGCAGGGTGAGGATGAGATTGCCGAGCTGGCAGGCTCCTTGAACTCCCTGGGCAGCGATTTAAGCGAATACATTGCCAAGATGGAGCGCACGGAAAAAATCCGCCGCGACTTCGTGGCCAATGTTTCCCATGAGCTGCGCACACCCATCACCATTATCCGTGGCTATAACGAGGCCATCAGCGATGGCATGGTGACGGATCCAGAGGTGTTGCAGCGTTATCGTACCCTGATCAATGAAGAAACAGTGCGCCTAGAACGCATGGTGCGGGAGCTGCTGGATATCAGCAGGCTGGAATCCAGTGATCCCCTGGATACTAATAATATGGATGAGCTGCCCTTGGCTGTTATCATCCGCAATGTCGCCGAAAAATTGAGCGTGAAGGCAGTGAAGCGCAAGGTGATTTTTAATGTGCACGCTGACGAAAGCATCAAAATTTTGGGTGATGGGGACCAATTGGTGCAATTAATTTTGATTTTAGGCGATAATGCCTTGAAATATTCGCCAGAAAATGGTACTGTATCAAT
>JBJDXC010000068.1:0-3492 GCA_051866475.1 Phascolarctobacterium sp.
AGTATAATATTGTAAATTATTAGCGCCCCTGAGTAGTAGCGGAGGATGAGATTGAGAGTAGTCACATCCTTCACTGCGCTGGGGAATTGTAGTTCTCTGGAAAAATAATACTGTACGGTAGCTTGCTAAGGGACAGTATACAATATTTTTCACGATTTTTTTGCTTGCGTCAGAGCATTCTGTGCTATAATAAGAGTATCACAAATATTTTTTTCCGAAAGGAGTTGTTCTTCATGGCTAAATGGGTATGCGGCATTTGCGGTTATGTATATGATCCTGAGGTTGGCGATCCTGATAACGGCGTAGCAGCAGGCACTGCTTGGGAAGATGTTCCCGAAGATTGGGTTTGCCCTCTGTGCGCAGTGGGTAAGGACCAATTCACCGAAGCGTAAAATACGTTATAAGCACCATTATCCTTCGTCACAGAGCAATTTGCTTGCTTGACGTACCATAAGTACGCCTGCGCTGCACAAATCGCTCTGTTCCTCGGCTTCTGGCACTTCTAACGTATTTTACAGGATAGTAGAATATAGTGTTATAAGCATCAATGAAATAGGCTGGCCTTGAGCTGGCCTATTTTTTTACGCAAATTTAACAGCGTACGCAGGAAAAATCCGCTATCATATATAATATAAAGGTGAACACTTTACATAACGTTTGCTGTTTTGCAGTGGCTGTGAAGCTCAGTCGTTATGTTGCGAGAAAGCAATTACTTAAATATATGTGCATCAAAGAAATGAGGTAAAATTCATGATTTACTGCGTCGAGGACGAACAAAATATTTGCGAATTAGAGGTCTATACATTACAATCCGTGGGCCTGGAGGCCAAGGGCTGCAGGAGCGGCAAGGAGCTGTATGCCGAGCTGGAAAAGGAGCTACCCAAGCTTATTTTGCTAGACATCATGCTGCCCGATGAGGACGGCCTAAGTATCCTGCGCCGCCTGCGCGGCAATCAGCGCTACGCCAGTATCCCCGTCATCATGGCTACAGCTAAGGGCACTGAATTCGACAAGGTTAAGGGCTTGGACTACGGCGCCGACGACTATATTGCTAAGCCCTTTGGCATGCTGGAGATGGTGGCCCGCATCAAGGCCGTGCTGCGCCGCTGCGAGGGTCGTGGGGCGCAGCCTGCTGCGCAAATCATCAAAAGGGATGAGCTGGAGGTTAACCTAGAAGAGCATAAAGTCAGCGTCGAGGGCAGGGATGTAGTTCTTACTTTGAAGGAGTTCGAGCTTTTGAAAAAGTTTCTGCTCCATCAGGGCATCGTCTTCTCTAGAGATAAGCTCCTCAACGACATCTGGGGCTACGAATTCACCGGTGAGACCCGCACTGTGGACGTGCATATCCGCACCCTGCGCCAAAAGCTGGGCAGCGCCGGGGACTTGATTGAAACCATCCGCGGGGTGGGCTACAGAATGGCGGCCAGCAAATGAAGCAAAAATTATTTCGCAGTCTTTTGCTGCTTACTATGGGCAGCGTCCTTTTGGTGGTGGCCCTCTTTGCCTGGCTCAGCGTACACTATATTACCAATGACAGCTACCAAAGTCTGAAGCGGGAGGCGGCTCTGCTCTTGGAGACCGATGAGGATGGGCGCATTACCGTAAAGCAGCTCCATCGGACCCAGTTGGCGGACAGGGTGACCTTGATTACCCCCATGGGCCAGGTGCTTTTTGATAATTACACCATGGCTGAGAAAATGGATAACCATTTAATGCGTCAGGAAATCCAGCAGGCTTTAGAGCAGGGGGAGGGCTTTGCCAGTCGCAAATCCGACACCTTGGGCAAGGAAATCCTCTATTACGCCGTAGTCTTAGGCGATGGCAATATCCTGCGCTTAGCTCGCACCAATGCGGCGGTGTTTCAGCAGGCTCAGTTTTTGGCTGGCTATATTGCTCTAGTGCTGCTTTTAGTCTTGGGCGGAGCCTTTTTGGCAGCTCGCAGCATTACCCGCAAGGCCTTGCAGCCCCTGGAGCGACTGGACTTGGAGCAGCCCCAGGATAATAAGGATATTTACCCCGAGCTAGCGCCCATAGTGGAACGCTTTACGCAGCAGCAGGCCGCTCTAAACCGGGAAATGCGTCGCTATAAGAGTAAAAAGCAGGAGCTGAAGGCCGTCACCAATAATATGGATGAGGGCATGCTTTTTCTCGATACCCAGTGGCATGTGGCTTCCTTAAATAAGAGTGCTATTAAATTCTTGGGCAAGGATAAGGATGAGCTTTTGGGGAAGGATATTCTGGAGCTCATCAGCGGAGAGGATATTAAGCGCCTGCTGCAGCAAATGGAGCTGGTGGGCAAGGGACGTTTGGTAATTAACCGTGGCAGCACCTACTACCAGTTTAACGGCAGCCGCATTGCGGATAAAGGCTTTGTGCTGCTCATCATGGATGTGACCGAGCGTACGGCTTCAGAAAAGCTGCGTCGCCAGTTCTCGGCCAATGTGTCCCACGAGCTGAAGACACCTTTGCAAAGCGTGCTGGGCTATTCAGAAATCATGCTCAGTGGTCTGGTCAAGGAGGAGGACAGGCCTCGCTTTTTGCAAAAGATTTATGATGAGGCGAAAAATCTCCTGCGCCTTATCGACGATGTGATGAAGCTGTCCAAATTAGATGAGCTGAACCACGATATGCTGGAGGAATTTTCCCTGCCAGAGGTGGGCCAGAGCGCAGTGCGCCGCCTGCAGGATAAGGCTCGCAGCGTCAAGGTGCAGCTGGAGCTGGAGAATAGTCTGCAGAGCGACGGTCATCTCCTGGGCATTGCCTCCGTCATGGAAGAAATTTTCTTCAATCTGCTAGATAATGGCATCAAATATAATCACAAGGGCGGCAAGGTAACCTTGTCCCTAAACGAAACAGAAAATAAATATGTGGTCAAGGTCAATGACACGGGCATGGGTATAGCCACAGCCGAGCTGCCTCATATTTTCGAGCGCTTCTATCGTGTGGACCACAGTCGACATAAGGGCATCGAGGGCACGGGACTGGGCCTCTCCATCGTGAAGCACGGCGTGCTCTTCCACGGGGGTACCGTGCGGGTTAATAGCACTCCCGGTCAGGGCACAGAATTTATCCTCAAGTTTCCCAAAATGAGCGCATGTATACAAGACAGCGACCAAGATATGTGATAAAATATCAGTGTTAAGTATTTTTAAGCGCAACAAAGGCTGCTTAGACAGGGCTTTTTGAGGGCTATAGCTTAAGTAATTTTATTTAAGGGGGACTTCGGGATGCAAGTCGTTTTAACAATCGTAGGCAAGGATAAGGTGGGCATTACCGCTAAGGTGACCAATGCTTTAGCCGATATGAACATTAATATTATTAATATTAACCAAAACATTATGC
Organism: Phascolarctobacterium sp.; assembly: GCA_051866475.1. Classification (GTDB taxonomy): domain Bacteria; phylum Bacillota; class Negativicutes; order Acidaminococcales; family Acidaminococcaceae; genus Phascolarctobacterium_A. Next base: position 3,343 of record JBJDXC010000068.1, read on the forward strand.
AGGGCTTCTTTAACATGGTGCTCATTGCAGACATGGAGGGTGCTAATGTAACCCTGGCTGAAGCTCGCGAGGTTATGGTGAAGCTGGGCGAGGAGATTGGCGTGGAAATCCGCCTGCAAAGCGAAGAAATTTTTACCGCTATGCATCGCA
>JBJDXC010000069.1:0-3482 GCA_051866475.1 Phascolarctobacterium sp.
TTCAAAAAAATTCTCGTTCCTGTTGATGGTAGCGAAGGCTCCTGGAGAGCACTGAACACTGCTGTGGAGTTGGGCAAAAAATTTGATAGTGATTTGTTGGTTGTGAACGTAATTCAGCCCTACAATAATGCTGCATTGCTGGCGATTCCGCTGGATCATGCCACTGTAACCCAGGGCAACAGCGAGCTGGAAAAAATTGGCGACAAGGTTTTGGAAATGGCTGAAGAGCGCTTAGCTGAATATCCTCATAAGACGGAATACAGCCTAGAGGTGGGTCATCCCTCCGAGCGCATTATCGCGCTAGCCAAAAAGGCCAATGCAGATGCTATTGTCATCGGCAGCCGCGGTTTGTCCGGTATTGCTGAATTCTTCTTGGGCAGTGTAAGCTCCAAGGTATCTCAATATGCAACTGTTCCCGTGCTCATTGTGAAATAAAATGCTGCGCCGTATCCTGGTACCCATTGACGGTACGGAATGTTCTTGGCGTGCATTGGAATATGCCTGCGAGCTGGTGCGCTTGAGCGGTGGCAGCCTAGTTGTTATGACGGTGGACAAGGGTAAGCACGCTGAGCCTGTGCTTGTTGCAGAGGGCGATGCTTTCTTTGCGCATATTGGCAACGAGGTTTTGGACTCCGCTAATGCGATGCTGGCAGGCAAGGGTATTGACTGTACCTATTTGCTGGAGAATGGTGGCAACGTGGCTGCTAGTATTTTGCAGACGGTGCAGGATGAGGGCTGCGATGGCGTTGTGCTGGGCAGTCGTGGTATGGGCGTGCTGGAGGGTATTTTCCGTAGCAGCGTAAGTCAGCTGGTTTTGGAGAATGCCACCGTGCCTGTAACAATTGTTAAATAGTGCATACAAGGAGGTGCCATGTTAAGGTATCTCCTTGTTTTTTCACATGTGTAAAAATTATGTATACATTGTCATTTCAGGGCGCTTTTGATTTTACAAAAGAGTGCAGATAGTGTATACTAAATTTGCTGGTAGGAGAGCTACCGCTTCTAAAAAAGGTCAATCTTTTTATTATTATAATGACGTTATAGAAAGAAGGGTCAAATCAATGGCAAAAATGAAAACCATGGATGGCAACACCGCTGCTGCGCACATCGCGTATGCCTTTACTGATGTTGCTTGTATCTATCCCATTACTCCGTCCTCTCCTATGGCTGAGGTAGTGGACGAGTGGTCTGCCCAAGGTAGAAAAAATCTCTTTGGTCAACAGGTGCGCGTTGTAGAAATGCAATCCGAGGCTGGCGCTGCTGGTGCTGTACACGGCTCTCTGCAGGCTGGTGCTTTGACTACCACCTTCACCGCTTCCCAAGGCTTACTGCTGATGATTCCGAACATGTATAAAATTGCCGGCGAATTACTGCCTGGTGTTTTCCATGTTTCTGCTCGTGCTTTGGCTGCTAGCTCCCTGAACATCTTTGGTGACCATCAGGACGTTATGGCTTGCCGTCAAACCGGCTTTGCTATGCTGGCTGAATCCTCCGTGCAAGAAGTTATGGACTTGGCTGCTGTTGCGCATTTGACTGCAATTAAGAGCCGTGTACCCTTCCTGAACTTCTTCGACGGCTTCCGCACATCTCACGAAATCCAAAAGATTGAGGTTATGGATTACGAGGATTTGGAGAAGCTGTTGGACAAGGATGCTGTGGACGCCTTCCGCAAACGTTCCCTGAACCCGGATAACCCCGTTCAACGTGGTAGTGCGCAAAACCCTGACATTTATTTCCAAACTCGTGAGACTGTAAACTCCTACTATGAAGCAGTTCCTGCCATGGTAGAGGAATATATGGCCGAAATTTCTAAGATTACCGGTCGTGAATATCATCTGTTCAACTACTACGGCGCTCCTGATGCTGAAAACATCATCGTAGCTATGGGCTCCGGCTGCGACACCGCTCGCACTGTAGCTGAGGCTCTGAATAAGGAAGGCCAAAAGGTGGGTGTGCTGGTAGTACATCTGTATCGTCCCTTTGCCTTTGATGCTTTCATGAAGGCTATTCCTGAGACCGTAAAACGCATCGCAGTTCTGGACCGCACCAAGGAGCCTGGCTCTTTAGGCGAGCCTTTGTACTTGGATGTACGTGCTGCCTTCTACAACAGCGACCGCAAGCCGCTCATCATCGGTGGCCGCTATGGCTTGGGCTCCAAGGATCCCCTGCCCCGCGACATCGAAGCAGTATTTGCAAATCTGGCAGCTGCTGAGCCGAAAAACAACTTCACTGTTGGCATCGTAGATGATGTTACCAATACCTCCCTGCCCGCTGGCAGAGATTTGGAAGTAGTTCCTGAAGGCACAACCGCCTGCAAGTTCTGGGGCCTGGGCTCCGACGGCACTGTAGGCGCTAACAAGAACTCCATTAAGATTATTGGCGACCATACTGATATGTATGCACAAGGCTACTTCTTCTATGATTCCAAGAAGTCCGGTGGCATCACCGTATCCCACCTGCGCTTTGGCAAGACTCCGATTCAGGCTCCCTATCTGATTGATGCAGCTGACTTTGTAGCCGTGCATAAGCAATCGTATGTACATTCCTATGATGTTGTGGCAGGCATCAAAAAGGGTGGTACCTTGCTTTTGAACTGCGAATGGACTGCTGCAGAATTAGGCGAGCAGCTGCCCGCAGCTATGAAGCAATATATTGCAAAGAACGATATCAATCTGTATATCATCGACGCTGTCAAGATCGGTAAGGAAATCGGTCTGGGCGCTCGCATTAATATGGTTATGCAGGCTGCTTTCTTCAAGCTGGCTAATATTATTCCTATTGATGAAGCAGTGAAATACATGAAGGACGCTATTGAGCACTCCTATGGCAAGAAGGGTCAAGCCATTGTCGACATGAACTATGCTGCTGTAGATGCCGGTGTCAACGCTGTTGTGAAGGTAGAAATCCCTGCTGAGTGGGCAAATGCTGAGGAGACCAAGGCGGCTGCTAAGACCGGTAATGATTTCGTAGATAAGATCATGGTGCCCATGAATCGTCTGGAAGGCGATAAGCTGACCGTTGGCGATTTGATGAGCGTTAACGATGGCACCTTCCCCAGTGGTACCTCCGCTTACGAAAAACGCGGTGTTGCTCTGGATGTTCCTGAATGGAATCCTGATACCTGTATTCAATGTAACCAATGCGCCTTTGTTTGCCCGCATGCTGCAATTCGCCCTGTACTGATGGATGAGGCTGAAGCTGCTGCTGCTCCGGAGATTATGGCTAAGAAGCCTGCTATCGGTGCTAAGGGCATGACCTTTACTATTAATGTTTCCCCGCTGGATTGCTTGGGCTGCGGCAACTGTGCTCAGGTTTGCCCGGCTCCGAAGGGCAAGGCTCTGGTTATGAAGCCCTTGGATACTCAACTGGCTAAGGCTGAGGCTTGGGAATATGCAACTAAGAAGGTTGCTGTGAAGCCCAATCCTGTTAATAAATACACCATGAAGGGCTGCCAATTCGAAGAGCCCCTGCTGGAGTTCTCC
>JBJDXC010000070.1:0-3481 GCA_051866475.1 Phascolarctobacterium sp.
GGGCAATATTGGAGCCGGTACGACCGGGCACATTGTACACGATGATGGGAAGCTTGGTGGATTTAGCCACAGCTGCAAAATGTTGGTAATAACCCTCTTGGGTGGGTTTGTTATAGAAGGGACCTACTACCAGCAGACCATCCACACCGCAGGCTTCCATCTTCTTTACCAAATCAATAGTGGAAGCGGTGCAGTTAGTGCCAGCACCGGCCACAATGGGAGCACGACCATTGACATGCTTCACAATGGTTTCCATGAATTTGATTTTTTCATCCATGTCCATGGTAGCAGCTTCGCCTGTGGAGCCTTCGATTACCAAGCCATCGGAACCGTTAGCCAAAAGCCAATCGGCCAGCTGACAGCCAGCTTCATAATTAACACTGCCATCCTCCTTGAAGGGAGTGACCATGGCAGTTAATAATCTACCAAAATAGGGTCTTGTCATAAAATAATTACACCTCTTTTATAATTTGAAAGCATGATGTAGCGCTGTAACAGCGTCAACCAAATGCTCTTCCTTAACGATAGCAGAAATTGTAGTATCGGAGTCCACGGTTTGCAGAATAGCGATATTCTTGGCAGCCAGCGCTGCTACGAAGGTAGCCATGATGCCTGGCACACCGCGCATAGCGCTGCCTACTACAGACACCTTAGCGCAGCCAGTATTGCAAACATACTTAAAGCCAGTTTCATCCAGCACCTTAATAGTGCGCTCCTGATCCGGAGTGAAAACGGCGAACATAGCTTCCTTCTCGGACAGGTTCAGACAGCCTACGCTGATGCCGGCAGCTGCCAAATCCTCGAACAGATTACGGCCTGCGGCCAAATCAGTGGGATTGAGCTCAATGCGGAATTGTACCAAATCACTCAGGTTAGCAACGCCACTTGCACAGCTCTCGTTGATAGCAACCTCGCTACCGGCGCTGCGACCACTGCATTCGCTAGTGATCAAGGTACCAGGAGCATCGCTGAAGGTGGATTTTACATACATGGGAATATTGCTGCCCATAGCAATTTCTACAGCGCGAGGATGAATAACCTTAGCGCCGTTATATGCCATTTGGCAAACCTCAGCATAGGAGATTTGCTCTAGGATATTGGCTTCCTTTACCAAGCGCGGGTCAGCAGTCATGATGCCCTCTACGTCGGTATAAATCTCTACGCAATCAGCCTTCAGAGCTGCGCCTAGAGCTGCTGCGGAGGTATCGCTGCCACCGCGACCCAAGGTGGTGAACTTAAAGTTATTTTCGGTCATGCCCTGGAAGCCGCATACTACGGGGATAATGCCGGATTCGAGCAAACGCATCAGGTAGGAAACCTTGATATTCTTAATGCGAGCTGCACCGAATTGGGAGTCGGTGATGATGCCGGCTTGGCCACCGGTCAGAGCCATAGCGTTAATGCCAAATTTTTGCAAAGTTGCTGCCATGACGCAGGAGGAAATGATTTCACCGCAGCACATGAGCATATCCATCTCACGCACGTTGACAGAAATATTAGCTTCCTTCAGGGTATCAATCAAAGTATCGGTTGCATAGGGTGCACCCTTGCGACCCATAGCAGAAACTACAACTACGGGAGCAAAGCCATTATGGATGGCTTGCAACACTTTATCTTTAACAGCAATGCGGGCTTCCTCACTGGCTACGGAGGTGCCGCCGAATTTTTGGACAATAATTTTCATAAAACCTCTCCTATCTCATATAGAACGCTTTCCCCAGACTGGTCAGAATGTGCCAGATACGAGGAATCGTCGGCGCCGACGTATCTATAATACTTCAAGCCGGCGATGACGAAGTAGATGGTGCATTATGGCCTGTCTGGCTTAAATCCAGCCGTTTTTAATCATAACTTCAGCAATTTGCAGTGTGTTCAAGGCAGCGCCCTTGCGGATTTGGTCGCCTACAACCCACAGATTAAAGGTATTGGGGTTGGACTCATCACGACGGAGACGGCCTACGAAGCAATCATATTTTTCAGAGGTATAGAGTGGCATGGGATAAATCTGGTTTTGGGGATCATCCATCATTTGCACGCCGGGGAAAGCATCAATAGCCTTAGCCATCTCAGCCAGATCTAGGTCATGCTCGAACTCGATGTTTACGGACTCACTATGGCTGCGATATACGGGCACGCGCACGGTGGTAGCAGTGATGCGCATTTCGTCATCATGCATAATCTTTTTGGTTTCGTTAACCATCTTCATCTCTTCTTTGGTGTAGAGATTATCCAGGAAAACGTCGATTTGCGGAATCAGGTTGAAGGCAATGGGATAATGCTTAGCCAAGGAGGCGGAGGGCAGAATGTGTGCTTCCATTTCGCGGCCTTCAGCATAAGCCTTGGTTTGGTCGGTAAGCTCGTCGATACCCTCTTTACCAGCGCCGGATACAGCTTGATAGGTGGAAACAACGATACGTTTAATGCGAGCCATATCATAGAGAGGCTTCAAAGCCATAACCATGATGATGGTGGAGCAGTTGGGGTTGGCGATAATGCCTTTATGCTTAAGGATATCCTCAGGATTAACCTCGGGCACTACCAGCGGTACTTCGGGGTCCATGCGGAAGGTGCTGGAGTTATCGATAACAACAGCGCCAGCCTTCACAGCGTAAGGAGCAAACTCTTTAGAAATGCTGCCACCGGCAAAGAGAGCAATGTCGATACCCTCGAAGGAATCCTTGGTAGCCTCTTGCACGGTGTAGGTTTTGCCCATAAATTCGATTTGCTTGCCTGCGCTACGAGCAGAAGCCAAAAGACGAAGCTCTGCAAATGGGAAGTTACGCTCTTCGATGAGCTTTAAGAATTCGCCACCTACAGCACCGGTAGCACCTAAAATTGCAACATTATACTTTTTCATAAACCTTTCCCCCTCTTAATTCTTACAGTAATTTATCCAGACCATAAACCAGACCCACCTGGTCAATAATCCTGCGGCAGCCCAGAGCCACACCGGGCATATAGCATTCACGGCTTACAGGGTCAGTGCTGATATGCAAGGTTTCGCCCTGTCCACCGAAGATAACCTCTTGGGAAGCAACGTAGCCGGGCAGGCGCACGCTGTGAATTTTCATGCCTTCATAATCGGCACCACGGGCACCGGCCATGGTTTCACGTTCTTCCGGATGACCTTGGTGCATAGCCTTGCGCACCTCGGCAATCTTTTGGGCAGTGATGATAGCAGTACCGCTGGGAGCATCCAGCTTGTTATCGTGATGCTTCTCAATAATTTCCACGTTCGGGAAATATTTGGCAGCCTCGCAGGCCAGCTTCATCATAACTACTGCGCCCAATGCAAAGTTGGGAGCAATAAGAATGGATGTATTGTTAGCACGAGCAAGTGCATCCACTTCCTCTAGATCTGCGTCCTTAAAGCCAGTAGTGCCAACCACTGCATGCACTCCCAGGGGCAGCATCTTGCGCAGGTTTCCCATGACTACATCAGGACGAGTGAAGTCCACCACTACTTGGGGCTTGGTAGCTT
>JBJDXC010000071.1:0-3468 GCA_051866475.1 Phascolarctobacterium sp.
AATTTGCGTTAAGCCCCCAAGGGGACAGCTCCCTGCACAAATTCTGCTGCGTGCGCGGCACTTGCACAATTTGGCGACTCGCTTGAAAATCACTTGCGAGCATGATGCTTGCTTGTTACGAATTTCAATATGTATATTAAAGTCTATTACTCATAATTTGCTTAAATCAGGCAATTTGTGTTATAATAAAGTGTTAATGTGTAAGTTTTAAGGAGGAAGTTTTTTCCATGGCTAAGAAATTGTTGAATATTCTGGTGGCCGGCGACCCGGTGCTGCGCAAGGTAGCTGAGCCCGTAACCCGTATAGATAAAAAGCTCCATCGCCTGCTTAAGGATATGGCTGAAACCATGTATGCCTCTGACGGCGTGGGTCTCGCTGCTCCCCAAATTGGCGTGTCCAAGCGCATCGTGGTCATTGACGTGGGCGAGGGCCTCTTTGAGCTTATTAACCCTGTCATCGTAAAAAAAGAGGGCAAGGTAGTGGGCGCCGAGGGCTGCCTTTCCGTGCCCGACTACGAGGGCGAGGTAGAGCGCGCCAGCTATGTAGAGTGCGAATTCACCGACCGCACCGGCCAAAGAATGCTCCTGCAAGCACATGACCTGCTTGCAATCTGCATCCAGCACGAATTAGACCATCTTGACGGCGTACTCTTTATTGACAAGGCACAGACCCTTAGTCCCAAAGTAAAAGAGAAGCCAACTGATGTTGTAAAATAGTGAGGTAATCAACATGCGTATAGTATTTATGGGAACCCCGGACTTTGCCGTAGGGAGCCTAGCGGTCCTGAGCGAGTGGGGCAAACACGAAATCGTGGGCGTAGTAACCCAGCCCGACCGCCCTAAGGGACGTGGCAACAAAATGCTCATGACTCCCGTCAAGGAATATGCTCTGAGCAAGGGCTACGAGGTCTACCAGCCCCAAAAGGTCAAGACTCCGGAATTTGTGCAAATCCTGCGTGATATGCAGCCCGACCTGATTGTCGTAGCTGCCTTTGGCCAATTCTTGAGCCAAGAGATTCTTTCCATGCCTAAATATGGATGCATTAACGTGCACGCCTCCCTGCTGCCCAAATATCGCGGCGCAGCCCCCATTCAATATGCCATCATCAAGGGCGAGAAGGAGTCCGGCGTCACCATTATGCAAATGGATATCGGCATGGACACCGGCGCGATGCTGGACAAGGTAGTCGTGCCCATCGGCGAAAATACCACCATGGGCGAGCTCCACGACGAGCTCAAGACCAAAGGCGCAGAGCTGCTCCTGACCGTCATCGACAAAATCGAGGCCGGAACTGTCGTTGCTGAGCCCCAAAATAATGAGGAAGCTACCTATGCAACCCTCTTAGACCGCAGCATGGAGCGCATTGATTGGACTAAGCCTGCCCATGAAGTGCACAACTTAATTCGCGGCTTTAACCCTGCCCCCAGCACCTTTACCAATCTGCCCAATGGCAAGAATTTGAAAATCTGGTGCAGCCGCCTCACCGATAAGACTAGCGAGGCCGCTCCCGGTACCGTAGTTGAAGTAAGTAAGCGTAGCTTCTGCGTAGCCTGTGGCAGCGGTGTCGTGGAAATCACAGAGGTACAGCCCGAGTCCAAAAAACGCATGCCCGCCCAAGTATTTATCAACGGCCGCGGCGTGCAGGTGGGCGATGTGTTGGGAGTTCAATAGTAATAAGTAAGGAGTCTTTCAAATGATGGAAGATGCAATTAAACCGAAAAAACGCATATTCATGGCTCTGACCTCCGTGAGCGCCCTTATCGGCGCCATCATGGTTTACATGGTCTGGAAGGTCACCGTGCCGGGCTTAGAGCAAATCAACTGGACGCTGCCCATTGCCTTCGGCGTTTTTTCGATTATTATCGTCATTGCCCTTTTAAGCGGCGTAGTGGGCATTGTCATGGCCCTTTTGGGTATCCCTGTAATGAAGCTGCTCTTCATCTGGGCCTGGAAGGCAATCAATATCCTCTTCCCCTTTGCCGTGGTTTTGGGCAGAATTTTTAATATTCCTAGAGAAAAAATCGAGCAGTCCTTTATCGAGGTCAGCAATAATCTGGTGCTGCAGCATCGAGTAAAGGTGCCTGCCAACAGAATTTTAATTTTAACACCTCACTGCATCCAAAAGGATACCTGCGTCCACAAAATTACCCGCAACGTGGAAAATTGCCGTCAGTGCGGCGGCTGCAGCGTGGGCTCCATGCTGGCCCTGGCTCATAAATACGGCTGCCATTTAGCAGTGGCCACCGGTGGTACTCTGGCACGGCAAATGGTGAAGCAGGCAAGGCCAAAAGCCATTGTGGCCGTGGCCTGCGAGCGCGATTTAACCAGCGGCATCCAGGATGTGTTCCCGCTGCCGGTGCTGGGCGTGCTCAACGAGCGCCCCTTCGGCCCCTGCTTTAACACAAGAGTGGATATGAAAAAGCTGGAGGCCGCAGTTTTAACCTTTATGGATGACGAGGAAGCTAAGGAAAAGAATCGAGATGCAAACTAGCAAGCAAGCTGAAGCTACAATTGCATATAATAAGAGTAAAAAGAATGGCAAGCAAGGAAGCAAGAAGGCTCCAAGCAGTGGCAAGCAAATGAGTAGGCCTGCCCCAAGTGCTGGCAAACAATTGTCCAAGCTGCCCCTGAACGCTAGAGGCGCGGCGTTAGCCGTGCTGCTTCAGGTGCTGGAGGAGGGCGCTTATACCAATTTGGCCATTAATAAATACCTGCGCGCACACCAGCTGGAGGCAGTGGAACGCCGCCTCTTTACGGAGCTAGTCTATGGCACAGTAAAGGCCCTTGGGACGCTGGATTGGAACTTGGCTCAATGTGTAACGCGCTCGCTGGACAAGCTAGAGAAATCTGTCCTTGCGGTGCTCAGACTGAGCGCTTACCAATTGCTGTATATGGAGCGCATCCCCGCCTCAGCAGCAGTGAACGAGGCCGTGAAGCTGACCCGTTGCGTCAGCAACGAGGGTAGCGCCAAGCTAGTGAACGGCGTCCTGCGCGGCCTGCTGCGCAAGCAGCAGGCGGGGGAGCTGGCTTTGCCGGACCCAGCAGTAGACGACGCAGGCTACTTGGCTTTGAAGTATTACCATCCGCGCTGGCTCGTCAAGCGTTGGCTTGGCCCCTGGGGTAAGGAGGGAACGGAGGCTCTCTTGGCCTTCAATAACTCCTCTGCGCCCACCTGCTTACGCACCAATACTTTAGTAACGACGCGGAAGCGTTTGATAGAAGAGCTCACAACTCTAGGAGCGGAGGTTACTCCCTCCCCCTGGTGCGAGGACGGCATCGTAGTCACTAAGCTCAACAATACTAGTCTTAGCGAACTGTTCGCTCAAATGCCTAGTGCCTTCTACGTCCAGGACGAAAGCTCCATGCTGGTGGCGGGGCTGCTAGCCCCGCAGCCAGGCATGGCCGTCCTGGACCTGTGCAGCGCCCCGGGTGGTAAAACCACCCATCTGGCGCAGCTGATGCACAACG
>JBJDXC010000072.1:0-3446 GCA_051866475.1 Phascolarctobacterium sp.
TCAGGCTTCACAGCCTCAGTCTGCAAAGCATTAGCCTTATCTTCATTTGCTGATGGCGGAGTTTTTTGCTCCTGAGCAGACTTTGCTGCCTTATCCTCCTTAGCAGCTTCAGCCTTGGCCTTTTCTAGGTCCGGATAATACTTGCTGTCTGTAGTAATAGAAGTAAGCAAATAGAGGCTGTCATTAGCACCAATAATGCTGATATCTAGCTCATTTAAGGTCGTATCCTGCTTGTAAAGATAGCTTTGGGTAATAACCTTATACTTGCCTAGCTTATCCACGCGCAGCAAAGGCTTAATATTGCCCAGCTGCTGCTTAAGATAATCCTCCTGCAGCAATAGAGAGTCCTTGCTCTCGGACATAGCATACTTTTTCACATCCAATAAAGGACTGGGCACAGTACGCAGGTCCAGCTTAGAGCGCTGCAAAAGCGCAAGCTTTTCATATTCAGCAGCGAAATACGCATCATGATAGGTTGTGCCTAAAATCTTGCTCATATCAGCCTGGGAATAGTAATTAACCACATGAATGCTTCCCCTGTCCTTTTTCTCAATTTTGGCCAGCTCATCAACGCCAAAGCTAGAAAAAGCATAAAGCTTGGTGCTTTCCATTTTATAAAAGGGCTGTTTATCCTTCACACTAAAGCCAGCGGTAGGATTATCATAGGCCCAGGCTGTGGAAGCACTTATTACTAAAGCAGCAGCTAAAAGAGCAGATTTTTTCATGATCGATTCTCCTAAAGATTATTTGTTATAAACTATATTCACCATCACGCCGCTATCCAAATTGCAGGCGTTGGCTTCATCGGTATCGATATGCACCTCGTCGGCGTGCTTCACACCGGCACGAACTAAAACATTGTGCATGGTGATGCTGCGTTCGCCCTCGGTTTGGATATCCACAATATCGCCATCCTTAAGACCATATTTTTCAGCAGTCTCGGGATAGAGATGCACGTGACGAGCGGCCACGATAATGCCCTCTTTAATCTCTACCTCACCACAGGGACCGATGAGCTTAGCTCCGGCGGAGCCAGCGATATCACCACTGTTGCGAATGGGCGCATTAAGTCCCACCTTGCGAGCATCAGTCAAGGACAGCTCGATTTGGGTTTCCGGACGCAGCGGCCCTATAATGCGCAGCTTCATGGAATCCTTAGGCGTAACCATAGTGATTTGCTCCTCAGAAGCGTATTGACCGGGTTGGCCAATGGGCTTTTTCGGATGGAGCTCGCTGCCCTTACCAAAAAGAATATCCATGTGTTCGCGATTTAAATGTGCATGACGGGCACTAACGCCCAAAACGATTGGAAATTGCATATTAATCCCCCTCTTCTAAATATAATAAAATACACTATCTTCATTATAACACTATTTGCGTGCATTTTCAGTATTCAGGATAAATTTAGCAAATCTTTCACAGTCTTATCCTTGCAAGGTAATAACATCTGGACAAAGCACCGCCTTTGCCTTATACTAGAAGAAAAATCTTGTTGAGGTAAAAACAATGGACGGAAATACTTATGTCAAACTTATAGAAAAGCGCTTAGAGCGTTATTTTGATAAAATGCCCTTGGTGCAGGAGGACTTACAATTTAACCTCGTGGCCGAGCTGCATGCCTCCGATGAGGGTTATTTTTTGGTGCGCAGCATTAAAACCTATAGCGTGCAGCATCATGAGTACCTTTTTGTAAAGCAATTTGCCAAGTCTGTAACCATGGAGGAGCTACACCCCTATCTAGAGCTGCTGCGGAAAAGAATGCAGGAGCTGAAAACTACTACTGAGCACATGAGCAGCCTGTTCTCCCTGCTCATCGTGTGTGAGCAGGGCATGGATACTGCCTTAAAGCAGGAGCTTGGCAAATACAAATATCATAAGGACTACTGCTTCAGCCTCAAGGGCTGGTCCGATTTAGCTATTTTTGTGGTAGACCTGCCCAAGCAAGAGGTCACTTGCAATAAGGCAGGTCGCAAGACTGTACAGTATTTTAGTTTCGGTAAATAGAAATTCCTCCACCGTTAAAGCGGTCCCCCTCCCTTTGTAAAGGGAGGCTCCTTACTAATCTACTTTATTTAAAATTTCCACTCCAGATTAGCCTTGCCATAGATGCTGTGGCCGCCCTCGCGGTACATGTCGCTACCTACGCTTAAGGTTACATCCAGCTTCTTCGGCGTCTTGAAGGTTACTCCGGCCATAATGCCCAGGCTATCACGGCCATAATCGGCAGCCTTATCCCTTATGGTGATACCCGGCAAATCGGCCAAGCTATAAGCGTTGGAGCCATTATCGCTCAAGAGCTCATGGTTCCAGGCCACGCTGGCGTGGGCCTGCCACTGAGTGCTATCGTAGCTAGAGACGGCCCTGGGCAGGGTGCTCAGGCGATAGCCCAGCTGGGTACGCAAGCTATCATAGGTTTCGCTTTCCAGGGCGGTGCTAACAGCACCGCCTTTTTCATTGACGCTGGGACGATGCGCGAAGCTGTAGTCCAACGCTGCAAAGGGACCGCTTTGCAGCGCGCCATGCTCGCGCGTAAGCCCAGCGCCTACGCGCATATTGCCGCTATAGCCTGTCCAGTCGGCATCCGCACTACCACTGTAGCCTCCGATGTACACGTTTCTATGGCTACGCAGCTGCTCTAGGCCCAGGCGCGCGCTAGCAAAGGCTTCCCAGCCCTGCCAGTCGGCAGGGGCATAGCTTGCGTGCGCGCCTAGGTAGAAGCCCTCACCCTTGACGGTAGCGCCACCACCGGAGGTGGACTGATGGTTCAGCGCTGCGTGATAACCCATGGTAAGGCCGTTGTCTAAGGTGCGCTCCATAGCGCCCAGCAGGCCGCTGTTGTGGTTAGTGAACGCAGCGCTGCCGTTGTGCTGGTCGGTGTAGCTGGAGAAGGGTATAACTATGTTGCGCCATTGGTTCGGCTGCGGCGTAGCTTGCACCACGCCACTGCCAGCACCCACCGCCGCAGCGCAGCCTGCGCCTCCATTTGCGGAAGCAGCAGTAGTGTCGCTGGCAGGTCCCCTGCCTCCGCCGGTCTGCGCGGCGGGACGCTCATGGTAGCTAAAGCTGCCCATATTAGTGCTCATGAGATTGTTCAGCATATTATGGGTAGCAAGAATTGCTTGAGAGGAGCTATTATAAATAGATGGGTTCAGCTGCTTTAAGGCTTGCGTCTTTCCAGCTTTATCCAGAACATCAAGCTCAGTATAGAGCTTTTGCCATTCCTGTCCATTTTGAGCTAAGCTTCCAAGATAGTCTACCTGTTCACTAAGAGCCTTGCCAATGCCCTTTTCTGCCGAGCTCTGCCCATAATCCTCGTAATGGCGCTGTCTATTAATAATGATATTTCCTTCACTATCAACTGTAGTATCAACTGTCATGCCTTCCGTTGGCAGATCATTGATATTGAGATTTTCGTCGAGCAGGAAAGAGCCAACAGAGTCATCTGC
>JBJDXC010000073.1:0-16353 GCA_051866475.1 Phascolarctobacterium sp.
TGCTGTCATATGCCCAGTGGCCAGCCGGAACGTCGGAGAACGGGTTAGCAGCGTATGCAGAAGCAGTTACGCCAAGAGCCATAGCCATTGCCAATACTAAAGATTTTTTCATTGTTTTTTCCTCCCTTTGGAAAAAATGTTTTATTTTATAAAACACCCTTGGGAGCCTCGTCCTCTGCTAAAAACCTTGCAAGAGTTGCCTTGTTTCCTCTGCTATCTTCAGCTTCAGCCTTAGCACCAAAAGTGATTTATAACGGATGGTGCAGGGTCTGGAATAAGGCAGGACCAAACCCTGCATTAAAAAAGGGGCTACTCGCTGATGAAGCGCTAAAACCCCACCCCTGAGGTAAATCCTTGCTTCATCGCCTCTTTTTTACGTTCTTATTATAAAATAATGCAAAGTTTTTAACAATTCCGATTGCTTATACAGCTATTAGATTTATTTATGTATTTATAATTATATTTATGCTTATGCTAGCATTAGTTATTCTTATTATAACCCTAATTTTCGCACCACAAAAAGCAAAAACACCCCTTTCCACCTAACCCAGGTAGAAAGGGGCGTGTTTTCATATGTGTTATTGCAGCAGCTCAACTACATTCTGCACGATTTTGAGAGTATCATCGCTGATGTGTTCTTTATTATAGAAGGCATAGTATTTGATATACATGGGTTCACCAGAGCGCTTTACAGGCAACAGCTTCGTAAATTTACCCACGAACTCTTGGGCATCATTATTGCTCACAATGGGCATGAAGCCAGCGTTATTTACAATCATGGTCAGGGCTGAGGGTAAATCCTTGGCCAAGGCAAAATTATTATCCGTATGGAAGAGCATGCGGAAGAAATTCTTTTCCTTTTCCTGATGCTTCTCGCTAGCCAAAAGCACACAGGGGCAGTGGGCTAAATCCTCCACGGCAATGGTCTCTTTTTCTGCCAAGGGCGAGCGATTAGACACTGCTACCATGCCTTCGATTTGCTCCACAAAAATGTTACCAAAGCTGCTGGATTCGTTCTCATGCCGCAAATCATTGAACACCATGTCCACCTCTCCTCGATGGAGCATGGCCATAAGCTCATCGTGGTCACCATAAACGACCTCTATATTCACATCCTTATTATCTAAAAGGAAGCTGTTCATAGCCGTACATAGGCGTCTCACCAAATAGCCACTGCGGCAGCCAATGCGGAACTGCTTGTTTTGGGTGCTTTGCATTTTGCGGATTTGTTCCTTCAAGTCCTCAGTTTCCTTGACAATATCCTTGCTGCGACTATAAAAGAACTCGCCAATATCGGTTAACTGAAAGCGACGATTGCTGCGCTTGATAAGCTCAGTGCCTAACTCGTCCTCTAACACCTTCATCTGCTGGCTAATAGCAGATTGAGAAATAAAGCATTGCTCCGCTGCTTCACTGAAGCTTTTGCAGTCGGCAACGGCTAAAAAGTACTTCATTTGGCGTAATAACATGGTCTCACTACTCCCTATTCTATATAAGTTTGACTAATAGATTGTTCTGATATTATGTATTTTATACTATGCTTTTAGCAAAAGCAAATTAGAAAACATGATAATATGCATCAGTTTAACTTAACATTTTTATAGTCAAGTCGTCACAATAATATTCATTTTACTTTTGCGTGTCATCATATTTGTCTGACTTACTCTTAGCCTTTTCATGCTTATTTTTTGTGCCTAGCTTTTTTGACCTTAATAGCAAAAAGACTCCAAGATAAGCAGATGCCTAGCTTGGAGCGTAAAATCAATATGGAGCGGGTAACGAGACTCGAACTCGCGACACATAGCTTGGGAAGCTATTGTTCTACCACTGAACTATACCCGCATTTTTAACTTTAAAGTGTTTTCATTATAATACATTAGGAAGAATCTTGCAAGAAAAAATAAAAAAACCCGCCATAAGCGGGCATTTTTACTTCGCGCGACCAGCTTCCGGCCCCCCAGCCGGCAGTGCTTTTACTTTTAGCCAACCCAAAAGTCCCCTCAATTGGCCGCTTCCACGAACCACCTTGTTTATAATTCTACGGTGGTAGTTGCGTCACGCGATGAAGCACTTATATCTTTTTAAAATAAAAAGAACAACAATGACACTTAGAGCACATAGCTCACAACGCCATTGTTGTTCATGCAGCAATTATACATCATCCATAATTGCTTGTAAATAGTTTTTGTGTATTTTTTGTGAAAAACTTTGAAACGTTCGGATTTTGCGTCAAAGTTTACACTTTAGTCACAATCAGAACTCAAATTTCTTGCCGGTCAGCAGCTCATAAGCCTCGATATACTTGGCAATGGTCTTGTCAATAACCTCTTGAGGCAGCTTATAATCGGAGTCAGGATTTTCCTTCAGCCAATTACGCACGAATTGCTTGTCATAAGAGGGTTGGTCATGACCAACTTCATAGCCCTCCAAGGGCCAGAAGCGAGAGCAGTCGGGAGTAATCATTTCATCGCCCAGCACAACCTCGCCCTTTTCGTCCAAGCCAAATTCGAACTTAGTATCGGCAATAATAATGCCGCGGGACAGCGCATAATCAGCGCATTTCTTATAAATAGCAAGGGTATAATCTCTGATCTTCAGCGCATATTCTTCACCACGACCGGGATACAGCTTCTCCAAAACCTCAATGCTGCGCTCCACGCTGATGTTTTCATCATGGTCGCCGATTTCAGCCTTAGTGCTGGGAGTGAAGAGCACTTCGGGCAGCTTTTGGCATTCCTTGAGGCCCTCCGGCAGCTTGATACCGCAGATTTCGCCACTTTCCTTGTAGCTGGACCAGCCGCTACCGGTGATATAACCGCGTACGATGCACTCAACGGGCAGCATTTCCAGCTTTTGGCATTTCATGGCCTTGCCGGCAAATTCTTCAGTTTGGAAAAACTCGGGCATATCCTTGACATCCACGGACAGCATATGGTTGGGCACGATATCCTTAGTAAAGTCGAACCAGAATTTGGAAAGCTGGGTCAGCACAGTGCCCTTTTTCTTGATATCATTTTTCAGGATAACATCGAAAGCAGAAATTCTATCGGTGGCTACCATAACGATGCTGTCGCCGATATCATACATTTCACGAACCTTGCCTGATTTAAACGGTTTGTACTCTTGCATTGATAAAGCCTCCTAATGCAAAATTTTTACTGTAATATCATACCACAAGGAATGTAAAAAGTCGAACGTTTTACGAAAATTTTTCAAAAATATTCGCATGCGATATCTTTAAATCGCGGAGAAGGTATTACTTCATTTTTACCAATTCATATTGACGAGTCCCCAGACCAATCTTTTCCGCATGCTCCAGGCAGCTCTTCCACTCAGATTCAGGAGTGGTGTTGTGGAAATGGTCATGACCGGCGCAGCCGGCCGCATCCGCTGCCAAATGCTCGCCCAGCACAGAGTTTTCTACTGCGGGAGCAGCGTTAACCAAATCAGCACAGGCTTGGTCCAAGGCCACAGGGTCAAAGGAGGCCAGCATGCCGATATTGGGCACAATGGGCGCATCGTTTTCCGCATGGCAGTCGCAGAAGGGAGATACATCCACAATCAGGCTCACATGGAAGGTAGGACGGTCCTGGCACACAGCCTGAGCGTACTCGGCCATCTTTTTGTTGAGGTTTTCCATGCTAGCATCGTTTAGAGCATGGATTGCATCCATGGGGCACAGGCCTAAGCAGCGACCGCAGCCCACGCATTTATTAATATCAATTGTAGCCTTGCCATCGGTGATAGAGGGAGCGCCATGCGCGCAAATCTTCACGCAGCGACCGCAGCCGATGCATTTCTTTTGGCTAACCTTGGGCTTGCCATCATTGTGCATTTCCATTTTACCGGCGCGGGAGCCACTACCCATGCCAAGGTTTTTAATAGCGCCACCAAAGCCGGTCATCTCATGGCCCTTGAAGTGGGTCAGGGAAATAACGATATCCGCATCCATGATAGCGCGGCCAATTTTTGCTTCCTTCACCAGCTCACCATTTTTTACAGGCACATAGGCTTCATCGGTACCCTTGAGGCCATCGGCGATAAGCACATGGCAGCCTGCGGAGAAGGGACTAAAGCCATTCTCAAAGGCAGTATCCAGATGCTCCAAGGCATGCTTGCGGCTGCCTACGTACAAAGTGTTGCAGTCGGTGAGAAAGGGACGACCGCCCAATTCCTTTACCAAGTCCACTACGGCCTTGGCATAGTTGGGACGCAGATAAGAAATATTGCCCAGCTCACCAAAGTGCATTTTGATAGCAACGAATTGCTTTTCAAAGTCGATATCACCAATGCCAGCCTTTTTCATGAGCTTTTGCAGCTTTTGGGGCATGCTGGCACCACCGTACGGGGTACGAAAATCTGTAAAATAAACCTTTGACCTTTCCATTTTATCCTCCTCAAGTATAAAATTTTAAAAGTATCCCTATGAGTAATTGTCATACTCTCTGCAACGAGTAATTTTTTAACGCTCGCAGGAGTATGACAACATGGTCGTTCTTATATGTTCGCATATTTATGAAAAAATGAAATAAGGATAAATATGCTCACGATGAGCCCTGACCATGTTGTCGTTGATTAAAGGGCTCGCTAAAATTACTCTAATTGTTGCTAGAGAGTATGCCAATTACTCAATTTACTGTTCTACAACAATCCATCTAACCTGAGCATTGAAGTATCTACATACGGCTCGCCTAGACTGCGCCCTGGCACAAACGTGCCGTGGCAGTCGCTACCGCCGCTGATAAGCAAATTATGCTTGTGGCAATGACGCAACAATCGCTCCGTGCCCTCCTCGCTATGCCCGCTGTGGTAGCATTCAAACCCATCCAAGGGCTCCACGCGCAAAAGATCCATCACACGCTCAAGCCCCGGCCCATGAAAGCCGCTGGCTGCATGGGCACAGATGGCAACGCCTCCGGCGCCATGAATAGCAGCAACCACCTCGCTAATGGGCGGAAACTCAGGGAAGCCTAAATCGTGCTCCGGCGTAAAAATGCGCTGGAAAAAATCGTTGACTCCGGTGCAAAGGCCTTTATCTACAAGATAGGCCAGCGCACGCCAGCCCCCGCGCCTGCGGTCGTAATCGTAATGAGCGAACTCGCTGCTGGACACAGTCCAGCCATCGCGCTCTAAAAGGCGAATACTGTCCACATCCTTTTGGTCCAGCAAATCCTCATTGTGCTGCATAAGCTCTAGCAAAGGCTTATTCGCAATGTCTATGCCGTAGCCCAATATGTGAAAGGATAAATCCTCTTTCGTGGAGCAAATTTCTGCCGCCGGCAGAAATTTCAGCCCCGCCTCCCGCGCCAGCACAGCTGTCGCGGCCACATTGGCCACGCTATCGTGGTCTGTTACGGCCAATGCCCCCAGCCCCACGGCTAAAGCCTGCTCGACAAGCTCCTTAGGCGTCCAGGTGCCATCGGAGGCAGTGGTATGAATGTGTAAATCAGCTCGCATCCTGCTTACCCTCTTCCTCACAAATATGGCAATGGCAGTGCCCCGGCACAGGCTGCTGTGCCTTTCGCCTGCTGCCTGCAAGGCAGCTCAGCAAAAAGAGCAGCGTGCCGGTGAGCACGATGGTGCCGCCGGGCGCTAAGTTCATATAATAAGAAACAGTTAAGCCTAAAAAAACTGTCACAAGGCCGTAGGCCATGCTTTGCATAATGGTGCCGCGAAAGCTCCGCGCCGTTTGCAAGGCGCAG
Source organism: Phascolarctobacterium sp. (assembly GCA_051866475.1). GTDB lineage: Bacteria > Bacillota > Negativicutes > Acidaminococcales > Acidaminococcaceae > Phascolarctobacterium_A. The sequence goes on from JBJDXC010000073.1 coordinate 5,703, forward strand.
GCCACGGGAATGACCATCATGGCCGAAACCAAAAGCAAGCCCACAATACGCATGGACAAGGCCACAGTCAACGCTGTGAGCAACGCCAGAAGTAAATTCAAGCGCTCCACGGGAAGGCCCGCTACCTTGGCTGATTTTTCGTCAAAGGTCAAATACTGCAGAGGACGATAAAAGAGTACTACAAAAAGCACTGTGCACAGGCCCAACGCTGCTACAATCAGTAAATCCTTGCTGCTGACCATCATCAGGCTGCCAAAAAGGATGCTACCCAAATTAAAGCCGCCGTCCTTATTGAGTCCTGTAAAAATAACAGCCAGGCCCATGCCGCTGTAGAAAAAAATCGCCAGCACCATGTCCGCAGCATCGCTTAATTTAGTGCGCACCTTTTCAATAGCGAGCGCGCCCACAATCGTGGCCGCTGCGGCGCTAAGCACGGGGCTAAAGCCCCAGAGCGCGCCCCCGGCCACGCCGGCAAAGGCGATATGCCCTAGCCCATCGCCAATCAGGGACTGTCGGCGCAGCACTAGGAAGCTGCCAATCAAGGGACAGATTACCGCCATAATGAGGCCCGCCAGCCAAGCGCGCTGCATGAATTCCATTTCTAACATTTCTAGCATTTTTGCATCCTCTATCTATAAAAATAACCGTGCTTATGATGATGCTTAAGCGCTTCGTGCACATCGCCCCTAAAGCAAATGCCGTGGTCGATACAGAGCGCACTTTTAGCTGCGTCCGCAGCCAGCTCCAAATCATGGGAAATCATCACAATGGTCACATTTTGTTTCCGATTAATTTCCTTGAGTCTAGTATAAAGAGCCACCTTAGTAGCCATATCAATGCCTGTAGCAGGCTCATCCAAGAGTAGAATTTCTGGCTGATGCACCATAGCCCGCGCTAAGAACACCCGCTGCTGCTGGCCACCACTGAGCTCGCCAATCTTGCGATGACGCAAATTAGTAAGCTGAAAATCCACCAGCGCCTTCTCCAAAGCCTGCTTATCGCTGTGCCCTAGCCGATGCCATAGCCTGCCCGGCTGCAAAAGGCCCAGGGCCACAACCTCTTCTACGCTAATGGGGAATTCACGCTGCATTTTCATAGGGTTTTGGGCCACATAGCCAATTTTATGCCACTCCGTGAACTCTTCGAGAGGCTTACCATAGTAATAAATCTCTCCAATAGTTGGTGGCATGGCATGGGCCAGCATCTTCAAAAGCGTGCTCTTGCCGGCGCCATTGGCACCAATCACAGCTACAAAATCGCCCTCAGCAATATCTAGATTTAATTTGTGAAAGACCCAGCCATCCCCATAATCGAAGCCCAGACCTCGCACCATAATAATATTATTTTCCATGGTAAGTCCTTATTCGTTTAACGCTTTTTCTAGATTAGCAATATTTTGCTCCATAATCTTTAAGTAATCCAGTCCCTGCTTGCGACCTTCCTCATCCAGGCCCTCCAGGGGATCCAGCACCGCCGTTTGGGCACCGGTTTCCTGAGCCACCAGCTTGGCAATTTTCGGGTCCGTCAGAGTTTCAAAAAATACATAACGAACCTTTTCCCGCTTTACAGTAGCAATCAAGCGCTGCAAATCGCCGGGAGTGGGCTCTGCCTCAGCAGAAATACCTGCCACGCTCAGCTGGCGCAGGCCATAATCCGCTGCCAAATGACCAAAGGCTGCATGGGCAGTAACAAAAACCTTCCTAGGTGCCTTTAGTGCTACGGCAGTCAGCTTTTTATCCAGCTGCTCCAGCTTGGCAATATAGGCCCTGCTATTGGCCTTGTAGTCGTCAGTGTGCTTAGCGTCGGCCTCGCACAGCACTTCCGTAATACGCTGAACTTCCACAATGGCCTTTTTCGGGCTCACCCATACATGGGGATCCTGCTTGCCACCTCTGGCAAAAAGGTCATGCCCTGCCTCCAGCGGCACAATTTTGCGCTCGCTCAAGGCGTCCAAGGCCTGCTGCGCCCAAGGCTCCACCATACCGTTATAGACGAAAACCTGCGCACGGCCTAGACGAGTCAAATCCTTAGGTGAGGGCTCCCAGTCATGGGGCTCGGCTCCATCAGGCACGAGACAGTTCACCTGCACATGCTGTCCACCCACGGCGCCGGCAAATTCAGCCATGGGATAAAAGCTAGCCGCAACCTGCAGCTTGCTTTTTTCGGCACTTTGCTGGCTACCACAGCCCGCAATAATATTCATTGTTATTAGTAGAAATAATAGTAGCTTTTTCATAATCATAGAATATTGTATAAACCCTTTCTTGTCAATAATTAAAGAAGAAAACATCATCACATTTTATATTATAACACGAAAAAGGCTGTTAACACAAACTTACAGCCCTGTAAAGCATGTGAAAAAGCAAACCCTTGCCTGATGATTGCTTATTACATATTTCTGTATTATAATTGTACTAAAATCCATAAAGAAAGAAGGCTTTCACATGCAGTTACCTGATAAAAAATACATCGCTTCCTTTGATATTGACGCTCAAAACACCTTTACTCCCGTATGTCCTGACGAGCTGCCCGTGGCCGAGGGCGACCAAATCGCCGGTGAACTTAACGCTCAAGCACAATTTGCCAGTCTGCGTCTTGGCTCTCGCGACGCTCATACCATGGATGCTCTGTGGCTCAGCGACGCTGAGAACGCTCCCTTAACCCCCATTGAAGGCCATCCCGACCTGGATGTGCGCTGGCCCGCTCACGCCATCATCGGCACCAAGGGCTTCGACTTTATTGATGGTCTGGACCCCAAGGCCTATGACTTCCAAGTGTACAAAGGAATCGAGCCCGATAAGCATCCCTATGGTGCTTGCTATCACGATTTAAAGAATACTCTTTCTACCGGCGCTATTGAATTTTTGCGCTGCCACGGCATCACCACCGTCATCTGCGGCGGCCTAGCTACTGACTATTGCGTGAAGAACACTGTGCTGCAATTAAAGGCCGCTGGCTTTGATGTTATTTTGAACAAGGCTGCCTGCCGCGGCATTGCGCCCGACACCATCGCCACTGCCATGGAGGAAATGGCTGCTGCCGGCGTTAAATTTGTAGAATGCGCAGCAGAGCTAAAAGCCTAACCCTAAAAATAACGCAAACCCGGAGTACCAGCTCCGGGTTTTCCTATGCCCATAAATTTATGAGCAGCTGCTTAGGTAACGAAACGTTACTCGAAACAAACGTTCTTATTTTTATCCTGCCGTGATGCCGCCATCCACAGTGATGATGCTACCGGTCATAAAGCTATTGGCAGGCGAGGCCACGCTGCAAATCGCGTGCGCGATTTCTGCGGCGCGGCCGATGCGCCCCATGGGATACGCCGCTGCCATATCCGCCAGAGTGTAGCCGCCGTTGGCGTCTACCAGCTGGCGGGCCAGCAGCGGCGTGTCAACGTCCGCAGGACAGATGCAGTTCACGCGAATGCTCGGCGCTAAATCCAGCGCCAGCGCCCGCGTGAACGCTACTACTGCGCCCTTAGAGGCGCAGTACACGGGGCAGCCATAATTGCCGTTGACGCCTGCGTCAGAGGCAATGTTAACGATGCTGCCCCCGCATTGCATGAAGGGCAGGCAAGCCTGCGTCAGCAGCAGCGTGCCCTTCACGTTAGTATCCATGATATCGTCGTAGTCCGCTTCGCTCATATTCTCTAAGCGCTGCTCCGCATAAACGCCAGCGCTGTTGACGAGAATATCAATGTGCCCTTCATGCGAAGCTATCTTAGAAGCAGCCTCCTTGCAGGAGGCTGCTTTTTTTACATCACAGCCTACAAAGCACACGCTTACACCCGTTTGCTCCTCGATGTGGCGCACAGCCGCCGCTCCGCGGTCGGCGTTGCGCCCTAAAATATACACTCTGGCCCCATCAGTGGCGAGACGCTCCGCCGTGGCAAGGCCAATGCCGGAGCTCCCGCCACTGATGACAGCGACCAAGCCCTCACAGCCATATTTAAGCTTTGTCATTTTCTTCTTCCTCTCTCGCCAGCTCCTGAGGCAGCTTGACGATAATCGTAGTTCCCTTGCCCAGCTCGCTCTCTAGCACTAGCTCCATGTCGTGGCGCACAGCAATTTGCTTGGCAATAGCCAAGCCCAAGCCGCTGCCGCTCTTGTTCTGCTCATTGCGGGCCTTGTAAAATCTATCAAAGGCGTGAGGCACATCCTCAGCCTTCATACCGCAGCCATGGTCCGTCAGACGCAGCTCGCTTCCTGCCAGCACCACTTCAATGCTGCTCTTTTCCGGGGAAAACTTAATACTATTGTGCAAAAAGATCATCAGCATCTGGCGCAGGCGACCATAATCACCATTGATTACATAAGGCTCCTTATCCAGCTCCGCTGTAATTTGGATTTCCTTTTCCAAGCCCAAACGACGAGAACCACGCACAGCATCCTGCACCACAGCACAGATATCCAAGGGCTCCTTTTCGATGGGAAAATCTGTATTCTGCAAGCGTGACAAATCCAGCAAATCATTGATTAAGCGCTGTAAAAAGAGGCTTTCATGATACATCTGCTCATGAAATTCTGCCACATCCTCCGGCTCCGTTACCACGCCATCCCGCAAGGCCTCAAGGCTACCTCTAATAACTGTTACCGGCGTGCGCAGCTCATGAGAAATATTGGCAATGAACTCCCGCCGCAGTTTTTCCAGCTTCTGGCTTTCCTCATCCGCCAGCTGCAAACGCTGAGCCAAAACGTCCAAGGTACGCGCCAGCTCGCCCACCTCATCCTTTTGGGTAATATTATTGCGCACCTCGTAGTGCCGCTCGGCTAGCTGCTCAGCATTATCCTTCATGATATTCAGTGTGCGCGTAAAGCGCCAGCTCAAAACTAAGCTCAAAATCATGACCAAGGCCAACGCCGCAGCCAAGCTCATCAGCAAAATCTGCAGTCCTTCCCAAACAGCCTTGTTCAAGCCCTGACGGGGTGAATGCAGCAGCACCACAGCCTTAACCTTACCCTGAGCATCGTAAACAGGCTCGCCCACTGTGAGCATAATATCATTAAGCCATACATTATACTCTTCCACAGAAAAATCCTCGCCCTCGGCAAAGCATTTCTCTACTTTTTCTTTAATGTGCCTAGGCAGCTTGGCAAAGGCATCCCTAGAGTCCTGGGGCGGTGGCAGCATGGGTCGCAGCTGCTTCTCAGGATGCTTCTCGCGCCATTTCATGCGCCTAGCCATGCGCTCCTTATTGACGTTTAAGTTGCGCTCACTATCCACTACCCATACAATATCCTGACTTAAATTATCTATGAAATTAATAAAATTACTTTTAGCAATGCCGCCACCATGATGCTGTTCCAAAATGGTCAGATTGGCACTAATGGCAGTGGCAACACGCTTAGCTTGGGAGCGCATGCTACGCTGCTTGGCATCTAAGGTGTGCTCCTTAAAGAATTGATAGAAAACGCCACCTATGATAAGGCCAAAAACTACCAGCACCGAGGTAAAGCAGAGCATGAGCTTCAGCGCAACCTTGCTTTTAAAGGGCCATCTCATGACTTCACCTCAAAGCGATAGCCCACGCCCCAAATAGTCTTGATATCCCACTTTGCGTGCTCATACTTGTCCAGCTTAGCTCTAAGGCGCTTAATATGGGAGTCCACAGTGCGGCTATCGCCAAAATAATCGATACCCCAGATGCTATCCAGCAAATTATCGCGGCTAAAAACCTTAGTATGATTTTTAGCCAAGGTCCACAGAAGCTCGATTTCTTTTTTGGTCAGAGGAACCTCTTCCCCACCGATTTGCACTTCATATTTATCTAGATTGACGAAAAGATTATCCATGCTCAGGCTGTTTTTACTAGCAGGCTCCTGGGGCTGGATGCGGCGCAGCACCGCACGCACTCTGGCCATTACCTCGCTGGCCGAGAAGGGCTTGATTACATAATCATCAGCACCGATGTCCAAGCCCATAATTCTATCATAGTCCTCACCGCGAGCAGTTATCATAATGATGGGTACCATGGATTCCTTGCGCAGGCGGCGGCACACCTCAAAGCCATCCAGCTTAGGCATCATTACATCTAGGAGCACCATCACTATCTCAGCCTCATTTTGCTTGAATTTTTCCAAGGCCTCGGCTCCATCCAGGGCTATGACCGGCTCCATGCCTTCCTTTTTAGCATAGCTGGAAAGGATGGTCGTAATTTGCTTATTGTCATCGGCGATTAATATCTTCTTCATCTTAACCTCACCTCGTTCAAACTTGCTTTGCAAGCTAGTACTAGTTATATTATAGCATATCAGCAAATTGTGTTGAAATTATGACGCAGGCTTCAAAAAAATTTAGTGCTATTTTTTGCAAAAAAAGTCAAAAAAGCTCTAAAAAAACATAAAAAAGTCATAATTGCCCTGTACAATAAAGACAAATCAAGGGATACCCCTCCTGAGATCATCAAAAAGCAAATTTCTCAACAAGATATAATCTAGATAAGGAGTGACTGAATATGTTGAACATGAAAAAAATTTTAATCGCCGGTACTGTAATGACTGCTCTGTGTGCAACTGCTTTTGCAGCCACTAATGACCAAGCTGATAAACCTACCATGAAGGAACGCGTTAACCGCATTCTCTGCGAGAACCGCGGTGACTGCCCTGCCCCTGGCACTCACCAGGGTCCTCGCTTCGGGAAGCATCACAAGGATTTTAAAAAGATGAGTCCTGAAAAGCGTGCTGAAATGGAAAAACGCCGCGCTGAATGGGAAAAGATGACCCCTGAGCAGCGTCAAGAAGCTAAAGCAAAATGGCAAAAGGAGCGCCAAGAGCGCCACGACAAACGTGCTAAAGAAGCTATGGCAAAGCTGACCCCTGAGCAACACGCAGAGGTAGAAGCATTCATCAAAGAGGATATGGCTCAGCGCCAAGCCCGCCGCGAGAAGCTGCAAAAGATGACTCCCGAACAACGCTTTGCTATCAAAGCTAACCGCCCCATGAAAATGAAGGACGGCAAGCATTTCAAGGGCCACAAAGTAGGCAAGCACATTAAATTCCATAAAGACGGTAAGCATTTCAAGGGTGATCATTTCCGTGGTCACGGCCCTGCAGGCCCGCGTCCTGACTGCCCCGTACCTCCCTGCCCGATAGCACCCGCTAAATAAAAGCTAGTTAACCTCTAACCAATAAACAAAAATATAAGTCCCCTCCATACAATCATAAGACATAAAACAGCAACGACAAATACTTCCTTTCCCCTTTCTTTCCCCGAGCAAAAAGAGTCCTGTGCCCCTTAGCCAGGGCTCTTTTTCTATTCCAAATTACAGAAAATCTTAGTCATTGTATTTCATGTAGTTTTAATGTAATATAGTGTAAGTATTGCTAATTTAGCTGTGCATAAATTGTTAGTCTGTTTATATTTGTAATTGCTAAATTCAGAGCTTTGTGGTATAATGCTTTTACGAGCTGACTAGTCAGTCAAAAATTGTGGGTGGTATAGGGATGTTCTATATGGATAAATGGTATATCAAGGGATGGCTTTATTTTTTTGCCATGTTTGGGCTCATTGCCGTCTTGCCGGAATGGACAGGAGAAGAAAACGGTATTATTGAAAATTTGCAGCTGCTGTGGCTGCTGGCGGGCTTAGTCTATTGTTGGCATATGCGCACAGCAAAGCAGCTTACTTGGGGTGGTTGCGCCTCCAAGCTATGGAGTGCAGGCGTGATTTATTTTTTTCTGCTTTTTATGCGGGAAATCAGCTGGGGCAGGGTGTTTTTCACCAATGCCCATGGAGGCATGATCAAATATCATCAGATGGGGCTTTATGGCAAGCTTGTACATCCTTTAGTGGGATTATTAATAGTTTTAGCTTTAGTGCTAGTGGTGCAGGCCAAGATTTGGCGAGCCATTAAGCTCGTTAAGCTCCCCTTTAAGTCCTTCCTTTTGCTGCTCTTATTTATCGCCATGTCTTGGATTGGCGAAAAGGGACACATCCCCTTTTTACGCAGTCAAGTAACAGAAGAGCTAGCAGAGTTTGGCGCCTATATGATGATGTATTATATTGCGCGAGATATGGGCGACCGCATGCGACAAGCAGAATAGTCCAAAACAAAAAACTCATGGTGCACTGCATTAAGCAATGTTCCATGAGTTTTTATTTGCCATAAACTCTATTATGAAATTTGCTTATTTAAAAAGGCCAAACCGTTGGCCGACAGCTAAAATTCTTCTGCCGATAAAGGGAATGTTGTCCAGATCCTCCTTGCTCAGGCCGCCAAAGCCAATCAAGGCTAAGGCATAGGCCGGTACAGCGGCTACCATGGCAAAAAGCACACACCACATGCCCAGCTGCTCTGTAAAGGACAGCACTACATAAATCACTGCGCCCATAACGCCAGACGCTAAAAGGGGCTTTAACAGACTACCCAAGGAAAGAGTGAAGCCTGTATACTTATAAATAAAGCCCATATTGATAATGGCAGCTACCGCAAAGTCAGCCACAGTGGCCATAGATGCGCCCTTAATGCCCAAATAGGGTATCGCTGTGAGCCACCAGCTCATGACAACCTTAACCACGCAAGCCAAAATCATATTCAGCACCGGGATAGCTGTTTTACCCAGTCCCTGCAGAATGCCCGTGCTTATTTGGTGCATACCTAAAAAGAGAATGCCCACGCTCATAGTCTGAATGGCGCCTGCAGCTCCTGGAGCATTGTAAATCAAAGCAGCAACCTTTTCAGCTAAGAAAAACAGGCCCATAAAGCAGGGGAAGGTAATGATCATGGCCACGCGAAAGGCCAGCCGAATTTTATCCCTGATAGCAGCAAACTGTTCCAAGGCTCTAGACTCAGAAATAGAGGGCACAAGGCTGATGGTCATGGCCGCTGTAAAAATCGTAGCTAGGTTGACCAAGGGCACAGCCATACCGGTCAGATAGCCAAAAAGCTCCGTAGCATGGCGCACATCAAAGCCCGCTACCTCCAAGCGTTGGGGCACGATCAAAAGGTCCAGATTAGCACCGATGGGCAGCATCAAGCTGGTCAAGGATACAGGCAACGCCAGCTTCAGCAAACGTTTGATAATATGGCTTGCGCTCTCCTGAGGAATGCTGTCATCCTGAGCCTCAATTTCTGCATGCAAGCGCTTCTTAAGGCGACGATAGAACCACATGAGTACCAAAAGCGCGCAAAAGGCACCTGCGCCCGCACCCATGCTGGCACCACCAGCTGCGTAGGCTAAGCCATAGGGCATAAACAAATCCGCAAAAACCAGCATAGTAATAACGCGCACCAGCTGCTCCACAACCTCGCTGGTAGCCGTAGGCGTCATAATTTGCCAGCCCTGCAAATAGCCACGGAAGCTAGCTAGGAAGGTGACAAAGAATACCGCCGGCGCCAGAGCAATAATGGAATAGTAAGCTCTGGAGTCACGAATAATATGCTGATTAATGAGAAAATCAGCGCCAAAGAAAAGGGCTGAGGAGAATAGTAGTCCCGAAAGTAAAAGCAGCCTTAGAGACACATTAAAGACGCGCTTGGCACCACGATAATCCTTATTGGCCAGCTTTTCCGAGGTAATGATGGAAATGGCCACCGGCACACCGGCTGAGGAAACAGTGATAGCCATTAAGTAAATAGGGAAGCCCATCTGGTAAAGGCCAATGCCCTCGCCCCCCAGCACGCGGGACAGGATAATCCAGTTCAGGGAGCCGATGACCTTGACGATAATGCTGGAGATGGTCAAAATCATGGTACCCTTTAAAAATTTGCTATTATTAGTATTAGAATTCTGTTGCTCTTCGCTCATACAATCCGCCTTAATTCTGAAAATAGTCGTACATTATAATTATCCTCTTTTCGGGAAGATTTTACAAGCTTTTTAACACAAAATTCATAATTCCTGCCTGCTTTTCCCTTGCATAATCTGCCTATTATGCTAAAATTAAGCTGTGGGCTTCTTATAAAAGCTGTGCTAGCCTCGTTTAAAGATAACCAATGGACAGCAAGCTTTTTAGGTCTTACTCAGAAAAATCTGTAATAAAGAATAATTATTGACAAGTTCACTAGGTTATGGTATTATATGAGTGTCAAGGTGGTGCTTAATGCAAGCACTGAAGATACTTATTAATAATAAATATATAATTTGGAGGGAATTACAATGAAAAAATTCGTTTGTCAAGTATGTGGTTACGTTTATGAAGGCGAAGCTGCTCCGGCTGCATGCCCCCAATGCAAGGCTCCTGCTAGCAAATTCACCGAAATGAAGGGTGAAATGACCTGGGCTTGCGAGCATGTTGTAGGCATCGCTTCTGACGTTCCTGAAGATATTAAAGCTGACCTGCGCGCTAACTTCAACGGCGAATGCTCCGAGGTTGGTATGTACCTGGCTATGGCTCGCGTTGCTCATCGCGAAGGCTATCCGGAAATCGGCCTGTACTGGGAAAAAGCTGCTTATGAAGAAGCTGAGCATGCTGCTAAATTCGCAGAGCTGCTGGGCGAAGTTGTTACCGACTCCACTGAAAAGAACCTGGCTATGCGTGTAGAAGCTGAAAACGGTGCAACCGCTGGCAAGAACGATCTGGCTGCTCGTGCGAAGGCTCTGGGTCTGGATGCTATCCATGACACCGTTCACGAAATGGGCCGCGACGAAGCTCGCCATGGCAAAGCATTTGCTGGCCTGCTGAAGAGATATTTCGGCAAATAATTTAAGCT
>JBJDXC010000074.1:0-3412 GCA_051866475.1 Phascolarctobacterium sp.
CCGGCGAAGAAGGCGCTCAGCATGAAGGCCATGCATTTATGGTGGAACAGGCCCACGCCCATAGCCTCAGCCGCGATTTCGTCCTCACGGATAGCCTTGAAGGCACGACCGTAGGAGGAGTTAATCAGGCAGGTTACAAAAACGAAGATAATAGCCGTGGCTAAAAAGATATAGCGCACGTCGTTGATAGTGGGGATATCCTTGATACCCAGAGCGCCATTAGTGAAGCTTTGGGCATTGGTAATCACAATGCGGATAATCTCAGAAAAGCCCAGGGTAGCAATGGCTAGATAGTCGCCTCTCAGGCGCAGCACCGGCGTACCAATTAAGAAGGCCACCAAGGCAGCCAAAAGTCCGCCCACAATCAAGGCTAGCCACAGGGGCAATTGAATATCGGCAATCAAGGGATTCATGGGCACGGCGTAGAAAACGTTAGCGCGGAGCTCCACCGGCACGGTGAACACGCCTACTACATAAGCACCCAGGGCCATAAAGCCGGCCTGACCCAAGCTGAACTGACCGGCGAAGCCGTTGGTCAAATTCATGGAAAGGCCGATAATGGCATAAATCAAGCACAGGTTAATAATTCTGCGCAAATAGGAGTCCAGTTCAAACTGCGCGTAGCAAGCACCAGCAAAGAGCACTACCAGGCCAACTACGGTCAGTATCATATTTCTTTTACTCATGCTTACACCTTCTCCGTAGTTTTTTCACCCAATAGACCAGTGGGCTTGTAGAACAGAATGATAATCAAAACGATGAACGCAAAGGCATCGCGATAGCCGGACAGCTGCGGGAAGAAGGCCACGATTAAAACCTCGCCCAAGCCCAGGATGAAGCCGCCGATTACAGCGCCCTTAATATTGCCGATGCCGCCGATAACGGCTGCGATAAAGCATTTCAGGCCTGGCATAACGCCCAACAGCGGGGTAATGCCAGGATAGCGCACGCCCCACATGAAGGCGCCAATGGCTGCCAGGGAGCTGCCGATGATAAATGTAATGGAAATTACTCTATCAATATTTACGCCCATCACGCGGGCAATTTCGTAGTCCTTGGATACGGCACGCATGGCCATACCTGTTTTGGTGTGGTTAACGATGTGCAGCAGCACGATTAAGCTGATGAAGGTAATCACGGGAATTACCAAGCAAATAGCCTGAATTTGTACGCTGCCAATGCCGATGGTCTGGCTTAAAAGCGGGATATCCGGGAAGCGCAGGGGACGACCGCTGAAGAGATAGTTGGCCAGATTTTCCAAAAGGAAGGAAGCGCCGATTGCGGAAATCAGCACGGAGTTTTTCGGTGCATCACGCAGGGGACGATAGGCGGTGCGCTCGATAACAACGCCCAACAGCGCCGTGGCGATGATGACCAAAATAAAGGTCAGGTACCAGGGTATGTGGAAGACCGTGATACCAAAGAAAGCAAAATAGCAGGCCATCATAACAATATCCGCATGGGCAAAGTTAATCATCAGCAAAATGCCATACACCATGGTATAACCAATGGCAATCAAGGCGTACAGACTGCCTAAGGAAATACCATTCACAATATGCTGAGCTAAGCTTGCGGCGGACATGTTGGCGATAACCTGAAAGAATTGAGTCAAAAAATCCATTTCTTCACCACCAGAAAAAATCTAAAACTAATGCTCCCACCTCCACGGACGGAAGCGGGAGCATCTTTAAGGTCCTTACTTATTTAACGTCTACGAAATCCAAGTATTTGAATTTGCCGTCTTTAACAACCTTAATAACAGCTGCTTTAATAGCGTCGCCGTTCTTATCCAAGGTGGTCTTGCCGGTTACAGCCTCCAGATCCTTAGTGGTAGCGATAGCATCACGAATCTTCTTGGAGTCGGTGCCGCCAGCGCGTTTAATAGCGTCGATAGCGATCAGGTAGGAGTCATAGCCCAGAGCGGACAGAGCGGAGGGCTCGCCCTTGTACTCGTCGGTGTAAGCCTTCAAGAACTTCTTAGCTTCTTCGGTGGAAGCTTTTTCACGGTCGAATGCGGTGCTCAGTACGCAGCCTTCAACATCCTTGCCACCAACGTCGATGAATTCTTGGGTTTCCCAGGTGTCGCCGCCCATGAACGGAGCCTTGATGCCCAGTTGACGAGCTTGTTTAACCAGCAGAGCGGATTCGGTGAAGTTACCAGGAGCAAATACTGCGTCCGGGTTCTTAGCCTTCAGGTTAGTCAATACAGCGGTGAAGTCCTTGTCACCGGTTTGATAGTTAGCAACGTCGATGATGCAGTTCTTGTCGTTGGTCAGCTTTTGGAAGGCTTCTACGAAGAATTTAGCCAGACCTACGGAGTAGTCGTTGGATACCTCTTGCACGATGGCAACCTTTTTAGCGCCTTGCTTGAAAGCGTAGTTAGCCATTACAGTGCCCTGGAAGGGGTCGATGAAGCATGCACGGAAATAGTAATCGTTGTTAGCGGTTACCTGCGGGTTGGTGCAGCTGGTGCCGATGGCCGGAACCTTTGCTTCTTTAACGATATTGCCTGCAGCCATAGCCAAGGAGGAGCCATAGGTACCTAAAATGGTGCAAACCTTATCCTTTTCAATCAAACGAGCTGCAACGGAAGCAGCTTCAGCTTTATCAGATTTGTTATCGGCAACGATCAATTGCACCTTTTTGCCCAATACTTCGGGATGCAATTTGTTGGCCAATTTAATGCCGCGCAGCTCTAATTCGCCGCCGGCAGCGTTGTCGCCGGTCAAGGGCAGGAATACGCCCACTTTAATGGTATCGCCAGCAGCCTTCTTTTCGTCCTTTTTCTTGTCGCCGCCGCAACCGGTCATTGCACCAATCATTACAGCAGAGGCTAATAATACAGATAACAGCTTCTTCATTTTCATAATGAGTTTCCCTCTCTTCTCCCGCTGCCCTAAAGATGTGCAGCAATTTGATGTTCCGATTATACCATGCTCCGACTAGTCTTGCAAGTGCTTCAGCAGTGTAACATTTACCTAGCTTTTTCAGAATGTTCACCACTTTTCTGCACAAGCTTTACAATATTATTGTGGACATTTTTAGCTATTCTAGCCTTTTGTATTTTTAGATAGTACAAACAAAGAAGACAGTAAGAGCTTTTGTCCTTTATATATGGACAGTATTTTCTAAAAAAATTTTACTCCAGGAGGACAAATTTACATTGGCTCCCATTAGTGTAACAAACGATACACAAGCCCCTATTATTATGTATTATGTAAATTTTTCTTTACAATTGCGATACTAGCATCAGTTCTATTAATTATGGATATTAGAATATAAATCAAAAATCTTAAGAGTTCACATATTGTTCAATACTTTGCCCTTTTTCTGCCACTAGAGTGTAGTATACTATAAGTGTAGCAAGGATAAAACCTGCTACACCCTTCCCATCAAATTCATCATAAACAGC
>JBJDXC010000075.1:0-3410 GCA_051866475.1 Phascolarctobacterium sp.
GCAGGTCCTTCCAAGTAAAATCATTGCCCAACATAGCCAGCATATAACATTTAGCTTCTTCAAAGTACTTGTCCTTGCTATCCTTATTGAAGAATTCTAAAGCAGCCAAAGCGGCTAACATCTCTAAGAAATGAGCCTTGTTCCTTTGATCGGCACGACCAGGTTTATATTTATCAATATTAACAAATTGTTTGTCACCCAGCAGATAAACAGCATCAAACACATCGCCTACCAAATCGCTGGTATCATAATAATTTAAAGCAGCATAGGTGCTGGCCAAGAACTTACCAGAATCAGGAACAATAATTCTCTTGGTCGGATCGTTAGGATCCACCATATCCGCCTCAGAAGCCTTAGGGAAAGTGAAATAAGGCAACATCAAGCAGCCAGCCATTCTAATTCTGCCATCCTTCTTGATGTTTTTACTATCGGGATTATTATTGGCCGCTTTATCATTAAAATATTTTCTAATGATCTTGGCAATATTGGGGAAACCAGCTGCACCTGTTCCGCCAAATACAGAGCCAAAGAAGAAAATTCTTGCCTCCTGCTCGCCAATATCATTGACCATGCTTTTCCAAACAGAGCCATCCTCATCCATATTCATATTAGCACCGATAACGGCTGCACCAATGGAAGGATGGGCGCGGAAGCCCTCTGTAAGACTAGTATTCTGCTCCTCTTCAGAGAACAAAACATCGAACAAGCAGTCAAGGTTCTCTGCTTTAACGTCCATATTGGGACGGTCAAAAATAGTCAGCAAATTAGCATTAGAGCCATCCGGTACAGGATTCCATGTTACTTCCTCAGGAGAAAGGGGGTTCTTGAAAAAGTCATTTTCTTGGGATGCTCCTCTATAAGCATTAATGTATGCAGCAACCGTATTCTTGGTTTTGGCAAGATTACCATTACTAGCATCAGGGTCCACATAAATTATTTTAATTTCGCCACGATTTTTCATCAATCCGGCAGCATTCATATGTACAAATGCCTCTAAACATTTAGCACCTGTTCCACCTATACTAATCAAATAATATTTCATCTTTATCTGCTCCCCTTATCAACCGAACGGCGGATATTTTCTGCCTGCCGCAGGAGTACCCAAGCAAGCAGCAATAATGTAAACCAAAAGACCAGCTAAAAGAGTAAGTACGTAGTTGATGCCTGCATCCCCTGCACCTAAGAACATCAGGTAACCCATCCCAGCGCCACCAACTACCAAAGGCAATGCCATTAAGCTACGATACTTTGTCCCTAAGCTACCACGTCCACCATAATTACGTGCAGCACTAAACCACATGCTAGTTGCCACAGCCCCTACCAAACAAACAATGGCACCAACGACCATGTACTGTAAAGCATAACTATCCTGGGTCATTCTTCCGGGAGGTACAATATCATGTAGATTGCCCCACGCTGCGAAAAATAACAACCAAACACCAACTAATGCACCCATGATTGCTGCCATAATAAACACTCTCCTTTATACTTATAATTATTCGATATCCAGATAGAATACAATGTTACGCATACCAGGCTTATCCTGCATATAATGCTTATCCGCAACCAACTTGGTAAATGCAGAAATACTCTGGGTCTTTTGTCCTATTTCAGCATCGCTGCCCGGTACTCTGTTTTCATCAAAATTCCAAGCATCGAAGACATTCTGGCTATTAACATAATCTTCACGAGAAGTAAATAGGCCTAAAGTAACTTTATATTTACCTTCGTTATCCTTTTTAGCATCAACAGATAAATCTACTGTAGACTTAATGTCTGCACCGTCATAGGACAAGTTTACTGTACCAGTAACTAAATCCTTATTATCAACCTTTTTATATGTTGCCTTATCATCAAAGAAGAAGCTCAAAATTTTATCTATTATACCCTGACCACTGTCATTAGTCAGCTTCTCCAAGTTGATTACTTCAACATCGTAATCATGTGGGATGCCAACCGGTAATTTTTTACCCACTAAAACCAGCTTATCCTTCACCTTATCACCGGACTTAGCTTTAATATGGATAATGCCATCCTTTGCCTTACCATCCTTATCGCCCTTATTTTGGAAGCCGCCCTTGGTCTTACCAAAATCTTCACCTAGGGCCAAAGCATTGTTATGACCATACTCATTCGTAAACAGGCTAACCTTTAAGCCAGAAAACTTTCTTTGTAGCTCATAAGCAAACACCTTAACATCTACGTCATTACCAATAACCAGCATATACAAGGGTCTATAGGAACCAACATTCCCCTCTTCAGAGCTATACTCCACCGGTGCATGGTTGGCTATATCGTAAATCTTACCCTTGAATTGGCTCTTCACACCAATGATGGCAAAGCCTCTATCGGCTTGGTTGCCAAAGCATTTAGACTCCAAAGCATTACTCAGGCTGGTATAATGCTGATTGGTCTGGAACAAATCGGTAATAATAATGCTTAAGTTTCGATTATCAGTATCCTTAATCACATTATCGAGGCGAGTATCCTTATCCTGATAAAAGTCCTCTTTTTCAAACTTTAAAAAGTCCTCACCATTGAATGGCACATATGCATCGCCAAAACGCACGAACTCTATTTTATTGCTTTTCCATCTAGCATGGAATAAAGGCTCTAAGCTTTTAACAATATCCTTATAGACAGAGGGAGCAGTTTTGTTAGTGTAGCCAGCCATAGATGCAGTACCATCCACATAAACCTTAACCGACATATTCTCGGTAACGGCAACAGTATTTAAATAGGAATAAGCAGCCAATCCCTTACCATAATTAGTGGGAATTACATCGGGTGTTCCAGAAGTAGTTGTGGTACTAACTGTGGCTGACTTTTCCTGTTTAGCATCAGCCCAAGGCATTTTACAAGCAGTCAAAGTCAAGCAAAGGGTTGCAACAGCCACACTTGCCATAATTTTTTTTAACACAATATATGACACTCCTTTTCTGTGGTATTGGGACATTTTTACAAAGCGAGATTAGTATTTCGGATACACATCTACGCTTATCATTATACCAAATCTCTTTTTATTTTTCAATCTAGACACATTTATTATTTCAGGAGTTTTACTATCCTCATTAAGGCCAAAAAAGTTCCTGAAAGTACTATTTTAAATACTTTCAGGAACTTTTGACTAGTTTATACGACAACATACAACGACCATCATTTAACATTTAATACTGAGATCATTGCCTTATTTCTTCCTCATATGCTCCTCTAAGTATTGGCCCACGATTTTCACGGCGCAGTAGTCGCCACACATGGAGCAAGCCTCGTCGTCGCTCTTATTTTTGCGAGTGCGATACTCTGTAGCTTTAATCGGGTCGATAGCCAGGCGCAGCTGCTCCGGCCAATCCAGCAGCTTGCGGGCCTTGGCCATAGCCAAATCCCACTCCCAGGCCTGCTTATTACCCTTG
>JBJDXC010000076.1:0-3405 GCA_051866475.1 Phascolarctobacterium sp.
GCCAGGACCACCGGTGCCATCGCCCTTGGGGCATCCGCCCTGAATCATAAAATTATCAATCACACGATGAAAGGTCAGTCCATCATAAAAGCCCTGCTTCGCCAGCTTAATAAAATTCTCACTGGTCTTCGGCGCATAATCCGTAGCCAGCTTCACCTCAAAATCGCCCATGCTAGTCTGGAACACCGCCGTGACCGGCTCTGCCTTCACTGCGTTCTCCTTCTTCTCCGTCCCGCAGGCGGCCAACCCCACCATGCACAGCAGCAACATACAAATCAATACAATTCTCTTCATAACTAATATCCTCCTAAAACTTCAAATTGTACTTCCAAAGTTGTAACTACGGTATCATGAAAAAATCCACTGCCAAAGTCGTAATAATAGTATTGTGAAGCGAGCTAGGAATTTTAGATTATGATAAGAAATTCCTTGCGAACGGAGCAATACTATTATTACACGCCATAAACTTTATTCACTTAACCAGTTTGCGATAACCGCCCCAGCCTCTTCACTATACTCCGTAAAGGAATGGTCTCCCCCATCCCACAAACGCAGCTCCGCCTTATGGCCCAACAACTCCTTATTCCTGAGCGCCTGCTCCACCAGCACCGTCTCGTCCCCCTTGCAATGCAAAAGCAACACCGGAATGCCGCGCCAGCTACGCAAAATCTCACTCAAATCATACTTATCAAAATCCGTCAAAAAATCCGGCGTCAGCACACAGTGCCCGCGCTCATCATCAAACTCCAGCGCTTCCCCGGCGTCAAGACGCTCATAATACTCATCCGTCATTACATGACGGAAGGTCTCCCTGAGATTATTGGGCGTAGCCCACAAAATCAAACGCGCCAGCTCCGGCTCCAGGCTCGCCGTCACAATGGACGCCGCTCCGCCCAAGCTACGCCCTAATAGGTACACCGCGCAGCCCGGCTGGCGCTCCCGCACCGCCGCAATCACTGCGCGCAGCTCCGCCACCTGCAGCGACAAAATCCGCGTACCCGTAAAATTAAAGCGCACTACACTTGCGTAAGCCGCACATTGATAAGCAATCCCCGCAGCACGGCCCCCGCTTTCGCGGCTGCCGCGAAAGCCGTGAGCCATCACCAGCACCGCATTGCGCTCACTGCGATTAGGCTCCACCAAACACTCTATAGGCCCCAAGGGGCCATCAAAAGTAAAATTTTGCATTTACCTACACCTCTCTAGTATATTATTATAACACAAAAAATGCTCACGAGACTCCCTCACAGCAAATAAAAATAGACACCACCCACGCAAGATGATGTCTACTCTTAAAATATCCAAAATTATAAAACAAGCAAAGCCCTTACTCCAAATTTTTTTCCTTAAAGGGACACTCCTCCAGCAGCACGCACTGATTACACAGTGGCTTGCGTGCCTTGCAAATCTTGCGCCCATGCCAGATAAACCAATGGTGAGCATCGCTCCATTTTTCCATGGGAATAGCCTTCTGCAGCTCCTTTTCCGTGGCCAACGGGTCCGCACCCTTGGCCATGCCCAGCCGATGGGACACACGAAAGACATGGGTATCCACCGCAATGGCCGGCACATTATAAATAATACTAGCCACCACATTGGCCGTCTTTTGGCCCACGCCCGGTAGCTCCATCAGAGTTTGAATATCGCTGGGGATGGTGCTGTTGAAGCGCTCAACCAGCATGTGACATGCTCCCAAAAGGTTCTTGGCCTTGGCGTGGTAGAGACCACAGTCCCTAATCTCCGCCTCCATCTCCTCCTGGGTCAGCGCACCCATTTTCTCCGGCGTGTTCAAGCGAGGAAAAATGCGGCTGGTAATCACATTCACCCGCTCGTCCGTGCATTGAGCGGACAAAATCACCGCTACAAGAAGCTCGAAGGGTGAATTATAATGGAGCGCCGTTTTCGTATCCTTATAGGTTTCCTCTAATTTGGCAAGTATTACTTGCTTTTGTGCTTTCGTTAAGGGACGAGCCATTAGTTAGTCAGACTCCTTACCGGGGCCGGGATGCGGCCGCCGCGGGCAATAAATTTATCTGCGCTATAGTGGTTCACAGCGATAATGGGAGCATAGCCCAAGAGTCCGCCGAACTCCACTCTGTCGCCCACGGTTTTACCCGGTACGGGAATCAGGCGCACAGCGGTAGTTTTATTATTAATCATGCCGATAGCAGCTTCATCCGCAATAATGGCGGAAATGGTGCTGGCGCTGGTTGCGCCGGGGATGGCAATCATATCCAGACCTACGGAGCATACACAGGTCATAGCCTCCAGCTTTTCTAAGCTCAGGCTGCCGTTCTCTACCGCAGCAATCATGCCAGCGTCCTCGCTGACGGGGATGAAGGCACCGCTCAGACCGCCCACATAGCTAGACGCCATAAGTCCGCCCTTTTTCACTGCATCGTTGAGCAAAGCAAGGGTTGCCGTAGTACCGGGACCGCCGCAGCTTTCCAGGCCAATTTCTTCCAGAATATGGGCTACGGAGTCGCCCACAGCGGGAGTGGGAGCCAGGGACAGGTCGATAATGCCAAATTGAGTATTCAGACGGCGAGCAGCCTCCTGAGCTACCAATTGGCCCACGCGGGTAATCTTAAAGGCGGTTTTCTTGATGGTCTCGGCCACCGTACCGATGTCGCCATCCTTAACCTGCTCCAGCGCATGCTTTACTACGCCGGGGCCGCTAACGCCCACATTGATGACGGTTTCCGGCTCGGTCACGCCCAAAAAGGCACCGGCCATAAAGGGATTATCGGGCACAGCGTTGCAGAAAACAACCAGCTTGGCGCAGCCAATAGCATCCTGGTCCGCAGTACGCTCAGCAGTAGCCTTGATTACTTCGCCCATTTGCTTTACTGCATCCATATTGATGCCGCATTTAGTGGAGCCCACGCTGACGGAGGAGCACACAATATCGGTCATGCCCAAAGCCTCAGGAATGGAAGCGATCAGATTGCGATCGCCCTTGGTATAGCCTTTATCTACCAAAGCGCTGAAGCCGCCGATAAAGTTTACGCCCACCTGCTTGCCCGCTCTATCCAAAGCCATAGCCAGGGGCACATAATCAGCGGATTGGCAGCTTTCGCCTACCATGGAAATAGGGGTTACGCTAATGCGCTTATTGATAATGGGCACGCCCAGCTCAACCTCAATATCCTCGCCGGTCTTCACCAGCTTTTCAGCCTTAGTACAAATTTTATCATAAATCTTTTGCGCACACACCTTCAGCTCCGGATGGCAGCAATCCCGCAGGCTAATGCCCATGGTAATGGTGCGCACATCCAGATTATTTTCGGTAATCATGCGCGTGGTCTCTAAAATATCCTGAACATTATACAGCATGGCGGCCTCCTATATGCGATGCATAGCGGTAAAAATTTCTTCGCTTTGCAGGCGGATTTCCACGCCAAT
>JBJDXC010000077.1:0-3386 GCA_051866475.1 Phascolarctobacterium sp.
CCATTGAGCTTAGCGCTGACGGCCCCTGCCGCGAGCCCTACAATGTTTTCTTCCAAGGTGGTCTGACCTTCGAGCACGGTCGTTTAGCAATTATGGCGGCGGCTAAGCGTGTGGGGCCAAAAAATTAAGAAGGATTGAAATTGAGGAATAAGTAAGCAGCAGGTGAGCTGTGATTTTTAGCAAATGAGTGGCTTGGTACAATGGCCTCAAGGGTTCGAAACAGTATATTTTTCTGCGAGACAAATAGTACCCCGCAGAGGCCAATTGAACCCCACGAAATTTGCGTTAAGAAAATTACCGCGAGCATGATGCTTGATTGTTCCGAATTTCCAAACTAACTTATAACTCTTTTTAAGGAGTTGATGATGATGAATAATATGACCATTTGTAATTATATTGTGGGTGTTGTGGGGATTGTGCTAGGCGCCCTTATTATGAGTGCTGCGGCAGCATTTCCCATGCAGTTCACGGAAAACGGCCCCGGGCCGGGGTTCTGGCCCTTTAGCTTGGGCTGTGCCTTGGCGGTGGCGGCAGTGGTGCTACTGGCCTTTACCTTTATGAAGCGTGCGGACCTTTCCGGGCAAAAGGTAAATCTTACAACCACGGCCAACAAACGGGTCTATATTATGATGGGATTAGTGGTAGTGTTTTGCGTATTAATCAATTTGCTAGGCTTCTATGCTGCGGCGGCGGTGCTGATTGTGGCTACCATGAAGCTTATGGACTACCACAATAAGAAGGGAATTTTACTGACCACGGTGTTGACCTTGGCCTTTATCTACGTTGTTTTTGGGGTGCTGCTGCATACGAAAATGCCCCAGTCCATCTTTTTATCCTAGGAGGAATTTACCATGGCAGATATCATCAGCGCATTAAATATGATTATGGTGCCCTTGAACCTGCTGGGTCTTGTGATGGGCGTTCTTGTGGGCATTGCCTTCGGCTGCATGCCGGGCCTGAGCGTTAATATGGGCTTGGCGCTGCTCTTCCCCTTGGCCTTTACCTTCCACGGTATCGGCGGCATCCTGATGCTTCTCGGCATTTACTGTGGCGCTATTTACGGCGGCAGCATCAGTGCCATTTTATTAAAAACTCCCGGTACCCCGGCCTCTGTGGCCACTACCTTGGATGGCTATCCCATGGCCACCAAGCTGCGCCAGCCGGGTCGCGCTCTAGGCTTGTCCACGCTGGCCAGCACCTTTGGCGGTGTGTTCAGTACTATTTGCTTGATTTTACTGGCGCCTCAGCTGGCCAAGGTGGCGCTGCAATTTTCTAAGCCGGAATATTTTGCTCTGGCGATTTTTGGCCTGAGCATCATTACCAGCGTTTCCAGTGGCAGCGTGGTGAAGGGCATTATGGGCGGTCTCATCGGCCTCTTTTTGGCCACCGTGGGCATTGATGCCATGACCGGCACCATTCGCTTCACCTTGGACACCACCTATCTCTTGGGCGGTGTGTCCTTTATTCCGATTTTGATCGGCGTTTTTGCCTTTGCCCAGGTTTTGGGCAGCATTGAAGAATATTATCATAACGAGCGCAGTGAGCAGCATATGGTCATTGACCGCTTGCTGCCCTCCATGGCGGATATTAAACGTGTGTTTATGACGCTGGTACGCTCCTCCTTCATCGGCACCTTTATTGGCTGCGTGCCCGGTACCGGCGGCGATATTGCTTCCTTTGTTTCCTATGACCAAGCCAAGCGCTGGTCCAAGCATGGCAGCAATTTCGGTAACGGCGAGCCCGAGGGCATTTGTGCCTCCGAAGCGGGCAATAATGCTGTGTCCGGCGGTGCCTTTATTCCCGTGCTGACTTTGGGCATTCCCGGCGACGGTGCTACCGCCATTATGATGGGCGCCCTCATGGTGCAGGGACTCCAGCCCGGACCACTGCTCTTTGTGGAAAAGGCTCCCGATGTGTACGCTATTTTCATTGGCCTCTTATTGGCAAATATCATTATGGGCATCATGGGCTTTAGCCTCATTCGTCTGTTTACTAAAGTCGTGAATGTGCCCGTACATATTTTGCTGCCCATTATTGTGATGATGACCTTTGTGGGTACCTATTCCTACAATAATTCCCTCAATGATGTGTATTTGATGGTCATCAGCGGCTTTTTGGGCTATTTCCTGAATAAATTAGGCTTCTCCATGTCGGCCATTATCATCGGCATTATCCTGGGCGGTATGGCGGAGCAAAATTTCGTCGGCTCCCTGATTATGAGCGACGGCAATTTCAATATTTTCTATACCCGTCCTCTGTGCCTGTTCTTTTTGGTTGCAGCGGTGCTATCCCTGCTGTCTCCCGTGCTGGGCAAGCTGTTTAAAAGGGCGTGAGTTAGTTCTCGTGTAATTCCTTGTGGAGATGGTATCCATGCGCAAAATCAAGCTAGTTATCCAAATGCTGGTGGCCTTCATTATCGCTACCTTTGCCTATAACCTGTTCTATGAGCCTCATCAGGATACGGTGCGCTCGGCAGTGCAGGAGCAGCTCACGAAGGTTTCTGCTCAGGAAAGCTTTGTTAATATAGGGACTTCGTCTAATGGTGGCGGTATGCCCGAGGGTAAGCTACGCATCACGATGCTGGATGTAGGTCAGGGTGATGCCATTTTGCTGGAGGACGGCAAGCGCAAGGTCATGATTGACGTGGGCGATAATAAAAAGGATAAGCTGGGCTACGGGGGCAGGACTGCTCTCAAAATGGCCCTGGGCAAGGCCGGCGTCCGCGAGAATGTGGACCGCATTAACACGGTGATTATTACCCATCATCACGGGGATCATCTGGGCAATGCTCAATGGCTGGCCGGTAAATATAAGGTCAGCAATATTTATGATAATGCCATGCCTAACGAGAAAAATGCTGTGTCCAATTGGCTCAACAAGGAGCTGCGGGCGGGGCACTACCATAATCGGGTGCTCAAGGCCGGGGACAGAGTGGATTTTGGCAAGGGATATTATCTGGATGTGTTGGCGCCGGGGGACTTTTTAAGCAAGGAGGATTTAAAGCGCTTTAATAATACCAGCATTGTCATGATGCTGCATTATGGCAAATTCACCATGCTTTTCACCGGCGATGCGGAGGCTCCCGTGGAGGATTATTTGCAGCAAAGGTATGGCTCGAAGCTGAAGGCGGATGTGCTCAAGGTGGGCCATCACGGCAGCAAGACCTCCTCCATTTATAAATTTATCAGCAAGGTAAAGCCCAAATATGCCATCATTAGCTGTGGCAATAAGCAGATTTATAACCATCCCAACAAGAATGTGGTGGGCAGCCTGCAGCACCTGGGAGCAAAGGTGCTCACTACCTACGACCACGGCAATCTGACCGTTACTACCGATGGCAAGGGCTTTGAGGTAACTACGGAAAGGTAAAGGATACCTTTGAGCCT
>JBJDXC010000078.1:0-3385 GCA_051866475.1 Phascolarctobacterium sp.
TTCAGCAGCACAATATCCGGCAGGGGCATGCCGTTAAAGGTATTATTTTTAACCATGGAATAAATGGCCATATCTTCAAAAATCAGCTTATCGCCCACATTTATTTCCCGCTCAAAGCTGTAGTCCCCAATCACGTCACCAGCTAGGCAGGTCATGGAGGACAGGCGATAGGCGTGAGCCTTCTCGTTAGCATCAAAGCCATCCCGTAGGGGCGGGCGATAGGGCATTTCCAGCACATCGGGCATATGGCAGGCGGCAGAAGCGTCCAAAATTAAAACATCTAGACCATTATGCACAATATCCAAAACTTCTGTTACCAAGTAACCTGCGTTAAGCGCCACGGCTTCGCCGGGCTCCAGATAAACCTCAACACCATAGGTGCTGCGAATATATTTTATTAAATCAATCAGCGCCTCTACATCGTAATCGGCGCGGGTAATATGGTGTCCACCGCCTAAATTGAGCCATTTTAATTGGCTAAAGAATTTGCCAAATTTCTTCTCAAAGGCCTTGAAGGTGGTGATTAAATCATCAGAGTTTTGCTCGCACAGAGTATGGAAATGCAAGCCCTCCACCCCCTCCGGCAGCTGCTCAGGGAAAATGGCCAAGGTTACGCCTAAGCGAGAGCCCACAGCGCAGGGGTCATAAATAGCATGCTCGGCCTCCTGAGTAGAGCATTCAGGATTAATGCGAATGCCCACGCTGGCCTTGGAGTTCTGCCAAATGCTTCTGTGCTTTTCCAGCTGAGCAATGGAGTTGAAAACAATGTGGTCGCAGATTTGCACCAGCTCCTGCATGTCCTCAGTGCGAAAGGCAGGTGCGAAAACATGGTTTTCCTTGCCCATTTCCTCGTAGCCCAAGCGTGCTTCGTAAATGCCGCTGGCTGTGGTGCCCGCCAGATACTCGCCCATGAGGGGATAAAGGCGGAACATGGAGAAGCACTTTTGGGCCAGCAGAATATGGCAGTCCGCCTCCTGCTGCACTCTTTGCAGCAGCTCCAAATTTTTGATGAGCCTAGCCTCGTCCACCACATAACAAGGAGTAGGCAGTGCCTTCAGCACTGCCTCCTGTTTTTCTTTCAATGTTCTTGCTTGTAAAGCCTGCAGCTTAGCGTCCGCCTTAGCGGCGTTCACCACGTAAGCAGGCATATTTTTCTCGTTACTCATGTTGCTCACTCAACGGTAACGGGATTCTCGTCCACAACCCAGGGCAGGCCGAATTTGTTCAGCATATCCATATACGGATCGGGGTCAAACTCTTCCACATTGAAGACGCCCTTGCCCTGCCATTGCTTGGTTATAACGAGTGCAGTGCCAATCATCGCAGGCACGCCGGTGGTGTAGCTGATGGCTTGGGAGCCAACCTCTTTATAGCACTCTTGATGATCGCAAACGTTGTAAATAAAGATGGTTTTCTTTTCGCCGTTCTTGGTGCCGGTGAAGATGCAGCCAATATTGGTCTTGCCCACAGTGCGGGGGCCCAAGGAAGCAGGATCCGGCAGCAATGCCTTCAGGAATTGGATGGGAACGATTTCATGGCCTTCATACATCATGGGCTTAGTGGAAAGCATGCCCACATTTTCCAAGCACTTCATATGAGTCAGATAGCTTTGACCGAAGGTCATGAAGAAGCGAATGCGCTTCACGCCGGGGATATTTTTAGCCAAGGATTCAATCTCCTCGTGGTGCAAAAGATACATATCCTTCATGCCCACTTCGGGGAAATTATATTCGCGTTTAATGGACATGGCAGGAATCTCAATCCATTTGCCATTTTCCCAATAGGAGCCAGGTGCGGAAACCTCGCGCAGATTGATTTCAGGATTGAAATTGGTAGCAAAGGGATAGCCATGGTCGCCGCCATTGCAGTCCAGAATATCGATGGTATCGATTTGGTCAAAATAATGCTTCAGAGCATAGGCAGAGAAAACGCTGGTTACGCCGGGGTCGAAGCCGGTGCCCAATAGGGCCATAATGCCAGCCTTCTCAAATTTTTCCTTGTAAGCCCATTGCCAGGAGTAGTCGAAGTAAGCAGAGAAGCCTTCCTCCTTGCAACGCTTATCATAAACCTCGCGCCAAGCGGGGTCATCGATGTTTTCCGGCTCATAGTTAGCAGTATCGATATAATCAACCTTGCACTCTAAGCAGGCATCCATAATCGTCAAATCCTGATAGGGCAAAGCCACATTCAAAACAGCGTCCGGCTGATAGTCTTTAATTAAAGCAACCAGCTCGTCCTTATTATCTGCGTCCACCTTAGCAGTGGTGATTTTCGTAGTGGTAGTGGGCTGCAGCTTTTCTGCTACAGCATCGCATTTAGACTTGGTGCGGCTAGCAATGCACAGCTCCGTGAAAACCTCGCTGTTTTGGCAGCATTTGGCGATAGCCACGCCAGCAACGCCACCGCAGCCGATTACTAATAATTTACTCATACTATTCATCTCCTATCCATATTTACATGAAATTATTATATATACTAAATCAGAACATCTGTCAGCACACATTAGAAGTACCTATTTTTCTTCTTCCTCTAGCATATCCTCCACATATTTCGGCAGCATAAAGGCTCCCTTATGAAGATTAGCAGAATAATACCAGGTTTTGATGCCCCTAGCCTTCCACTTTACGGAGTCGAAGTCCTTCAGGGGATGGTATTTTTTTGAGGCAAAGCCAAAGAGCCAATAGCCGGAAGGACAGGTAGGAATGGCCGCCTGATACACACGGCTAATGGGGAAGCTGTGGCTAGCCTTGCGGTGCATGGCGCGACAGGTTTCCTCATCCTCATCGTAGAAGGGACTGCCATGCTGGTATACCATGATGCCGTCCTCCTTAAGGGCACGGAAGCAGTTCCCATAAAATTCCTTGGTAAAAAGGCCTGCCGCGTGGCCCAAGGGATCGATAGCGTCATTGATAATCAAATCATATTCATTGACCTTGGAGCGCAAAAAGCGCAATCCATTGGCATTAAAAATCGTTACCCGTGCATCGTCTAGGCCAATGGCGTTATCAGGGAAAAAGTCACGGCACACATCAATGAACACGTGATCCGTCTCAACTACATCGATTTCTTCAATCTCCGGATAGCGGGACAGCTCACGAGCTACACCGCCATCGCCACCACCGATAACCAGCACCTTTTTCACATGGGGATGTACGGCCATAGGCACATGGACAATCATCTCGTCGTAAATAAACTCGTCCTTTTGAGAAAAGACGATGGTGCCATCGCAGGCGATAAAGCGACCAAATTCCTTGGAGTCGAACACGTCAATCCGTTGAAAATCCGTGTCCTCCCCAAATAATTGCTTTTCAATTTTTATATCCAGCTTCACATCATCCGTGTGGTAATCGGAAAACCAAAGCTCCATTCCATCACAACCTTATAC
>JBJDXC010000079.1:0-16109 GCA_051866475.1 Phascolarctobacterium sp.
GCAACCACCTGCTCCGTGGGCACAGGCTGAAAACGCAAACATACAACTCTAGACATGATGGTCGACAGCAGCTTATTTTCATCGGTAGCCAAAAGCACCATCACCCAGCCCACGGGCGGCTCCTCCAATAGCTTTAAAAAGCTATTGGCAGCCACAAGGGACATCCTATCCACATCCTCAATAATGCAGACTTTGGTGTCCGACATAACTGGCGCAAAAGCGGACTTACTGATTAAGTCCACAATCTGCTCCTTGCTAATATCCTTATAGCGACCTGTTTTTTCATCCTGCTCCCGCTGCACCAGAAGGAAATCCGGATGACTCAGGTTACCATCCTCAAGGTTCATCAAACGACAGGCCTCGCAATTATCACTGCCAGTATGACTAGCACATAAAAGTGCCTTAGCAAAGTGTAAAGCCAGCTGCTTTTTGCCCAAGCCCTCAGCGCCCACAAAAAGTAGTGCATGGGGCCTTTCCTGAGCCTGTAAATAGCGCTCTAAAAACTCCTTTTGCTTTGCGTGTCCTAAAATATTATCCCACATTTATTCTGCCTCTTGCAAGAGCTTTGCCAAAGCTTTTTGCACTGCCTCAGCCACAGCTTGCACATCATTTTCAGCATTCACAACCTGTATGCGCTCCGGCTCGGCCTTAGCCAAGGTCAAAAAGCCATTACGCAATTTATGCTGAAAATCTAGCCCCTGCTCCTCGTAGCGGTCCGTCACACCCCGCTGCTCCCTTCTCTTAGCCAGCACCTCAGGACGACCATCCAAAACAATGGTCAAACCAGGCGCCAAGCCCTCGGTTGCAAAGAGGCACAGACTACGCAGCTCTGCCAGATCATCCAAACTCTTGCCAGCGGACAAACCCTGATAAACCAAGGTGGAATCACTAAAGCGGTCGCAGAGCACAATTTTACCGGCAGCCATAGCTGGCCTAATCACCTTTTCCACATGCTCACTGCGCGCAGCCAAATACAACAAGGTTTGGGAAACATTATTCAAGGGCAAAGCTGGGTCCAACACCAACTCTCGCACCTTTTCTGCCAAAACAGTTCCGCCAGGCTCTCGTGTAGTCACAACCTCGTAGCCCTGCTCCCGCAGCCACGCTGTCGCCAGCTGTACCTGGGTGCTCTTGCCGCCCCCGTCAGCGCCTTCAAATGTAATAAATTTACCTTTCATAATAGGCTCCTCTTTATCATTAAATACTAATCAAACAGATTATATATCAGTTAAATCGTGATTTCTCAAAGGTATCCACTTTTCGCTTGTGTAGTAAATACATATGAAATTGAGTAATGAGTAATCAGCATAGGAGCTGTGATTTTTAGCAAATGAGTGGCTTGGTACAATGGCCTCAAGGGTTCGAAAACGTTTATTGTTCTGCGAGACAAATAGTACCCCGCAGAGGCCAATTGAACCCCACGAAATTTGCGTTAAGCCCCCAAGGGGACAGCTCCCTGCACAAATTCTGCTGCGTGCGGGGCACTTGCACAATTTGGCGACTCGCTAGAAAATTACTTGCGACTATGATGATTACTTATTACGAATTTCGTAATCATTATACAACTCTAATACTATTTAACAAGCTATCTGCTGGCCCACTCACTGGCAGGCCTAGCTGCTTCATAGCTACGCAGTAATCCACTATTGCCTGGGAAATAACCTCCCCTGGCAAAAGCACCGGAATCCCCGGCGGATAAAAGCTCACCTGCTCCCCGCAGATGCAGCCCACTGCATCTTCAAGCTTCACAGCTCGCTTTGCTGCATAAAACACATCTCTGAGCTTCATCGCTGAGCTAGTCACAGGCACAGCGCCCACTCTCGCCGCCCTTAGCGGCTCCCGCTTGTGCTGCTCCAGCTCGCTCAGCACCGCATCTATGCGAGCCAACGCCTCATCGTAATCGCTAGTAATATCAGCGTAGGTCACCAAAAACAGCACATTCTGCGCATCCACCAGCTCCACTGCCACACGGGCTCGGCGTAACGCCTCGCCCACCTCTACGCCGGTGTAGCCCCAGTTAGCAAAATTCACCGTCACCTTAGTGCTGTCCAAGCGTAAGCCACCACAGTCCGCTTCCTCCAAAACCTTGAGCCCTGCATGAGCGCGGCACAACGCCCGCAGCTTACCCGCTGCGGCTACTGCCGCCTCCGCCATCCGGCGGCCATGGGCTTGCACCTGGGCGCGCGCCGCATCCAGACTTGCCATCAAAAGGTAGTTTGGACTGGTCGTGGTAAGAATGCTCATCACGTCCGCGGCTCGCTGCAGGTCTAGGCGCGCGCCCTGCACTTGCAGCATACTGCATTGGGTCATCGCACCTAGGATTTTGTGAGTACTTTGGGCACAGGCATCGGCGCCGCCCTGCAAAGCAGAAGGCGGCAACGCCTCGCTAAAGCCCAAATGCGGCCCGTGAGCCTCATCCACCAAAAGTACAGCTCTATGAGCGTGGCATATTTCGGCGATAGCTTTTACATCTGCTGCTACGCCGTAGTAGTTAGGACTAGTCAACAGCACCGCTTTGATGCTGCTATCCATCGCGAGAGCGGCCTCTATTGCAGCAGGTGTAACCTGCAGCATGATGCCGAACTCTTCGCTATACTCTGGCTGCAAATACACCGCCTCAATGCCGCCCAGGATAAGGCCGCCAGCAACGCTCCGATGAGCGTTGCGTGGCAAAAGCAGGCGCTCACCAGGCAGCAGCGCCGTCATGAGCATGGCGTGAATGGCCTGACTAGTGCCATTCACGCACCAGAAGCAGGCGTCGCTGCCATAGGTGCGCGCCGCTAAAGCCTGTGCCTCCTTGATGTAGCTCGTAGGCTCATGGATATCGTCCAGCTCACTCATCAGCGACACATCCATAAGCACGCTGTCGCCAAGCTCTTGGCGCAGCGCCTTAGCCATACCCCGGCCCCCCTTGTGGCCCGGAGTATGCATTGGATATACATCCTCATTTTTATATTTCAGCATGGCCTCCACCAAGGGCATGGCCACACCTTGCTTAGCAAAACTCATTTATAGCCTCCAAGAATACATAGTATCCCACTATATCTCAGTATTATATCATAAGCATATGTTTTGCACAAATTATATAACACATAATTCTCGTATAAACGAATACCACTATATCAAAAATCCGCGCAGAACTGCATAGCTGCGCGGATTACACTCTATAAAATTGACTACCCCAACAACCAACCATCCACAGTTCTTGTTGAACTGGAAACATTTACTCCTATTTTATGTACTGAACGCTTATCATTCAAATAAGGCAAAGCATATTGCTTTTCTTCTATTTGCTTTAATGCCTCTTCTGCAGTGCCATCCAGCTTAAATTCAAAGATGTAGACATCATTATCGCTTTCAACAATAATATCCGCCCTTCCCTTACTATTTTGCTTTTCAATCAAAGTAGCATAACACGATAGCAGACGGAAAATAATATAGAATGTGTATTGGAAGTGGGTTTCAAAATCCTTGGCACGCTCATCCTTATTAGCTTCATAAGGAATGGACGCTAAAAAAGCGGTAAAGGCCTCCCTCATGTCATCTAAAGCACCACTACGTAACATACGATCTAAATTTACAATCCAAAAGGATGCCTCACTTTCTGCCTTCTTCAAATAGCTATTAGCCATCAAAGTAACAAAACCCTTTGCTACTTCAACATTAGGATAATCCAAAGTATACTCACCATAACGCTTATCATAGCCTTTGATAGTCAGATAACCACTCTGATAAAGCATTGCCAAAGGCTCCTCGGCGTCAGCCCTATAATCTACAAAATACTGAGATTCATAGGTTCTACTAGTCAGTCTTTGCATATTTACCTTATGCCCTTCTAAAAGCTTTACCAAATATGTTGGCGTACCCGATTTATACCAGTAGCTATCTATTCTATTTTTGTTAAAAGCATTGATAACACTAAATGGATTATAGACATCCAACAAAACATTAGAAAAATGATATCCATCATACTGCTTTTTCAGCACTGCCTTCATCTCATCCACTGTGTATTCCAGTCTGGCTGCCATCTGAACAATTGCTTCAGCAAAAGCAGTATGCAACTCCGTTTCTGTGATACCACAAATTGCATCATACTTACTATCCATACTTATATCATTAGGTTGATTAAACCCAGAGAATACAGTTATCTGGCTAAATTTAGTCACACCAGTCAATAGTACAAAACGTAAACAAGCATCTGCAGCCTTAAAAGTGCCGTAAAAATCTTTAAGGATACTACGATTAATATCTTCAAGCTTCTCTTCGAGCACATCCAGCAATGGCTTATCATATTCATCTATGAGCACGACAGCTTTATGACCAGTCTTGGCAGCTGCTTGCTCCAACACATACTGAAAGCGGCTGCTTAAAGTTGTGTAAATATCACTCTTTCCGTAGATAGACTCCCAATTGCTTACATATTCTTCTAAAACCTGCTCTAACCCACCTTCAACATCAAAGCGACCCTTGGCAAAATCAATTCTAAAAACAGGATAAACGTCCCATTTATCCTCCAAAGCTTCTATTTTCAAACCTTGAAATAATTCCTTGCGTCCCGAAAAATAGGCATCCAAGGTGCTCAACAGCAAAGACTTGCCAAAGCGACGAGGCCGTGAAAGAAAGCAAACATGCTCCCTTGCCAAGCTATATACTAAATCTGTTTTATCTACATAAACGTAATTACCATCTATAATAGTTTCAAACGTTTGAATACTGATTGGATAACGCATGGCCTACCTCCGCATGAATTAGACTTTATATCATTTTATCACAGTTTTGTACAAAACAATAGGAGGTTGGAGAGTTTTTCTTGTATCGTAGGATTACTACAATGATTTCCTGATGAAAAAATATATCTTTGAAAAGAGGTTGTCACCCTCGAATCTTCATCTACGATTATTCTTTAAAACCAAAAGGATAATAAAGCAAAGAAGCGGGCTGAAAAAGGCAGCAGCAATACCCCAACCGATACCACTGCGACCGCGCTCATTCGCAAAATAGCCCACTGCTACAGCAAGAATAATCCAGGTTAAAAAAGCAATCATTTTTATTCTCTCCTTTCTCAGTTATTTAGTCAAATTATATACTATTTCGCCTGTTTTTACAACAAAACACTCCGGTTAAGGTCACACTATGCTTATATTTTAGCCGAAATGTTTTATTTATTCACAAAAAGCTTAATAAATCAAAAAGACGGCACATTGCTGTACCGTCATAATTTTTTCTATATTTATGCGTTCTCACTCCGCACCCGCAATATCCTGCACCTTTTCCCACACTACAAAACGAGCCTTGCTAAAGCCGTTAAAGGTAGTGGCGGATGCAGAAGTATAAGCGCCACAGGAGGGAACCAGAAGCAAATCTCCTACTTCTAAGGGAGCAGTCATGCGTCCGCGGAACATGATGTCGAGACTATCGCAGCTAGGCCCTGCAAAAGTAGCAGCCACCTTTTCATCGCTCTCGCGAAAGCTAATCAGCTTAAAATCCCATTGATCAAAAAGCACACCGGAGAAGGTACCATAAAGACCCTCATCCAAAAAATACCAAGGCTGACCACCACGCTCGGTAACACCCACCACGCTGGTAATCAAATTCACCGCCGTGCCGCAAATATAGCGTCCCGGCTCCGCCCAGATTTCTGTCTCAGGGAAGTCTTCATCAAGACGTGCAGCTATTTGCCTGAGCATTTCCGGTAAATTAAACTTAACCTTGGGCTCAGGAATGGGGAAGCCACCGCCGATATCAAGAATGCGCAAATGCAGGCCTGCTGCTTCAGCCTCTTCAAAAAGCTCCCGAGCGATATCCATAGCATACAGATAGGGATCGGAGCTTACAGTTTGGCTACCTACATGGAAGGCAATACCGGCCATATCTAGGCCTGCCTCCTTAGCCTTCAGCATCAGCTCCAGAGCATTTTCCCTAGAAGCGCCAAATTTCTTATTCAAATCCACATGAGCAGAGGAATTGTCAATGCGCAAGCGCAAAAGCACAGTAGCATGGGGTAATTTATTCTTAATCTTTTCTATTTCACTAGCACTGTCAAAGGTCATCTTGCTGACACCGCACTGGCGACAAGCCTCTAATCCCACTCCCAACTTTACAGGATTGGCATAAATCATACGAGAGCCTGCCACACCCATATCATGCAAAGTATGAATCTCACCATCGGAGGCTACATCGAAGCAGGAGCCCAGCTCTGCCATCACCCGCAGAATTTCCGGATGGGGATTGGCTTTAATAGCGTAATGCACCTTGACTCTAGGTAAGTATTTACGTAAAACGTTATAGCTTTTCTTGACTTCCTTTAAAGAAAGTACCAATAGCGGCGTACCAAATTCCTCCGCCAATTTTTCTACCGCAGTGCGGCTCAGCTGAAAATATTTCTCTTTCTTCATGCCCACTCTCCCCTTGCCATCGCAATTATTTGTTGCTTAGATTGTACCATAATCACAGGAAAGTACAATAGCAAATTGAATAAAAATCGTCATTTTTTGAGGAGTTTGCAATTTTTTCACGATAATCGCGGATTGGCACATATTGCAGCCCATAGCAGCCTAAAAACGACTTTTTTAGTATAGAATAGGTTTAAAATGCCTCCTCAAGCCAAACGAAAAACCGCTACGACGCCTGCAAACATCGTAGCGGTTTTCTTTATCTCTAGGGAAAGGAGATATGGGAAAACAATATTATTTTTCAGGCTGCACTAGGCTTTTGACAATCGCTTTAGCAGCCTTTTCAAATTTAGGCCGGGCCAGCATCACAAAATGACCACAGCCACAGCATTTCATACCAAAATCCATGCCGGTGCGAGTAATTTCCCACTCATCACTGCCACAGGGATGAGCCTTTTTCATCTTTACTACGTCACCAACATGCACGGAAGCTCCCGATAGCATTATTCCAAACCATCCAAGGACATAATGTCGGTTACTTCATAGCCAGCTTCGCGAATTTGCTCAATAATATCCAAGCCATTATTATTTAGACGGCAACGGATGGTAATCTCAGCGGTGCCGTTACCGGTTTGCAAGGTAGCCAAGGAAATGATGTTAATGCCATCCTCCTTCATAATGCTGGTGATTTCAGCAACTACGCCAACCTTATCAGGTGCAACAACAGTAAAGCGGGTGCAGCTTTGGTTTACACCCATCATTTCTACGAAGGAACGGAACATATCGCTACGGGAAATAATGCCGCAGAGCTTGCCATCGCGGCCTAAAACAGGCAGCGCATTAATTTTATACTTGTACAGATTATAAGCAACGTACTCAATAGTATCTTCGCTATCCACAGTTACCACAGTGCGGCTCATAACGTCCTTAACCTTCAGACGACCAAGCAGATAATTGGCCTCATAGCGGGACAGAGTGGAGCTGTCGCTGGGAGATGCCTTGCCAATATCATCCACGGTAATGATACCGCGTACACGGGAGATATCGTCTACTACCGGCAGGCTGTACAGCTTTTTGCTGCGCAACACCTCACGCGCTTCCAGCATGGATTGATCCTCGCGCACGGTAACGACGTCTTTAGTCATAAAATCCTTAACTAACATGAAATGACCTCCTCTTGTTAGCCGCCCAAATATGCCTTGCGTACTTCCTCGCTGCTTGCCAGCTCTTGGGCAGTACCGCTCAAGGTAATACGGCCGGTTTCCAGAACATATGCTTTATCAGCAATGGACAATGCCATATTCGCGTTTTGCTCTACCAGAAGAATAGTAGTGCCGCCAGCATTGATTTCTTTTATTATATTAAAAATTTCCTTAACCAGCAAGGGGGCAAGACCCATAGAAGGCTCATCTAAGAGTAATAATTTCGGACGGCTCATCAAAGCGCGACCCATAGCCAGCATTTGCTGCTCACCACCGGACAGAGTGCCGGCGATTTGATCCTTACGCTCTAACAGACGGGGGAATTTTTCAAAAACATCCTGCATATCCTTGGCAATGCCTTCTTTATCTTTACGCAGATAAGCACCCAACTCCAGGTTTTCCAGAACGGTCATATTAGCGAAAACATGACGGCCCTCGGGAACCTGGCACAGGCCCATGCCAACGATTTTATGAGCAGGTACACCGGCAATATCATTGCCTTCATACAAAATTTTACCGGTCTTCGGCTTCATCAG
The DNA here is from genome assembly GCA_051866475.1 of Phascolarctobacterium sp. GTDB lineage: Bacteria > Bacillota > Negativicutes > Acidaminococcales > Acidaminococcaceae > Phascolarctobacterium_A. Next base: position 8,131 of record JBJDXC010000079.1, read on the forward strand.
GCCGGAAATGGTGCGCAAGGTTGTGGACTTGCCTGCACCGTTAGAACCAATCAGCGCTACAATTTCACCATCGGGAACATCGAGGCTGATGCCTTTAATGGCGTGGATAGCGCCGTAATAGACATTAATATCTTCAACTCTTAACATTAGTTGATAACCTCCTCGCCCAGATATGCTTCAATTACACGACTGTTGTGTTTAATTTCATCAGGAGTGCCCTCAGCAATCTTCATACCATATTCCAGTACGTAGATGCGCTCGCACACGCCCATAACCAAGCTCATATCATGCTCAATGAGTAGAATAGAAAGGTCAAATTCATCCCGAATCCAACGAATCATTTCCATCAGCTCGTGGGTTTCCTGAGGATTCATGCCGGCAGCAGGCTCGTCCAAGAGGAGCAGCTTCGGCTCAGTAGCCAGTGCGCGGGCAATTTCCAGACGGCGCTGCTTGCCATAGGGCAGGTTTTTAGCTACCTCGTTAGCCTCTCCCTCCAAGTGGAAAATCTTCAGCAAATCCATTGCCTTTTGGGTAATGAATTCTTCTTCATTCAGATATTTCTTATCGCGAATAATAGCATCCACTAAATTATAGGTAACGTGCATATTATAGGCAATTTTTACGTTATCGATTACGCTCAGCTCGGAGAAAAGGCGGATATTTTGGAAGGTACGAGCCATGCCCATCTGGGTAACTTGATAGGATTTTTTGCCACTGCTCTTGACGCCGTCAAAATAAACATCGCCCTCGCTAGGAGTGTATACGCCGGTAATCATATTAAAGGCGGTAGTTTTGCCTGCACCGTTAGGACCGATAAGACCAATCAGCTCTCCCTTGTTGATATACATGGAAAAGTTGGATACGGCGCGCAGACCGCCGAAAATCATGGAAACATTATCTACCTTCAGCAGCTCTGCCATTGTTCTTACCTCCAAACTTAAACATCTTGCGGCTCAGCTCTTCACTACCAAACAAGCCTTGGGGACGACGCAGCATCAAAACGATCATGGTTACGGAATAGATGACCATACGCCATTCAGGATAGTCGGACAAGTAAGCGGAAATGAAGGTCAAAAGCGTTGCACCGGTGATAGCGCCGGTCATGGAGCCCAAACCACCCAAAACTACCATGGTCAGGATATCAAAGGAGCGCATGAAGGTGAAGGATGCGGGATGGGCCAGGAAGAAGTAATGGCTGAAAAGGCAGCCTGCAGTACCTGCGAAGGAAGCACCCAGAGTAAAGGCCATTACCTTATATTTAGTAGTATTAATGCCCATGGTATCGGCAGCGATTTCGTTTTCACGAATAGCTAAGCAGCAACGACCCAGAGCGGAGTTTTTAAAGTTCTTAATAAAGAAGATGATAGCCGTCATAATCCAGAAGGTATAAGCGAAGGTTGTCATACGGGGAATACCCATCAGACCGGAAGCACCGCCCACATAGTCGATATTGAGAATGCAGATACGGATGATTTCGCCTAAGCCCAAGGTAGCGATAGCCAAATAGTCACCATCAAGGCGCAGGGTAGGCAGACCAATCAGGAAGCCCAGGAAACCAGCGCACACAGTTGCTACAACTAAACCTAATTCAAAGGGCAGGCCCAGCTTAACAGTGATGATAGCGCCGGTGTAAGCACCAACCGCCATAAAACCAGCGTGACCAATGGAGAATTGGCCTGTATAGCCGTTAATCAGGTTCAGGCTCACTGCCAAAATGATGTTAATACAGATCAGGATAATGTTCAATTCCCAGAAGGGACCGATTATTTCGCCTAAAATCAAACCCTGAACAACTGCGAAGATAATAACAGAAGCGATAAGGGCTTTTAAATCAAATTTTCTAATCGGATTCATACCAAGCACCTCACACTTTCTCACGGACATTCTTGCCTAACAAGCCGGAGGGCTTATAGAGAAGAATTAAAATCAAAATACCAAAAGCCGCTGCATCACGGAAGGTGGAGGACAAGAAGCCACTTACCATGGCCTCTACAACACCCAAAATGATGCCGCCAATCATAGCGCCAGGGATAATGCCGATACCGCCAAGTACGGCAGCAACGAAGGCCTTCAGGCCGGGCATCATACCCATTAACGGATCAATGGAGTTATAGTAAACGCCAACCAGCACGCCGCCTGCTGCCGCCAGTGCACTGCCCAGTGCAAAGGTAGTAGAAATTACGCGGTCAATGTTGATGCCCATCAGTCGAGCAGCATCAGCATCAAAGGATACAGCACGCATGGCCTTGCCGGCTTTGGTTTTGTTTACGATGTAAGTGAGCACTGCCATCAAAATAATGGAGCTCAAAAGGATAACTAACTGTTGGCTGTTAGCAACCAGGGGACCCATGTTGTACACGGTAGCATTGAACACCGCCGGGAAGGTACGCGGTTGCGGAGATACTAATAAAATCATACCGTATTCCAGGAAGAAGGATACGCCGATTGCAGTGATTAAAATAGCGATACGCGGTGCATTACGCATGGGGCGATATGCAATACGCTCGATGATGATGCCTGCGATTGCAGCACAGGCCATGGAAAAGATAATTGCCGGAATAAAGGGCAATCCTAAAGTGGTAGTAGCGTAGAAGCCAAAATAGGCACCCAGCATATAGATATCACCATGGGCGAAGTTGATAAGCTTGATGATACCGTATATCATGGTATAACCTAAGGCAATCAATGCGTAGATACTACCCAGTGATACACCATTGATCAGCTGCTGAAAGAACTGATGCATAAAGGACTCCATAATTTTTCCTCCCTAGAGATTTAAATTTGCCTAAGCGGGACACGCTTCTTGATAAAACGAGGCTGTTGTCACACAAAACAACAGCCTCGTTGAGTTGAACTAGTTAAGACTACTTGTGTTACCTATCAGGGATTAACTTTAGCTTTGAAGGTTTGAACGCCATCTTTGTGCTCGATGATAACTGCGCTCTTAATGGGGTTATGTTGTTCGTTGAAGGTTACTTCACCGGAAACACCCTTGAAACCAGCAATTTTAGCCATTGCAGCAGCGATCTTTGCGGGTTCAGCGGATTTTGCATCTTCCATAGCTTTAGCTACCAGCAGAGTGGAGTCATAAGCCAGAGCTGCGAATACGTCCGGGTTACCATTGTAAGCTTTCTTGTATTCAGCAACGAAGGACTTGTTCAGATCGGATGCGTCATCAGGAGAATACAGGCTGGAGAAAATGGTGTTGTTCAGAGCAGCCTTGCCAGCAATTTCCGGCAGTTTTGCAGAATCCCAACCATCGCCACCGGCCATGGTAACGGTGATGCCCATTTCACGAGCTTGTTTAACAATCAGGCCAACCTCTTGATAGTAGCCAGGAATGTAGATAAAGTCAGGAGCAGCTGCTTTAATCTTAGTCAGAGTTGCTTTGAAGTCGGTATCCTTTTGCAGATAAGCTTCTTCAGCTACAACCTCGCCACCCAGTTTTACAAAGTTTTCTTTGAAGAATTGGGTCAAGCCTTTAGCATAGTCGGAGGTATTATCTACCAGGATAGCAGCTTTTTTAACCTTCAGCTCTTTGAATGCATAGTTTGCCATTACAGTGCCCTGGAACGGGTCAATGAAGCATGCACGGAAGTTGTATTCTTTGGTTTTCTTAGTTTTCGGATCTACAGTTACATCCGGGTTGGTACCCATAGGAGTGATGCCCAAAACCTTAGAGCCGTTGTTGATTGCGCCTGCTGCGATAACAGCGGAGGATTGGTTAGGACCGATAACTGCAACAACCTTGTCCTGAGAAACCAGCTTTTGCATACCATTGGTTGCTTCAGAAGCCTCGGATTTGGTATCAGCTACAACCAAGGAGAGCTTTTTGCCGCCCAAAACGCCTTTTTCGTTGATTTTCTTCAAAGCCAGGTCAATACCGTTCTTAGAAGAAATACCGAAGGAAGCACTGCCGCCGGTCATTTCCAGCAAAGCGCCAACCTTAATGGTATCGCCTGCTTTACCAGCGTCCTTGGAGCCGCCACAGCCTGTCAAAGCGCCCATAAATAATGCGCCTGCTGCCAAAACTGACATTAATTTAGTTAATCTTTTCATGGTTTATTCCCCCTCAAAAAATAATAATATATTGTGGGGCTTGTAATTTTAGCCAAGCCCCTTTTTAACTTACTAAATAAACCGTGGATTAGGAACGCTAACTAATTACATTATGAAATTGTAAAGCTTAAAGCTTAGCTTACAGAGCGATCTTCTCTTTCAGAGTCGGAACGCCACCTTCTAAGCTGATGATCAATGCCGGCATAATCGGGTTATGGTTAGCATCGAAGGTCATCTTGCCGCTTGCAACCGGCAGATCCTTGGTTTCAGCAATAGCCTTAGCCAATTTAGTGCCATCGGTGGTGCCAGCGCGTTTAATTGCATCAAACAGAACTAAGCCTGCATTGTAGCCTTGCATTGCGAAAATATCAGGATCTTTTTGATATTTAGCTTTGTAGTCAGCAATGAATTTTTGTACGGAAGGATCCTTATCCTGTGCGGAGAAGGCAGATACATAGTAGCAGCCCTTCAGAGCATCTTTACCAGCGATTTCAGCCAGTTTGGGGCTTTCCCAACCATCGGAGCCCATCATGGGAACGGTGATGCCGATTTCGCGAGCTTGTTTAATAATCTTGGAAACTTCTTCATAGTAGCCGGGAACATAAATTGCTTCCGGGTTAGTAGCTTTAATCTTGGTCAAGGAAGCCTTGAAGTCAACGTCCTTGGACAGGAAAGCTTCTTTAGCAACAATCTTGCCGCCCTTGCCTTCCAAGGTCTTTTGGAATACGGAAGCCAAGCCTTTAGAATAGTCGCTGGAGGAGTCGAACAGGATAGCTACGTTCTTAACCTTCAGAGTGTTGCTAGCAAAGGTTGCCATAACTTGGCCTTGGAACGGGTCGATGAAGCAAGCGCGGAACATGAATTCTCTTACCTTGCCATTGTCAACAGTAATGCCAGGTGCAGTTGCAGAAGGCGCAATGTGAGGAATCTTGTTAGCAGTGGTGATAGGAGCACCTGCTGCTACGCAGCCGCTGGTTGCAGGACCAACAACAGCAACAACCTTGTTCTGGGTTACTAATTTAGTAATGGAGTTACCGGACTCAGAAGGCTCGGACTTGTTATCGCTTTCGATAACTTCAATCTTCTTGCCGTTAATACCGGTCTTATTAGCTTCATCAGCAGCCATTTTGAAGCCGCTCAGGATGGATTTACCATAGTTAGCAACGTTGCCGGTCAATTCGAAGGATGCACCAACCTTAATGGTGTTACCAGTGTCAGCAGCTTTCTTTTTGTCTCCACCGCAGCCGCTCAGTACGGATGCGAATACCATTGCAGCCAATGCCGCAGTGGCGATTTTTTTCCATTTTTTCATTTTGATTTCTCCTTTTCCCTTGTAAGTGCAGCATTATTAGGAGCAGGCTTACGTTCAATCGCATATCCTAATAACTTATGGTACCCATTATAGCTACAATGCTACACTTTTGTCAACGATATTTTTCATGTTTTATGTATACTTGCTGCCAACAGGGGAAAATTGATACATTTTTTATGATTTTCATTTTTCTGTGCGTATTTTATGGACTTTTTTCTCTTTCAAGAATACTTTATTGCAGCTGTATAGTATTGGCAGAACCTAGGCAGATGGTGTATAATAAAATGTATTCTAGAGCGAGGTATTCATATGAACTTTTTACCCTTATTTTTTATTTGCATGCGCATGTTTCACTTTATCCATACCCAACGTATCTACTTTTTTCTTCAGGGCTTTGCCAAGCTTTTGGAAGAAAAACGCAAGCATCCGGAACGCAAGCAAGTCATTTTAGTTGATGGCAGCGCCTCCATCTTCATTATGTACTTTATCAGCGATATACTCTATCTGCTTTATTGCATCTGGCTTATGGCCCACGATGCTACCTGGACGCCCGGCTTTTTGCTGCTCATCATTGCTGCCATGGAAAGCCTAGCCATACATGCCCGTATTTTCGGTACATATATAGTGGATGCTCAGGGCTACGTTTATCCCAGCGTCTGGTTTCGCTACTTAACCTTTGCCGAGACCATGTTCATCCTTTTGAAGCTTTTTGAAGGCTAATACAAACAATCATAAACCTAAAATAAAAAGCTATGCCTTGGTAACGCACCATTGCATAGCTTTTTCCATGTGGTCATTATATTACTTTTTTTACTAAACTACAAGAGCTATCAGCCATGTATACATAACACATTTACGGCCCTTACACATGCAGACGTCGCATAGCCTGGGGAGCAGGCAGCTCATCCTCATGACCCTGCTGCAGCACTTCGTAAATACGCTCCAAATCCTCTGCAGAATAATACTCGATTTGAATGGTGCCGCCCTGGCGTCCATCCTCCTCCGGCTTAGGCTGTACCTTAACCTTGGTGCCTAAAAGCTCCACTAACCGCTCCTCAAAATCGCGGCAGAAAACGTCATTGGCGCTGAGCACACGCTTGGGCTTGGCGGACTTCTCCTTGGCCTTAGGCGCCTTCTCTTCTACGATTTCACGCACAATTTTAAGCTGCTTGCCCTCTTTTAAGAGGCGCACAACCTGCTCAGTCATACGGGAGCTCCAGCCATTTTCCATAATGGCCTTGGCCACTTCTATTTGCTGCTCCTGCTTCGGCAAACCCAAAAGCTGCTTGGCCTGACCCATATTTAACTTATCCTCAATAATCAAGCTTTGGATAGCCTCCGGCAAATTCAACAAGCGCAAAATATTGGTCACAGCCACGCGACTGCGCCCCACCTTTTCTGCAGCCTGCTCCTGGGTCAGCTTGCATTCCGCCATCAAACGGCGCAGTCCCTGCGCCTCTTCGATAGGGTTTAAATCATGGCGCTGAATATTCTCCACTAGCGCGATTTCCATCATTTTAATATCATCATATTCCTTGATAATAGCCGGCACAGTTGTGAGACCGGCCAAGGCTGCTGCCCGCAGGCGACGCTCGCCTGCTACCAGCTCATAGCCCCTACCCTTTTGGCGTACCACCAAGGGCTGCACTACACCGAACTCCTTAATAGACGCAGCCAGCTCCTGCAGCTTCTCTTCGTCAAACACGCGCCGAGGCTGGTAGGGATTGGCCTTAATCTTGGCCACCTCCAGCTCCAAGGCTTCCCTATTCTCTTTTACTTCCTTACTAGGCACCTCAACAGGACTGGTGTTTTCGCCAAAAATAGCACCCAGGCCCTTGCCTAAGCCACCCCTCTTACTCATCTTCCAATACCTCGTTTGCCAATTCCATATACACCTGAGCGCCCTTGGACTTGGCATCGTAATCAATAACGGGCTGTCCGTGGCTGGGAGCCTCACTTAAACGCACATTGCGAGGAATGATTGTCTGATACATCTTGGCCTTGAAATACTTCTGTACCTCCTCTACAACCTCTTGAGAAAGATTGGTACGGCTGTCATACATGGTCATGAGCACGCCCTCCAGCTTCAGGGCCGGGTTCAGGTTGCGCTGTACCAGCTGAATGGTATTCATGAGCATGGTGACGCCCTCCAGAGCATAAAACTCACACTGGATAGGAATAAGCACGCTGCTAGCCGCCGTTAGGCCATTGATAGTCAAAAGTCCCAAAGATGGCGGGCAGTCAATCAAAACATAATCATAATTATGCTTGATCCTCTCTAGAGAGTTCTTTAAGCGCCCTTCACGATTCATCAAGGACACCAGCTCAATTTCTGCTCCCGCCAGTTGGATGGTAGCTGGGACAATATCCAGTCTATCATAGGCCGTGTGTCTGATGACCTCCTGCATGGGAACATCATTAATAATCGCATCATAAATGCATTGCTTTATATCACGTTTATCAAAGCCAAAGCCGCTGGTGGCATTGCCCTGGGGATCGCTGTCTATCAACAGCACCTTGCGGCCCAAAGCAGCCAGGCAGGCAGCAAGATTTACCGCTGTAGTCGTTTTGCCTACGCCACCCTTTTGGTTGGCCATAGCAATTACCT
>JBJDXC010000080.1:0-5997 GCA_051866475.1 Phascolarctobacterium sp.
CGCATCAAAACGCCGGGCTGGTTACGTACAACAATTGATAAAATTTGCTCCATACCTCTGCCTCCTCTATAAAAATGCCCCCATCTGCTAGGGCAGAAAGGGGCGAACTTGTTGGCTTACATTATGACAATATGTGCTTTTTTTGTCAAGAATTTTGTAATATTTCTCAACATAGCTCGCAAAACTTCTTTATACTGTAAACAATATAACAAAAAGTGCTATTCTAATCAGCTTCCCAACCGATTAAAATAGCACTAAACACAAAGCAAATATCCCCTATGTATATATCATCTACAGCTTAAAAGCTCATAGAGCTTATTGCTTTTTCAAGAGAATCAAGGCTTGGGTCAAGTCCTCCAAGGAAAATACATCCTTGGTATCCTTAGTCTCTTCCTTGCCATCGATATCCACAAAAAAGCTGCTCATGGGGCATTCTAAAATCTCGTGCAGCTTGTAGAGATTATCCACTGTTACATTGTTGCGTCCACTTTCTATATTGCTCATATGGGTTTGGCTAATACCCATACGCTTAGCAAGCTCCGTTTGCTGCATATGTTTTGCAAATCTGAGCATCTTTATTCTCGTTCCAATAATCTTAGCAATATCCTTCATAAATTGCCACTTCCTTCCCCAGGGTAAACTTTCCTTTACGTTACTAACTAAAACCCAATTACTAGAGCTAAAAGCCCAACTAAAAATTAGTAATGTAAAGTTTTCTTTAATTATATCACGACAGTTCTTTACACACAATACTTTCACCCCGATTTTTGGATAAATTTTATACATTTTTTATGAGCTTAAACATAAAAAAATCCATACCCCCGCAAGAGGTATGGATGAGCTTGCTGGTGCGAGTGACAGGAATCGAACCTGCACGCCGAAAGGCGCTAGATCCTAAGTCTAGTGCGTCTGCCAGTTCCGCCACACTCGCATTCTTAAATTGTGGAGGACGCTCAAATACGTCCGAGATATATTATACTGAAGAGTTTAGGTCGTGTCAAGGAAAGTTTACACCGCCAAGGCTATGGCCCTCAGCAAGGCTTTAGCCGTTATAGCCCTGGGGATGACCCTTATGCCATTTCCAGGCAGTAGCAATAACCTCGTCCACGCTGCTATGCTGGGGCACCCAGCCCAATTCAGTGCGGATTTTTTCAGAGGAAGCAATGAGCACTGCCGGGTCACCGGCACGGCGGGCTTCTTCAACTACAGTAAAATCTACCTCAGTAATTTTTTTCGCAGAGTCAATCATCTGGCGCACGCTGAAGCCATTCTCGCTGCCCAGATTATACACACGGCTGGCACCGCCCTTCAAGAGATGCTGCAGCGCCAACACATGGGCCTTGGCCAAATCGCAGACATGGATATAGTCCCGGATGCAGGTGCCGTCCTCGGTGGGATAATCGGTACCAAAAATAGCTACCTGCTTGCGCACGCCCTGGGCTGTTTTCAAAATCAAGGGGATGAGATGACTCTCAGGATTGTGGTCCTCGCCGATATCGCGGGTCGGAGAAGCACCGGCGGCATTAAAATAACGCAGGGCCACATAGCGCATATCATAGGCCATATCATAATCGGCCAGCATTTTTTCAATCATCAGCTTGCTGCGACCATAGACATTGGTAGGTTGGAGCTTACTGTCCTCAGTAATGGGCACTTTCTCCGGCTCACCATACACAGCAGCGGTGGAGGAAAAGACAATGCGATCCACGCCAGCACCGCGCATAGCTTCTAATAGATGCAGACTACCCTCCACATTATTAAAATAATACTTGCTGGGATTAGTCATGGACTCGCCCACAAGGCTTGAGGCAGCGAAATGAATTACGGCGTCAATTTTAAATTGTTCCATAATATGCTTAGCAAAACGCACATCATGAATATCGCCCTCGATGAGCTGTACATCCTCGGGCACGGCCTCCTCATGGCCAGTGGAAAAATTATCATACACAATGGGCGTAAAGCCGCTTTTTTGCAGCTCCTCCACCACATGGGAGCCGATGTAGCCAGCTCCGCCTGTAACAAGAATATTCATCTTTTTACCTCGTTATATCTTGATGGGACGGCAAGCTCAAGCCCGCCGCCCTTTTAAGTCAAGTCTTATGCTTCTTCACCGCCGATAATAGCCAAAAGCTCTTCGGTTTTCGCCTGCATGAGCTCCTTATCGCCCTTAGTTTCTACATTGAGACGCATTACGGGCTCAGTATTGGATACGCGCACATTAAAGCGCCAGGTGTCATAGGCAACGCTCAGTCCGTCCAGATGATCCTGCTCGCCGTCCGCATAACGCTTGCCCAGCTCTGCCAAAACTGCTGCGGAATCCTCCACCTTGCGATTGATTTCACCGCTGCAGGGATACATTGCTACGCGCTCGCCCACCAGCTCGGACAAGGTCTTGCCACTGCGGCAAATGAGCTCAGTAACAAGCAGCCAAGGAATCATACCACTATCGCAGCAGGAGAAGTCGCGGAAATAGTGGTGAGCACTCATCTCGCCACCGTAGAGCACCCCATTATTGCGCATGCACTCCTTCATAAAGGCATGGCCGCTCTTGCAGCGCACGGGCACACCGCCGTCGCGCTTTAAGATATCCTCAGTATTCCAAGTGAGACGCGGGTCAAACATAATCTTAGCACCGGGCTCCTTCAGCAGGAAAACCTCAGCCAGAAGGCCTACGATATAATAGCCCTCGATGAATTCTGCCTTCTCATCAAAGAGGAAGCAACGGTCAAAGTCGCCGTCCCAGGCGATGCCCAAATCGGCACCGGTCTCACGCACTACCTTGGCCGTAGCCTCGCGATTAGGCATGAGCAAGGGATTGGGCACACCATTAGGGAAGGTGCCATCGGGAGTATCATTCAAGGTGACGAATTCAAAAGGCAAATGCTTAGCCAGCTCCTTCAAAATGGGGCCTGCGCCACCATTACCGGGGTTGGCCACAATCTTCATGGGCTTCAAAGCCTTAAGATCCACATAGCTCAGCAGATGCTCGATATAAGCAGGCACGATATCCACCTTTTCTACATCACCCAAGGTCTTGCCAGGGACCAGCTGATGGGGCATATCGTTAGAGGAAGCCACCATTTCGCCGATTTCCTTCAGGCCCGTATCCGCACTGATGGGACGAGCATCACGGCGCACCAGCTTCATGCCGTTATATTCCTTAGGATTATGGCTGGCTGTAACCATAATGCCACCGTCCGCCTTTAAATGAGCAGTAGCAAAATAAATCATTTCCGTGCCACATTGGCCAATATCAATAACCTTGGTGCCGCCATGGCGCAAACCTTCAGTCAACGCTTCCACAATAGCAGGGCCGCTCAAGCGGATATCGTGACCCACTACCACCGTTTCCGCAGCAAACATAGCAGAAAAAATCCGGCCCACACGATAAGCCATTTCTTCATTCACTTCTGTGGGATATACGCCACGTACGTCATAAGCCTTAAATGCTTTGTTAGTAACTTCCATCGTTCTAGTCTCCTTTAGCAATATATTTATTCTAACCTCAGTCAATGTACAGTAATCAATGTATAACATTCTGCAAAAAAAAAGAAAATCCTGCCTCAAGCAGGACTTTCTTGCAGATTACCAAGTAAAATATGAATAAACACTGAAAACGGTCAAAATAATGACCTCGCTTAAGAGCACCGGCTGCAAGGTTTTGAAGAAATTGGATTTAAAATAATCCACCGTGACCACTAAGCACATATGGGTGGGCGTCAGCATTTGCCCCGCCACGCCAAAGGCCATAGCCACACCTGCCAAATTCAAATTGCCCGTAGCCATGGCTGCTACAATGGGCATCACAATAGCAACATGACCCTGGCTCATACCCGTCAGCACGCCGATAATGAAGCTGACGCAGGCAATAATCACCGGCACCGGCAGGGGCGAGCTTTGGAAGGCCACCACGATTTCCTTCAGCACATTGGTAACGGTAAGGATTTGGATAAAGTATAAAATGCAAATGACATTGAAGAACATCTTCATGTCCAAGGCGCCGACAACAATCTCTTTGAGGCTCACAAAGCGCTTGGTAAAGTGCAGCACCAAGAACAAGCCCACGGTCACCACGGCCATGCCCACGGAAGCATTCAAATTAAAGAAAACCACTAACACAAAGGTCAGCACCACCGGAGATAGGCTAAGCCATAAATCCTGAGTGTTTTGCGCCAGCTGCTCCATATCCTCTTGGAAATTGGTCAGGCCATCGGTTTTAATAGGCGTAATCAAAACCAGCCAGCCCGCTGCAAAGGCCAGCACCGTCAACCAGCACAAATGCATAATAAAATCGCTGTAGGACACGCCTGCGATATTGCAGGCCATGATCATGCCGGGAATAATGGGACTGGAGAACTCAAAAATGTGACGGAACCAAAAATTGATGGCTGCACGATGCTCCTGGGTCAGGGGCAGCTCCTTGCTGGCCTCTTCTACGATGGGCGCGCTAAAGCGAGCACCGCCCAAGGAGGGCAGCAGCCCCAAAAAGGCAGGCATCACGGCCAAGGTAACCTTGGTGCTGGAAAAAATGCGCTGCAAGGCGTGTACCATACCTGCTAAAGCGCCACTAGTGCGCAATTCGATTTCCAAGCACATGACGAAATAAAGGGCAAAAAGTATATCGTAGGTGCGGCTCATGGTCATGGTTTCAACTAAACCTTGCCACAAATAGTGCAGGCTGGGCGTTTTCATAGCCCAGATAAAAAGACCGCCCACCAGCATACAGGGGCCAATGGGTACATGACGCCGCAGCAAAATAATAATCAAAGCCATAGCAATGGCAAGCAATAAAAATATATTCATAAGCACCATCCTTTAGTGTATATTGAGTAACAGGATTTCCAATTTAACAGGGTAGCTTGCTTATTATAACACCTTTTTTCCAAATTTGCCTCTCTTTTGACATAAAAAAACTTAAAGAAAGCTTAATTTAGGGGTATAATGTTACTAAGGATACAAAAGTGGAGGCGAAACCATGCAGATTGAGAAGCTACAATTGAAGAATTTTCGATGCTACGAAGAGCTGGAGATTGAGTTTGAGCCCAAGTTGACCGTTATTGTGGGTGAAAACGGCAAGGGCAAAACTGCTATTTTTGATGCTCTAGCCATCGCTCTAGAGCCCTATTTGCGTTGCTTTGCAGTTGAGGGTCGCCATATTTCCCAGAAGGATGTGCGCAGGGTACCTGTTTATAAAGCCGATGGCAAGCGCATCGAGGCCATGTGCAATCAATATCCCGTGGAAATTACCCTCGAGGGACAGGTTCATGGCGAGCACATCACATGTAGTAAAAAAGTTAAGGACGCGGCTTTGACGGAAGAGCTGGAGGAGGATTTGCTGCAACGAGGCCATAGCTTGTGCGCCGCTCTCAATGAAAATTCCAAAACCATCCTGCCTGCCTTTGCCTACTACGGCACCGCCCGCATGTGGTCCGACAGCAGTTTGATGGAGTCCAGCCTGCAGGACTTAGAGGAGCGCACAGTGGGCTACAAGGAATGTCTGGAGCCCTCCAGCTCCTACAACACCTTCGGACGCTGGTTTAAGCATCTTAGCGAAAGTGTCATGGATAAACTAATGAGCGAGGCCAATGATGATGCCAAGCTCATCAAAAAGGCTGTACAGCAGGCCATAGATGCCTGCCTTGAAAGCACCGGCTTTCACGATTTATATTATAATTTTGATTTAGGCTGCTTTGTCATCAATCATCCCGATGTGGGCGAAATGGTTGTGGATGATTTAAGCGATGGCTTCCGCAGCATTTTAAGCATGGTAGCGGATTTGGCATATCGCATGGTGCGACTTAATCCTCAATTAGGCGAGCAGGCTGTGGTAGAGACCCCGGGCGTGGTGCTTATCGATGAAATCGATATGCATCTTCATCCCCTGTGGCAGCAAACAGTGCTGCTTGATATGCAGCGCGCCTTCCCCAAGGTGCAGTTCATCGTCACCACCCACAGCCCGCAGGTGCTGAGCAGCGTACCCGCTGCCAGCGTGCGGGT
>JBJDXC010000080.1:6097-15505 GCA_051866475.1 Phascolarctobacterium sp.
TCACCACCCACAGCCCGCAGGTGCTGAGCAGCGTACCCGCTGCCAGCGTGCGGGTCCTGGTGTGGGGACGCAGCTTTGAGGGCGTGCGCCGAGTGAGCTTCGCCATGGGCGCTTCCAGCGCCCAGATTCTGCAGGATATCCAAAACGTCACGCTGCGCTCCGAACGCCTACCCATTGTCCAGAGCCTCAAGCGCTATTTAGCGCTTGTCAGCGAGGACAAATGGGATAGCCAAGAGGCGCTCGCCCTGCGCAAGCAGCTAGACGCCTGGTCCAACGGCAACGAGCCAGCCCTGCTCAGGGCGGACATGGATATCCGTATGCGCAAGTTCCGGAGGCAGCGCTCATGAAACGTGTGTATAAATGTAAGGAAGAGCCCGAAGGGCTCAAACGCTACCGCACCCGCTACCCCTGGGAGACATGGGAGCATTTTCGCCGCCGCTCCCGCCGCAGTTACCAAGAGGTAAAGCAGCAAATCTTAAAGGACCAGCACGGACTGTGCGCCTACTGCGAAATCAGCATCAAGCTGGCGGAGGAGGAGGGCGAGGTGGACGATTTTAGAGTGGAGCACTTTTATCCTAAAAGTGCGACCACGGAATACGGCCACAACTACCACCTGGATTGGCACAACCTGTTAGGTGTGTGCCACGGTGGTAGCCAGCCCTACGTGCCCGACGCCCAGTGGCGCTACTCTAAGCAAAAGAACGACCGCAGCTGCGACGTGCCCAAGGGCGGTAAGCCCATTACCGCCACCATCCTTAATCCCTTGAAAATCCCCGGTAAGGTGCGTATTTTTGCCTACGTTGAACACTCCGGCAAAATGCTGGTGGACCAAAGCTCCTGCCCTCGCAAGCTCTGGAACAAAGCTGAACGCACTATCAAAGAGCTCAATTTGAATGCGCCACGCCTGATGCGCATGCGGCTGGCGGTTATTCAAAAGCTCCAGGACGATATTGCCGCCGAGCTGGAGCAGGGAGCCCAGCTAGAGGATGTACTGGACATGCTGGCCCAGACCTGCCTTGTGCCCGATTACGAGGGCGTTTCCCTGCCCTTCTTTTCCGTCATCCGCTGGTATTTAGGCGAGGCTGCTGAAAAAGTCATTGCCACCAGCGGCGATAAGCTCTAAAAACGCAACAATCCCACATCACTACCTCAAAAGTAGTTGATGTGGGATTTTTATATGCAATCTGTGTATTCTATAACTACAAGTATAGTAGATTTTTGTCCCTTGCAAAGCGCAATGGAAACGAATGTTCTCTAATACCACTGTGTCTTGCTGCGCAGCCACACTTCGTTTTTCTCGTCCTTTTTGCGCAGCTTTAGCCACGTGCCCTCGTCCACCGGCACTGCTGCCTCCTTGGGCACCTCTAGCTCTACTACCAAGCCCTTAGTAGTCTTCACCTGCACAACGCAGGGCGCACCGGGCTTAGCCAGCTGAGCATTATGGATTTTATACACTGCGCCCTGCTCCAGCTTGTATTTAGTGTGCTCCTTGTCCTCCAAGAGCAGGGGCTTGAGCATTTTGATAGCCGTGGGCTTATTGAGCTCCAGCTTGTCGATAACCAAAAGCTCCTCGCCTACTTTAAACAAAGATGTAGCGCTCATGGCAGTCACGCTGGGCTCCACATAGAGAGCATCCCCATCCCGCACTGTAATAGTGCGAATGCGAGTTCCCAAAATATTATTGGCCATCACAAAGCCTGCAAGAGTGGCCAAGATAACTAAAATTATCATCAGTGTTCTTTTGCTCATGGCCCACCTCACATTAGCTTACTTTCAGAAAGGGTATCGTATTTCATATAGCCAGGCTTACCTTGAAACTCGATCTTCTTCCACTGTCCTACGTAGGGGAAACGTAAATATTGGCTGTCGAAATCCTTGTCATAATATTTCCCATCCACATACACGCGTCCCTTTACCTCACCATCGCCTCGATCAGCCCGCAAAATCTGCACCTTTGTCCCTTCAGGAATGATGTGGCGCGGTCCCCAAAAGCGTTGGAACTGGAGCTCAACCGTAGTAAGAGCATAGCTATCATCCTTATCCTGACTGGACACCGTCTCCAGATAATCCACAGGCACACCCTTGGACATGCGCTCGATAACCTTACCCGTGAGCCCGGAGGGCAGATTGTACACCTCTGCCTTATCCAGCATCACCATGCACTGCAGCCGTCCCGCCTTCACCTCCGCATACTGCAAATTTTGCGTCAGCTGGGCCGTATTATATTTATTAGTCTTCACGCTGTTGGCGCTTACAAGAGCATAGCAGCCACCTGCCACAGCTCCCAAGGCAAAAAAGCCCGCCAGCACCAGCGCTGCCGCCTTCAGCTCCCGTCCTTCCATGCTCTCACTCCTTTGCAATCGCCTTATTTTAAAATTTCTAAATTTCCTACGTTATATTCTTACATAAGTACGCCCACTTTGCAAGTCCAAGCATAACAAAAAGACCTAAGAGCGAGCTCTTAGGTCTTAGTTTACATATGGTGCGGTAGAGAGGATTTGAACCTCCACGGGGTTGCCCCCACTAGCTCCTGAGGCTAGCGCGTCTGCCGTTCCGCCACTACCGCGTTATTGCTGCATCAGCAACGAATATATATTACCACAAAGAAGCAGCGCTGTCAACAGCTTTTTGCGATATTTTTGCATAGACTATTTAGACTACTTAAGCCTTAGCCTTCTCAGCCTTATAAGCGCGACCTAAAGCGTTAACCTCCTTCATCACCTCGAAGAAGCGCTCCTTGTTTACGCATTTAGGCTTATGCTTCCAGCCTGCAGATGTCTTGAATTTTTCGTACATGGTTTCAAATTCATCCTCTTCGATTTCCACATCGTCAAAGCAGATGGGCAGACCGATGGAATAGTTGAAGTCCATTAAACGCTTCACCATGTCCATATCGCCTGCATAGGCTACTTGTACCAGAGTGCCCAGCGCCACTACCTCACCGTGGAGATGGTTGTGACCCTTCTTGGTAACGGTGGAGCCGTAGTATACGCAGTGAGCCAGCATACTGTTATAGTAATAAGCATTATCCTCGGTGGTTGTCAGATTAGAGGCTAGGCCCGTGGAAATAATGATATCCAAAATAACCTGAATCAGCTCGAAGCTATTGCGGTGAGCACGGAAATCATCCAGCGCCTTCTTGCCATTGTCCAAAATGGGTGCGGTGCACACGCGGCTGATTTGTTGTCCCAGTAGGGTGGTATGGAAGAGCTGGTCGTCCTGAGAAGCAAATACAACCTCGAACTCCTTGCTCAGAGCATCACCGATACCGGCCCAGAACAGGGGCTCGGGGGAGTCGGCAATAATAGCGGAGTTAATAAAGCAATGATTGCAGGGCTTGGTGGGGAAATTGCCACGGTAGCTGCCACCAGGATAGTACATAATGGCTTGAGCAGAAAAGGCAGCGCAGTTGGAGCCCACGGTGGGGAAGGTAAAGAGGGGCTTATCCATGAGGTGTGCTGCATATTTCACGGTGTCGATGGCGCGACCACCGCCCACAGCAAAAAGAATATCAGCCTCTTGCACCGCCGGTAAATCCATGAGCATATGGCTATTTTCATGGGTGCATTCGCCGCCGTACCAAATGAAGTCGAGAATTTTGATGTCGGAGTCTGCTACGCCCTCGATGATGGCATCCTTAGCCTTGGACAGAGCAGTTTTACCGCCGATGACAGCCACCTTTTTGCCTAAAAAGCGCGCTGCGTGGGGAATTTGCTTGTAGGCATCGGCACCAATGGAGTAGGATGACAGGTTGACGGTGTAGCTTGTAGTGTTAATCATTTTTTTGCCTCCTAATAATAAAAGCTTGCGTGCATGAGTTTATTTGCTTCTATTGTATCACAATTATTGTATCTTGGGCAGTACTTTCTGGTATAATATATTACACAGGAGGATGCTGGTATGAGTTTTTTTACATGGATGAATGAGCTTTTAGGCACAGAAAACGCTGAGGGTATTATCGCTATCTCTGCGCTGCTAGCGTGGATGCTGCCCAAGCTGCTCTATTTTTGCGTAAAATTTATCTTTAATACTCTGCTCTTTTTAGCCAATGTCTTTAGCAGGGACAAGCTAGAGCTGTGGCTAAAAAATAAAATTAATTATTTTCTCTCCAGTCTGGCCCACGGCGCCAAGGTTTCGGATATTCCCCGCTGGCTTAACAAGGACCAGCTGGCGCTGCGTGAGGTGCACTGGCAGCGAGCCGGGCTTGTGTTAGACGTACCCTCGGTTATCGTCACCATCAATCTGCCCAGCTTTGGCTACAGCGTTTTTAAGCTCAGGCTGCGCTATCTTTTTAATCAGGCGGAGTTTATGAGCCAATTAGACAAGCTGCTCCACAATTCCATCCGCGAAATCAGAGTGCAGGAGCCCGCTATTACCTATGTGCACAAGCATCTGCGCCTACTCACAGGCAACATGCCCGAGGGTACGGCGGAGGAAAAGAAGGAAACTATTATTAACCTGCTACAGGAAGCAGTGGATTACCATTTGCATGTGCTGGTGGAGCATGGCAGCCTGCAGCTGAAGCTTTTCAACGAGCTTTTCGTAGTGCAGAATATTAATTTTGATTTGTATAATCGTGCGGCCAGCATGAACGCCAACGATAAGGACTTCTTGTTCACAGCCATGCTGACGGGTATTTACGAGGGCGCTAATATTAGCCTCTGCAATAGGCTCAATAGTCTTACGGAATACCAGCTGGGCATCAATAAGCTCACTATAACTCCAGGCCTATGGCGCGCTATCAAGGAGCGCTGTGGACATCTGGAGCAGCTGGAGTTTCCTCCGGGGCAGACCGTAGGCGTGCTGCGGGATGTGCGCATAGAGTTTAAAACCGGTACAGGTGCCCAGATTACCGGCCTCGAGGGCGAATATCGCATTCTCAAGCCCACTATTAAGGCTTGGCGCAGCTTTGAGGTGCCCCATAGCCTTGAGGGCGTACTAGCTTGGGATGATAAGGGGCTAGCCTTGCCAGATAATTTCCTTGTCTTCAAAAACGGTCTGCGCATGCGCATCCCCTGCGAATGGCAGGACGGCAAGCTAAAGATGAACTTTCCCACCTTAGACGAGCTCAAGGAAAAGTATATGAACATCGTTAAGCAAGCCAAGGAGACTGCCAAGAGCTACTTTGGCAAACTGTGGTGAGCTATAAAAATAAAAAAACTTCGGCAGAACATGTATCGCGATGTTGTTTCTGCCGAAGTTTTTTTATTTTGACGCTTTATTTTTTAGGCAAGGATAAAAGCAGTACTGTAAAGATGATGCAGGCCATACCGATGTAGTCGGGCATCACGAGCCTTGTATCCAAAAGCAGGACTACCGCGATGATGGAAGCCAAGGGCTCGGCGCAGGAAACGAGGCTGGCCTTGGTGGAGCCTACGATTTTGAGACCCGCTAGATATAGAGCATAGCTGGCGATGGTTGCGCCTACGATGAGATAGCTCATGGCTAAATAAGCATGCATATTCCAGCTGCCTGCGGGAGCAAAAGGATTGCGTACTGCCAGCAGTGACAAGCCACTCAGCAGCTGTCCCCATCCGATAATGACCGTGGCAGGATAATGCTTTAAAAGCTCCACAGGCTGAATGCTGTAAAAAGCGTAGGAAATAGCAGACAAAAGACCGATAATGATAGCTGCAGGAGACAAGGCCAAGCTGGTAAGGCTGCCATGGGTAGCGATGAGAAACACACCCACCAAGGCACCACAAATGCCCACCAGCTCCCGTCCATCGGGCCAAGCACGGTGCTTGTAGCTGATATAGACCATAACCCAAATAGGCGCACTATACTGCAAAACTGTGGCTGTAGCTGCGTTACATAGGGAGATAGTATAGTAAAAGCCTAGCTGTGCTCCCAGAATCCCCACGAAGGAAAAGCACAGCAGACCTAAAAAATGCTGGCGTAGGATGGTGAAAATATTTTGCCTGAGCACAGTGGCAGTATAAAGCAAAAACAGCCCGCCAGCCACAATTTGCCGCACCATCACCAGCCACACCGCGTCCACCTGATGATATTGAAAAAGATATTGTCCGGCCACGCCGCCCAATCCCCAGCAGGCTGCAGCCATGACAATGAGTATAATTCCTTTGAGCATAGTGTAGCCTCTACTTATACAAACCGCGCAGAAGGGAGATTTCCTTAGCGTAGCCGTCCAGCTCATTGGGCGTTTCTAGATAAAAGGGTAGCAGTCGCAATTGGGGATGATTGGTCACAGCGGACAAAGCTGCAAGGCCAATATTACCCTCACCAATGCAGGCGTGGCGATCCTTGTGGCTGCCCAAGGTATTCTTGCTGTCGTTAATATGAATGGCACACAGTCTTTTTAGACCTATAATTCTGTCAAACTGTTCAAGAACACCCTCCAAATCATTGACTATATCATAGCCACCGTCAAAAACATGGCAAGTGTCGAGACACACGCCCATCTTTTCGTTGAGCTGCACCTTGTCCAGAATAGCGGCCAGCTCCTCAAAGCTGCGGCCCACCTCGCTACCCTTGCCAGCCATGGTTTCCAGCAGCACCGTAGTGTGCATTTCCTTATAGAGCACGCTGTTAAGCATGTCGGCGATTTTTGTAATACCTATTTCGCTACCTTGCTTCACATGACTACCAGGATGAAAATTATACATGTTTCCTGGCACATATTCCAGCATAGCCAAGTCCCCTTCCATAACCATATGGGCGAACTCCATAAGCTGCTCATCTGCAGCGCAGGGATTCATGGTATAGGGCGCGTGGGCCAAAAGAGGCGCAAAATTATGCTCTACACAGAGCTCACGTAAAGCCCTTGCATCCTCAGCATCCACAGCCTTGGCCTTGCCCCCGCGAGGATTGCGAGTAAAGAATTGAAAGGTATCCGCGCCAATGGACAGAGCTGTTTTGCCCATGGCTAGAAAGCCTTTAGAGGATGATAAA
Source organism: Phascolarctobacterium sp. (assembly GCA_051866475.1). Lineage (GTDB taxonomy): Bacteria > Bacillota > Negativicutes > Acidaminococcales > Acidaminococcaceae > Phascolarctobacterium_A. The sequence goes on from JBJDXC010000080.1 coordinate 13,010, forward strand.
TGACAGCCTATATGTAACATTAATAAACACTCCTGTAGTTGTAGTTTTACTTTTTAATTTTTAGTTTTAGCATCATTATACACTTCTGCTACAGGCTCAGCAAGAGAAATATCTACAAGCTCTGGCATTTAGCCTAATCTTAGTAACTACAATTACTTCTATAGCTTTCCAAGGGCATAAAAAAAGACTAGGCGTCGTGAGTAGCCCAGCCATCCGTTTTCTTTGATATACTTTATTTGCTCAGGGAACGCTTTACAATCTCGCGATTGAGCTCTTGCAGAGTAGGTCGCTTGGACCAATCCTGAGCAGTCATTTTCTTATGCATATAGGCATCAGCTCCTTTCTTCATAAAATTATTCACATCCAAGTGGTTAACTCATTATAAGCAATATACTCCCTTTTGTCCAGTGCTATGCCGACGATTTTACATATTTATTACGAATGTGGCATTATCTAAAATGCAAATTAAACCGCCTACCTTGCGCTTGGTAGGCGGTTTTTGTGTGCTTCCGGACGGGAGAAGAAATCCGGAAGGAGAGGGAATCAGGGCTTTACAGTAGCGCGATAAGCTTGCTTGCCATCCTTCAGCTCGATGATAACAGCACTTTTTACTGCGTCATGCTTGTCGTTTAAAGAGGTTTCACCAGTTACAGCCTTAAAGGATTTGGTATCTGCTAGAGCAGCAGCCACCTTAGCACTATCAGCGGAGCCTGCACGTTTAATAGCATCTGCTAAAAGCTTAATGCCATCATAGCCTAAAACTGCAGGTGCATCAGGCTTTTGTTGATATTCCTTTTCAAAGGTAGCTACAAAGGCTTTGGACTCAGCAGAATCGGAATCAGGAGAATAGTGATTGGTAAAGAAGGTATTGTTCAAGGCAGCAGCACCAGCAATCTCAGCCAGCTTGGGGCTATCCCAACCATCGCCACCAACGATAGCGCAGTTGATGCCCAGCTCACGGGATTGTTTTACGATTTTGCCAACCTCTTCGTAATAGCCAGGAACATACAGCACATCCGGACCGGCAGCTTTAATTTTGGTCAAAACAGCTTTAAAATCGGTGTCCTTTTGCAGATAAGCTTCCTCAGACACAATGCTACCACCCTTAGCGGTGTAGGCTTGCTTGAAAAAAGCGGCTAAGCCCTTAGCATAGTCGCTGCTGTTATCTACGTAAATAGCAGCCTTTTTAGCCTTCAGCTCGTTTAATACGAAGTTAGCACCTACAGTACCTTGGAAGGGATCGATGAAGCAAACCCTAAAGGTATTGGGCTTTACTTTGCCATCCTTGCCCAAGGTAACTGCTGGATTGGTAGCACCAATAGCAAGGAAGGGAACCTTGTTGGTCTCGCTGATATTGCAGGCAGCGATGGCGGAGGAACTAGTGAAGATACCTGTAACCATGGGCACCTTGTCCTGGCTGATAAGCTTGCTCATAGCGTTGGCTGCTTCAGCAGGCTCGCTTTTAGTATCGGCTTCAACTAATTGCAGCTTTTTGCCGTTGACGCCACCGGCGGCATTGATTTCCTTAACTGCCAGCTTAAAGCCACGCATCATGGACGTACCATAGGAAGCATTGGCACCGGTCAGCTCGGCAATGGCACCGATTTTTACCATTTCGCCACCGCTTTTGGCTTTGTCACCACCGCAGCCTGCTAACATAAGTCCTGCTGCACATACAGCAGCTGTGATTGCTTTAAATAATTTACCCCTCATTTGACTCAGCTCCTTTAAGAACATTTGTGATAGACATGGCAGCTTATAATATAAAAAGCCAGGCCACAATCGCCGTGGTCTGGCTTCCTTGCCTTTAATTTGTCTATGAAGATAGTATAAACAGTATAGTTGTAAATGTCAATAGTAATTTTTAGCACAATCGTATATTGAGAATAAACAGAATATTAGTCCCGCGGGCGGATAAATAGAAGGAGCTTGTTTTTTCCTGAGGGAGACAGAGCAGAAAAACAGTATTGATTGTTACAAAATATTAGTCAGAGCAAAGCTTCGGCAGAATCAACATAGTGATACATGTCCTGCCGAAGTTTTTTAGATCTCTTATTTTCTTGCGATATCGCCCACACCATTGAGAATAATGGAGGGCCGATAAGAGAAGACATTGATGTTGTCAAGGCTGGTGACACCGCTTAAGACTAGCGCGGTCATGAGACCGCTTTCCATACCTGCCACGATATCTGTATCCATTCTATCGCCAATCATCACCGCATCGGCAGAATGGACGTTGAGCATTTTTAAGCCTGTGCGCATCATCAGGGGATTAGGCTTGCCCACATAATATGGAGTCTTGCCCGTGGACAGCGCAATGGGTGCTACAAGAGCCTGACAGGCAGGGATTATGCCTAGCTCCGAGGGTCCCGTCATATCAGGATTAGTACCTACCAGGCGTGCCCCCTTGTTAACAAGCTGTACAGCTTTGATAATCATATTGTAGTTATAGGAGTCGGTTTCGCCCACTACCACATAATCAGGATTAACATCATT
>JBJDXC010000081.1:0-15474 GCA_051866475.1 Phascolarctobacterium sp.
TTATGATATCATTAAAGCTATGGAAGCTAAGTATTAATAGATAAAAAAGCCCTGCCTCTCTGACGAGGAGCAGGGCTTTAATATTGCTAGACTTATTTTTTGAACTCTAAAAGACCTTTTTCCATAATATAGTCGGACACCATATCAGCTGCTTCAGCGGAAATCTTGATGCATTTGGTGCGATATTCAGGGGTACCAAAGGACAGCTTGTTTAATTGAGAGCAGCAGGCAGAGCCAAAATGATTATAAAAACGCTCATAAAATTCATGAGTATATTTATAAACCTCGGTCTGATGCTTTTCGCTGGGGTCAAGACGACCAACCAAGGAGCTGATAATCATGGCGGAGCCACTTAAAGCGCCACATACACAGCCACTACGGCCAATGCCACCGCCCATGCCGCTGATCATGCGAATAGCTGCATCAGGCAGGTTCAGATTTAGTCCCTTGTTACAGGCCTTTACTACGGATTCTACACAGTTGTTGCCCGCAGAATGATACTCTGCTGCCAAATCATAAATTTCTTTCATCTTATTCCACCCATTTCCCTTTTATATTTGCCTTGCGGCTTATTCCACATCAAAAATCTTGCCAGGATTCAAAATATTATTGGGGTCCAGTGCCTTTTTAATTGCACGCATCATTTCCAGCTCATCCGGATTGGTGAATTCCTCCATCAAATGTTTACGCTTGTAGCCAATGCCGTGCTCACCACTTAAGCGACCGCCATGAGCGTAGATAAAGGCGTAGAGCTCCTGTTGATTTTCCTTCACACGGGCATCCCAATCCTCATAGCTCTCTTCAGGCATCTTCAGGATATTCAGATGGATATTGCCATCACCGGCATGACTGGCAATGCGGGTTACCAGCTGATATTTTTCAGCTAAACGCAAAATCTCGGCCAAAAGGGCAGGCTCCTGGTCTACGGGGCAAACTACGTCCTCCTTGCAAACGATAAGGCTCTCTGCACGTACTGCTTCGGCGAAGGCCTTACGGGCCTGCCAAATCTTCGCATGCTCTGCTACGAGCACATCGGAAGCGCCATTTTCAGAGCAAATTTCGTCCAAGGTGCAGGCTTTTTCATCCAAATCATCCTCGCTGGTGCCTTCCACTTCTACAATGAGGTAATTACCCTTTTCACTGCCCTGCAGATTGCTACCCAAGTATCTTTCAACGGATTTAATAGTGATATTATCCATATATTCCACGCAGGTAGGGGTAATACCGCCCATGATAATCTTGTTCACGGTACCAATGGCGTCCTCGGCAGACTCGAACACAGCCAAGAGGTCCATGCTATATTTAGGAATTGGTAACAGCTTCACCGTAATTTTAGTGATAATGCCCAATGTGCCCTCAGAGCCAATTACCAGCTGCTCAAGGCAATAGCCAGTGGTTTGCTTCTGCAAGCGTGCACCGAGATTAACAATCTTGCCGGTGGGATTAACCACCTCCACAGCGTAAACCTGATGACGAGTAGTGCCATATTTGACAGCGCGATTGCCACCGGCATTGGTAGCTACGTTGCCACCGATAAAGCAGGAGTCACCGCTGCAGGGGTCACCAGCGTAAAAGGCGCCCTGTGCCTCAACGGCAGCCTGTAAATCAGAGGTGCGCACACCGGGCTCCACCACGGCATACATGGCATCCACGTTAATCTCTAAAATTTTATTCATCTTTTCCAAGGACAGCACTACGCCACCATATACGGGCACAGCACCACAAGCGAGGCCGGTGCCTGCGCCACGGGGTACTACCGGAAAATGGTGCTCGTTGGCCAGCTTTACTACAGCAGCCACCTGCTGTGCATTCTCAGCAAAAACTACTGCCTCCGGCATATGATGATAAGCCGGGTCAGTAACCTCGTCGTGAGCATAAATCTCCATTTGCTCGCCTTCGGTCAGCACATTCTGTGCACCTACAAGTGTCTGCAGCTTGGCGATTATTTCCTGGGAAATTTTATTATATTCCATCAGCTTCTCCTCCTCGAATCATAATAGAATCAAGCTAGTATTTACACATCATTTTAATTGTACCATACTCTGCTCAATTTTGCTCTCTTTTCGCAAAGTATACATAATTTCCTGTGGCTGTAAGAATCACAGGGGCAAAGGATATTATTTTTACATAAAATATTGCTAGTTAGCCAAAGATATGTTATCATAAATTGTTAGTTTTGATAGAAAGAGGTTTTGCAAATGAACTTTATAGAAAAAAATTGGAAGGGCCTGCTGCTCTGCCTTGTTATTTCCACTCCCTGCTGGTATCTCGGCAAAATGTTTCCCCTTATTGGCGGTCCTGTTTTTGCCATAATCGCCGGTATGATTGTTACCCTGTTTATTAAAGATAAGACTAATTTACAGGGTGGCATCAACTATGTTTCCAAAAAGATTTTGCAATATGCAGTTATTCTGCTGGGCTTTGGCTTAAACCTGACTGTTGTGCTGCAGACAGGTGTTCAGTCCCTGCCCATTATTATTAGCACTATTGCAACTTCCCTTTTGATTGCTTGGGGTATGCATCACTGGATGGGTATGCCTACGAAAATTTCTACTTTAGTTGGCGTGGGCTCCTCCATTTGCGGCGGCTCCGCTATTGCTGCTACCGCCCCTGTTATCAAGGCTGATGATGAAGAGGTCGCTCAGTCCATCTCCGTCATCTTCTTCTTCAATATGGTGGCTGCTCTTGTTTTCCCCACCTTGGGCATGCTGGTGGGCTTTTCCACCGGCAGCGGTGAAGCCTTCGGCATTTTCGCTGGTACCGCTGTTAATGACACTTCTTCTGTAACTGCTTGTGCTGCTACTTGGGATTCCATGCATAATCTGGGCTCTGCTACCCTGGATAAAGCAGTAACTGTTAAGCTTACTCGTACCCTGGCAATTATCCCCATTACTATGGTGCTAGCTTATCTGACTACCAAGAATGCAAAGAATAGCGCCGGAGACGCTGGCAAAAGCTATAGCATTAAGAGTGTTTTCCCCTTCTTCATTATCTATTTTGTGCTGGCTTCCTTGATTACCACCATTGCTCTGAATATGGGCGTGGCTATCGAAGCCTTTAATCCCTTGAAGACCATGAGTAAGTTCTTCATCGTGCTTTCCATGTGCGCTATCGGCCTCAATACTAATATCGTGAAGCTGATTAAAACTGGTGGCAAGCCTATAGTTATGGGCTTCTGCTGCTGGGTAGGCATCACTGTGGTGAGCCTTGTGATGCAGCACTTTATGGGACTGTGGTAATTCCATTTTCTCACAATCTACATTAGAATTTTTTAATAAAGTAAACTTAAGCCCTGCCTCTCGCAAGAGAAGCAGGGCTTTTCTGTGGGCTTTTTTAAATTATAATGCCATCGCAATGGTCAATCTCGTGCTGAATAATCTGTGCCGTCCAGCCCTCAAAGCTCTGGCGCTGCTTTTTAAAATGCATGTCCTAGAATTCTACAACGTAAAATAGCAATTTTTTCAAATCTTTAAGCCCTCTTGCAGAAATTTGTTATTGAACTCTAGAGTTAATCACCTTAATAATAATCTCACCATACTCGCCCTTGTCATCATAAAACTGCAAGTAGCCTTCAGCCACGTTGCGCTTTTGCACAGCCTCGCGGTCCACTCTTAATTCCACATTGAGAGGAATATTATGAGTCATATTCTTGCCTTGGCCGTGCTTACCTTTACCCCTGCCAAACCTATACTGCAGCTCATTCTGGGGCGTTACCTCCGTCCAAATGCCCTTCTTGCTACCCTGGGACAGGTACATCTCCATACCGCTGCCTATCACACGCAGCTGCGTCTTAGCCTCAGGCTGTAAGCGCAGGGAAAGGGAATACACATTGGGGTTTAAGAAACGCTTTAGTGCTCCTTCCTTGTCCAAATCTACCGTACAGGTAACAACCTTACCTGGCGCGAGAGCAATGCTCTCGCTCATGCTATCGCTGCCCATGCGCAGCTTGGCAGCGCCCAGCATCAGGCCCAGCATAGCACAAAACAGCACAATGCGCATTAGCCATTTCTTATTCATGCTGCATCACCTGCTCTTTCACACGCTGATAGCATACCTTGCCAGCCAACAAAAGCAAAGTGAAAACACCGGGCGTGCAATTAAAGCCACAGCTGCCGCATACACCCGTACAGCCAGGCCCTTGCACATAGAGAGCGGAGATGGGCATGCCCATAGCTAAAAGAAAGGTTATAAGCTTATTTTTCATGTCCATCCCTCCCGTAATGAATAGCCTTTACAGGGCAATTATGGGCACATTGACCGCAAATAATGCAATTATGTAAGCAAATCTCAGCCTTTTTCTCACGCACCTTCACTGCCTGCATAGGACAAGCGCGAGTGCATTTGCCGCAGCCAATGCATTTTTGCTTATCCACCTGCATCCGTCTCACAAAGGGTAGCTTGCTGCTAAAAAAATGCACGAGATTTTGCACCGCACCAACAGGACAAAGGAAATTACAATAACCACGGCCACCTTTCGTAAAGAGGCCAAAAACAACCAGCCACAAAATAGCTGTAAGCAGTAAGCTGGAGCTCAAGGAAATAAAATAACCACGCACTGCATAGTTAGCCAATAAATCAAAAAGATAATAATTACAATAGGCACAGGCTAAGCCACCGCCCACCAAGGGCATCACCATAAAGGCTGCCAGCATGCCATAACGGATGGGCGCAATTTCCGTATACTTGCTCCAATCAAGCTTGAAGCGCTCCGGCACCAGCTTGCTCAAATACTCGGTAAAAGCACCGGCAGGACAGAGCTTGCCACAGAAAATGGGCCCGAAGAAAAAGGCCACGACAAGCAAAAGCAACATGCTCAGCATGCTTACAGAGGTAAACTGCAATAGGCCTCCATCAATAATATGCTCCACAGGCTTGCGCAAGCATAAATTATGAATAGTCAGCTCCTGCCATTTTCCTGTCAGCACATAGCTTAGGCCACGCTGAAACAAGGCCAAGGGAGCATAAAAGAGGATAAAGCCCAATATATAGCCAGCCACACGGCGTACTTGATAGGACATAAAACCTACCTCCTTTTGATAGCTTTACTGATATTGTAAGGCACAATTATGACTTTTTTATGACAAAAACGTCTTTTTCTCTAAAAAACAAGAAAAAAGCTGCCTCGGTCATCCTCTTGGGATAACCAGGGCAGCTTCTTGCATTGCTATACTTGCAACACAAGCTCTTGATGATGTTTTTGCTCCCTATCCCAGCTTCACAGCATCGCTGTTCAGCATGGGTACTCTATTGCCCTTTTTACTAAGGCGATACAGATTTAAACGCTCGATATCCGCCATTTCTACAGGCAGTTCTAAATTGTAGTGCTCATTTAAGGCGTTCAACAAATCCACGGCCTTCATGCTGCCCGTAGGAGTGATTTTGCAGTCAAAGGTAAAGACTGTTTTTTCCTCATCCTGAGCCACAGCCACCTGAGGAATATAGAACTTCACGTCGATTTCCTTAAAGCCGGCCTTGGTCTTAGGCGCAGCCTTTTTAAACAGCAGCGCCGGCGCTGCGTTAAAGGCTGCTATCGCCTCGCTAATATCCTTACTATAGGGCAGCGTCACCCGGTAGCCAGCCCCTGCGGCCTGGCTCATCAGGGCCGCATGGTGAGTATCCACCGCGTCCGCGGCCAGCACGCGGATACCGCGTGGCAACGCCGCGTCCAGTGCTCTCGCTGCCGGCTCCACCTCCATGGGCTCCGCCAGCTCGATCTCTACGAATTCAGTGTAGCTGACAACGCCGACGCCGAGGGCGGAGGCGAGGCTAAATTTTAAGTGGGGATTAAAGCCCTCGCTATAAGCGGCGGGCAGCTTTGCCCGCCGGATGGCGCGGCTAATAGTACGAGCATACTCCAAATGGGAAATAAAGCGAATTTCGGGGTCCTTGGTAATTTGCATGCGCAGCTTCATTAGGCCTCCACCTCCCCATTCTTAGCTTTGTAGTCGATAATATTTACGCCGAGCTTTTGGCACACGCCGCAGCCCGTGCAGGTCAAGCGACGGCAGTCGTGAGTAAGCTGCTGGGCGTAGGCCTTCTGCCATTCGTTCCACAGGAATTTGCGAGATATGCCCGGAGAAATATGCTCCCAGGGGAAGACCTCGTTTTCGCCGCGCTGGCGGGCAGCGTAGAAGTCCTTATCTAGGCCAGCCTCAGCAAAGGCCTCCAGCCAACGCTCGTAATCAAAGCAATCGCTCCAGCCATCGAAGCGAGCACCCTTGCGCCAGGCAGCAAGGAGAGCCTTGCCCACCTTGCGGTCACCGCGCGCAAAAACGGCCTCGATGATGCCTGTTTTGCTGTCGTGATAATTCAAAGTAACATTTTTAATGGTCTTAATTTCATCCTTCAGCAGGAACTGCTTGCGACGAATATTCTCCAAATCGTCCTGAGCAAACCATTGGAAGGCTGTATAAGGCTTGGGCACGAAGAAGGAGGCGCTGCAGGTTACCTTGCAGCCACGCTTGCCCGTCACCTGATAGTATTTGTATTGCACCTTGCGAGCCAAATCCGCAATGGCCAGCACATCATCATCATTTTCAAAGGGTAGGCCGATCATAAAGTACAGCTTCACACTGTTCCAGCCGGACTCAAAAGCCGCGCCCACAGCGTTCATTAGATCCTCTTCCGTAACGCCCTTGTTAATCACATCCCGCATCTTTTGGCTACCGGCCTCAGGAGCGAAGGTCAGGCCGCTCTTGCGCACAGCCTGAATTTCCTTGGCAATGGCCACGCAGAAGCTATCGATACGCAAGGAGGGCAAGCTTACGCTCACTCTGTCGTCCTTGAATTCTTCAATCATGCTGTGCACCATGGGCGCCAAGCAGGAATAATCGGCGCTGGACAGTGATACTAGGCTAATCTCGTTGTAGCCGGTGTTATCCACTAGCTTACGAGCCAAGTCCTGCAACACCTCCGGCTTGCGCTCACGCACAGGACGATAAACCATCCCCGCATGGCAGAAGCGACAGCCACGGCTGCAGCCGCGGAAAACCTCCAGCATAATGCGGTCGTGCACGATTTCGCCAAAGGGAACGATGGGAGAGGTGGGGAAATCCACGCTATTCATATCGCGCACTACTCTTTTATAAACTACGGCAGGCGCATTTTCATTAATAGAACGCACTTCCTTCACAGTCAGGTTTTCATTATATTCTACTTCGTAGAAGGAGGGAACATAAATGCCGCTGATTTTGACAACCTCTTGCAGGAAGGCCTTGCGACCACCGGGCTTACCAGCGCGCTTCCACGCCTTATAGGCCTCCATGAGCTCGGCCATCACCTCTTCGCCCTCGCCGATAATAGCAAAATCGAAGAAGTCAGCCAAGGGCTCAGGATTATACACGCATGGTCCGCCCACTATTACCAAAGGGTCCTCTTCCGTGCGCTCTGCTGCCAGAACTGGTACACCGCCCAAGTCCAGCATGTTCAAAATATTGGTATAGCTCAGCTCATATTGCAGAGTGAAGCCCACAATATCGCATTCCTTCAAGGACTTTTTCGTCTCCAAGGTGCGCAGAGGAATCTGGCGCTCACGCATTTTGGCTTCCATATCAATCCAAGGGGCATAGGCACGCTCCGCCTGCACTCCCTGCTGCTGATTGAGCAGATGATACAAAATTTTGAAGCCCAAATAGCTCATGCCCACCTCGTACACATCGGGAAAGGCCAGGCAAATAGTAGCCTCTACTTCCTCAGCAGGCTTAATAATGCTGGCGAATTCACCGCCGGTATAGCGCGCAGGCTTTTGCACGCTGCTTAATATATCAATGGTCAATTCCTTCTCCATATATCCTCCTTAGAATTGCAAATTCTGCTTGCGCACCTTGATGTTGAGCAAAATGGCAACCAGCATTAAATTGGTGGTCAGCGAGCTGACACCATAGCTTAAAAAGGGCAGGGGTACGCCCGTTACCGGCATGATACCGGCCGTCATACCAATGTTTACCATGACGTGGAACATAAACATACTGGTCACACCCACAGCAAGCAATGTACCAAAATTATCATCAGCATCCAGCGCAATGGCAATACCGCGCCAGATAATAATCAAATACAAAAGAATAATAAAGGCTGCGCCCACAAAGCCAAATTCCTCACCGGCCACAGCAAAGATAAAGTCCGTGTGGTTTTCCGGTAAAAAGTTCAGCTGACTTTGGGTGCCCGCCAGCCAGCCCTTGCCCGCCAGGCCACCACTACCAATGGCAATCTTGGACTGAATAACATGGTAGCCGCTGCCAAAGGGATCCAGCTCCGGATTTAAAAAGACGCGAATGCGGTTCTTTTGGTAATCCTTGAGCACCAGCCAAAAGGCGGGCATCAGGGCCACAAAGGCCACGCCCAAGCGGAAAAACCATTTATATTTAAAGCCGCTGACAAAAATCATACCAATTAAAATGGCAATAAAGGTCAGGGATGTGCCCAAATCAGGCTGGCGCATTACTAAAAGCCAGGGGAAAAAGATATACAGAAAAACAGGCAGATAATCCTTGAATTCCTCCAGCCATTCAATGCGCTTATCCATAAAGGTAGCTAGGCAAATTATCAAAAAGACCTTGGAAAATTCACTGGGCTGAAAGGACAAAGAGCCAATCTGAATCCAGCGCTGAGCGCCCAGCTGACTGTGTCCTACGAACATAACGGCTAGCAATAAGACGATATTAAAAATATATAATTTGGAGGCGTAATTTTTCAGCATGCGATAGTCAAAGGCCAAAGAGACTATGACCATGATGATACCAAAGACCATGAACATGCTTTGACGCTGCACATGCCAAGCCTTGCCCGTGCTCACAGCAAAGGAATGGGTTGCGCTATCAATGAGCACAAGTCCGCAGCCCATAAGCGCTAAAACAGCAATAATTAGCCACCAATCCAGATTTTTCAGGATGCGTTTTATGTCCACTCTGCTGCTCCTTCCTTACTGCTCCGGCTTCGGCTTTGGCTCTTCAAACCACAGCTCCTGCTTGGGCTCCTCCTCCGGCATCCAGCCCCGCTCCCTAAAGAATTCCTCAAAGGCCTTATACACAATGGGGCCTGCTGCCGTGGAGCCAAAGCCGCCCTGCTCCACAATGCACACTACGACCAGCTCCGGATCCTCTACCGGGCCATAGGCTACGAAAAGGCCGTGGTCACGGCCGTGGGAGTTTTCCGCCGTACCGGTCTTACCGGCGATGGGCTTGGGCAGCTGGCTAAAGTAGGAGGCCGTACCGCCCTCCTTAGTCGTAGCGCTCATGCCCTGACGCATATAGTCGATGGTCTGCTGGGATACCTCAATATGCTTGCCCTCGGCACGCTTGGGCTTTTCAAACAAGCTGCCATCGGCATTCAAAATGCTTTCTACTAAATAGGGCTGATACTTGGTGCCACCATTGGCCACAATACTCAGCATGGTGGAAAGCTGCATGGGCGTGGTCAGGTTGAAGCCCTGGCCGATGGCAGCGTTAAAGGTGTCGCCCAAGCGCCAGTCCTCGTCCCAGATTTCTCGCTTTACCTGCTTGGAGGCTACGAGCCCGCGGCTCTCGCCCTCTAGGTCGATGCCCGTTTTTTGGCCAAAGCCATAAATACGGGCATATTTGGCAATATTATCGATGCCTACGCGATTGCCCAGCTCATAAAAATATACGTTATCACTCATAGCTAAAGCTGTGATAAAGGTCAACCAGCCCAGCACCTCGCCGCCGGCGTTACCCATGGTGGGCACCAGGGGATGGAAGCCGCCGTCAAAGATGGGCTCGTTGAGTCCCACCTTCTTCAGCTCAAAGGCTGCACTACCTGTGACAATCTTAAAGGTGGAGCCAGGAGGGTATTCACCGCTGATAACTTTATTATTCAAGGGATAGGCATCATCATTATTAATTCTATTCCAATCCTTAGAGGAAATGCCATGTACAAAAAGATTGGGGTCGTAGCCGGGACGGCTAACCATTGCTCGCACGGCACCACTTCTAGGGTCCAGCGCCACTACTGCTGCTGCCCTAGCCTTGGGAGCTAGGCCGCTACGGCGCAAATAGGCCAAATGCTTATCCGTAAAATCCTCTAAGGATTTCTGCAGACGATAATCCATCGTCAGCTGCAGATTTTTGCCAGGCACGGGCTGCACACTGTCGTAATGCTTCACCACATTACCGGCCACGTCCACCTCTTCCATAAAGGCGCCGTCCTCACCGCGCAAAATTTTATCATAGCTTTTTTCTAAGCCCGATTTACCCACAATACTACCCTGGGGCACATTCTTAAAAATGCCCTTTTCAATCTCGTAGGAGCTCACCTCGCCCACATAGCCTAGAGCATGCACAGCAAATTCCTTGTAGGGATAATTGCGAATGGGCTGCACTGAGAGCATCACCTCGGGCATGTAGCGACGCTGCTCTTCAATCTTTGTCACCATTTCCAAGGATAAATCATTTTTTAATAAAATGGGCTCATAGTAATTGCGGCTTTCCTTAATGCGCTTTTTTATTTCCTCCACAGGAATATCCAAAAGCTGGCTCACATGCTGCAGCGTTTCCGGCTTATAGTCGGCCTGCTTTTGCAGCACTACCGCATAACCCGGCAAATTATTGACCAGCTCCTTGCCGGACTTATCATAAATCAAGCCACGGGGCGCAATGATCCTCGATTGACGCAATCTATTACCGTCGGACTGCTTGCTATAGTACTCACCGCGCCAGAGCTGCAAATACACCATGCGCCCTAAAAGAATCACAAAAAGCAGAAGACAGAGTCCTAGCATGGTCTGTAAGCGCAGTGTTTGTTTCTTATTAAGCATGCCCTCCCTGCCTCCTTCCGGTCTAGCTAAAAATTAATAGGAGATATCCTCCTCTTTAATCCATTGATAAACTCTTTTGACTAGCAACACTACTGGCACCACCAGCAGCATATTGCCCACCACAAAGCCCACACTGGCCCATAGATAGCTAAAAAAAATGCCCCAGCGACCGCCGCTGCGAATGAGCTCCAGCCACCAATAGCCAAAACGAATGCCTACACTGCAAATAGCGATGACCAGCATGTGGAAAACAGCGCTATCCTTCACTACCTTTTCCTTCATCAGGCCTACCAAAAAGCCAATGGCACTACGGCTCAGCATATGATAGCCAAAAATGCCTACGGTCATAGCGTCCTGCAAAAAGCCCACGCTCAGCCCCATCAGCGCACCCTTTTGCTCGCCACGCAGCATGGCAAAGGCGTACAAGGCCAACAAGGGCAAATCAAAGGCCAGCCAGCCCGTATAAAAGGCCGAAGCCGCCCCCTGAAGCAGCATTAAAAGCAGAAACAGGACGGGCCAAATCAGTCTCCTCATTTTGCCTGTCCTCCCTGCCTGTCAAATTCAATTTTCGGTGCCGGTGTAAAGCTGGTTATTACAAGAACATGCTCCACATCCGCCACATCCGCCGCCGCATGCACGTCGGCCTCCTGCAGAAGGCCCACACTGTCCATACGTGTTTTTACTACCGTACCAATGAGAATATCCGCCGGATGGCTGCCACTGTAGCCGCTAGTGACGATGACATCGCCCTCACGAATGCTGGCCTCACGGAACACATGCTCCATAATCAGCATATCATCGGCGGTGGTCTTACCGCCTACCACGCCTACGGCGCGGGAGTCGTGGCGCAGCACCCTCGCCCCCACCTTAAAGCGGGGCGAATTCAAAAGCAGCACCCGAGCATAGGAGGCATACACCTCGTCCACTACGCCCACCAGGCCCTCGTTGACTACAGCCATCTCTCTGGCAAGTCCCTTGTCCTTGCCGGCGTCAATATACATGGAGTCGCGCAAATCACCATGACTGCGGGCAATAACCTTAGCAGCTACTACCTTCTGGCTCTTGTGTTGCTCCTTATAATCCAAAAGGGCCCGCAGCTGCTTATTTTCCGCATAGACGGAGGCCATTTGAATATTGGCATTGCGCAGCTCAATATTATCCCTTTTTAATTGCTCGTTTTCACTTTGCATCACTGTCATGGCCTTCCAATAGCCACGCACGCTATTGCCGGCATTGCCCACGGTGTTAAAGGCGCCTTCCACTGGCAGCATAATGGCGGTTACCACCGCGTTCACCAGCGGAAAACGACTGCCACCGGCCACTGCCATGGCCAGCATACCCAAAACAACCAAGACTCCCAGGACGCCCAGCATAAACTTTTTACTCATGCTGCCTACCTATTACCCAAAAAGATTATTTAGAGGTCATGAAGCCCTTGCGATAAATATCTATATTTTCTACCGCGATACCGGTGCCCAAGGCTACACAGTCCAGAGCCTCGTCAGAAACATATACGGGCATACCGGTTTCCTTGGAAATAAGACGATCCAAATTGCGCAGCATGGAGCTGCCGCCGGTCATAACAATGCCTCTATCCATAATATCGGCGCTCAGCTCCGGCGGAGTGCGCTCCAGAGTATTACGAACGGCGTCCACGATCATGCTGACGGGCTCATCCACTGCCTCACACACATGGTTAGCATTCACCTGAATGCTCTTGGGCAGGCCGCTCAAAAGGTCGCGACCGCGTACCTCCATCACCTCGGGCTTATCCATTTTCATGGCCGTGCCGATTTCCATTTTAATATTTTCGGCAGTACGCTCGCCAATAAACATATTAAAGGTTTTGCGCACATAACGCACGATGGCTGCATCGATAGCGTCGCCGCCGCAGCGCACGCTCTTGGACACAACAATGCCGCCTAGAGAAATAACTGCTACCTCACAAGTGCCACCGCCAATATCTACAACCATGCTGCCGGTTGCTTCCTGCACGGGCATGCCTGCACCGATAGCTGCAGCCATGGGCTCCTCAATCAAATAGGCCTCGCGAGCGCCTGCTTCAATAGTAGCATCAATAACAGCGCGCTTTTCTACCTCGGTAACGCCGCTGGGCACGCCTACCAGAATACGGGGGCGCACAAAAGTGCGGTTACCCATAGCCTGCTTAATAAAATACTTCAGCATGGACTGAGTAATTTCATAGTCAGCAATAACGCCATCCTTCATGGGGCGGATAGCCACAATATTACCGGGGGTGCGGCCAATCATACGCTTGGCCTCGGCGCCTATGGCCAAAACCTCGTTAGTATCCTTTTCCACTGCTACAACGGAGGGCTCGCGAATAATGATGCCCTTATCCTTGCAATGCACCAGCGTATTGGCTGTACCCAAATCTATACCCATATCATCGGACATATTGTTAAAAATGCTAATATTTGGGAATGTAAACTTCATTTCCACTGTCCTCCTAAATCTTTAAAGCTTCATCCTCTTGAAAACTATAATAGGTACCATCCCCAATAATAATGTGGTCCAAGAGTGGCATCAAAAGAGCTTTGCTAGCCGCTAGCAGCTGCTGCGTCAGCTCCTTATCATCATCACTGGGATGGGGATCACCGGAAGGATGATTGTGGGCCACCACGATGGCCGAGGCATGCTGCAAAATTGCTACCCTATACACATCACGTGGATGTATCATGGAGGCACTGAGAGTGCCCTCACAAATCACTTCCGTACCTATTAATTTATTTTTGGCATCCAATAATATTACTATAAACTGTTCCTTGGTGGCGTATCGTAGACGGGGCATCAAAAAGGCTGCCACCTTCTCTGGTTCGCCAAAGTGAATTTTATCTAAAGGGCGTGCAGAAGCAAGTCTTCTGCCCAGCTCCAGAGCCGCCAACACCGTGGCTGCCTTGGCCTGGCCTAAGCCCCTTATTTCCGTAAGCTCTTCAATGCGACTAATCCGAGCCAGCCTTTTATAAAGGCCGCCGTCCTTAGTCAGCTCCCTGCCAATATCCAAGGCCGATTGGGAAGCTGTACCTGTGCGCAATAAAATCGCCAACAGCTCACCATCGGACAAGGCTCCCGCACCATGGGTCATAAGCTTTTCCCGAGGTCTTTCCTCCGGGGGCAGGTCCTTAATAATCTCTTTTGGTTTTCCTAAGCTTTGAATGTCGATACTACTAAAATCACTATCGCCATAGCGATAGGTACTGCCTTTCAAGGCTGTCATGCAGTCATGGTAACTCCTATTTCCTTCAACATGGAATACAACATGGTTAAGGGAAGGCCCACCACATTATTGTAGCAGCCCTCGATTTTTTCTACTAAAATAGCGCCCTTGCCCTGAATGCCATAAGCACCTGCTTTGTCCAAGGGCTCACCCGTCGCCACATAAGCAGCAATTTCTGCCTCGCTTAACGGACGAAAATACACCTTGGTAGCGCATACCTGAGCTATTTCCCTACCCTGATAGCGCACTGCCACACCGGTGAGCACCTGGTGGCTGCGCCCTGCCAGGCTCGCCAGCATAGCCGATGCTTCCAACGCATCTTTAGGCTTGCCCAAAATAGCATCATCAATTACAACAATAGTATCGGCTGCCACCACAGGGACTGCCTCCCCTAGCTTGGCTGCCACAGCTCTGCACTTGCCCACAGCATTGTGCAGCACCACATCGTAGGCTGCCGCAGCTCTGCCTGCCTCCTCGTCAAAATCCGCAGGACACACCTTGGCTTTAATGCCCACCTGCTCCAGCAGCGCCAAACGGCGGGGTGAAGCTGAAGCTAAAACTACCTCCATAGTCCCCGCTCCTTTAGCCCTTCTTGCTCATATCAATAACCATTTCCTGAGCTTGGATTTCGTAAATAACGGGCTGCTTGCCCTCGCGCACCGCGTCACGCTTAAAGATGCGCGCATAGCTAATGGTTACAATCTCCCACAGCACAACGCCACCGGCAATAAAGGGCCATTTATCCATATGGAAAAAGGTTGCCAAGCTATTGCCAAAGGCCACACCGGCCAGGATGCCGGTTATGGGCAGGCCATAAATAATCATCTTCGCCTTGGTATTATCAAAATCGCGATACTCAGCGCCTACCACATCACCGGCCTTAGCGCCTACGGGATTCCAACAATCAAGATATTTGGGCAGACCGGTGAGCTCGCTTTCGGTTTTATCCACCTTGATCTCAGCGCGCTCGCCCTGCTTTTTTACAACAATGCCTCTAATTTCAGCCATGAACTAAATTTCTCTCCTTTAACAATAAGCAAATAGCCATAAATCAATATGCATGTACAAAAATATACCAGTAGCCGAAGCCAAAAATAACGCCGTAAATAGCTATGAACACTAAAATGCCCTGCCAGGTAACGGGATAGCCAAAGTTAATATCCTCGCCAAAAATACCACGGCGGTTAAAGAAGGTATATTTTTTACGCTTTCTAAACCATAATTTTTTATTTTCAGGACCAACCTGCTTTGCAACTAAAAAGATATAAATAAATGAACCAAAGAACACCTGAAAAACTCTGGTGCAAATGGCCATAGTATCCACGTTTTCAATACCTGTCATTTTTTCTCCTCCACAGCTTACAGTTGAATGTATTTATCCGGCATGGTCTTTTGCAGCTTCTTCAGGAAATTGTCGCTGCATTTGAAGAGCAAACCTGCCAGCTTATTCTTTTTACCCTCGGTGAAT
>JBJDXC010000082.1:0-1599 GCA_051866475.1 Phascolarctobacterium sp.
ATTACCTTATTCATGTAAGCAAATACCAAGGGGCTTTGGGTAGCAGCCGGGATTACCTTTTTCAAATCCTCGGGCACATAGTTTTGCAAATAACCAGTAGTGATCAATTCACCATATACACGACCACTGTCCTGGCAAATAACAAGGTCAGCGCCCTCAGCCTTTGCCTTAGCCTCGGTGGAAATCTTGTCAATCAGCTCGAAGTCCTTCAGGTTGCTGGCAACAACCTTAATGCCGTATTTTTTCTCAAAGGCAGCACCGGCCTTGGACACGCGGGAGGTAATGGAATATACCTTTACAGTGCCCTCTTTTTTAGCTTGAGCCAGCAAATCAGTCTCTTTTTCGCTCTTCAGCTGCACAATTTTGCCAGCGCTAGCCTTGGTGTCCTTAGCAGCCTCTTTTTTAGCATCACCGCCACCGCAGCCTGCGGACAGCATTACTACCAAACCCATAGCCAAGGCTGCAGCCAAGCTCTTTTTCCAAGTTTTCTTCATAACAAATCCTCCTTCGATATCGTCCTCTTGGCCCTAAAAATATGCGCAAGTTAGACGCTCCCTTATAATCACACTGCTATTATTATATACCCAGATAGCACTAAAAACAATGCTTATACACAAGGTCAGAGCAAATTTTCAGAAAGTATTGCTGTGCATGGCTTAACTTTATTTTATAAATATATATTCCGTGTCACTGGATAATGCAGGATTAAAGGCATAGCCATAGGTAGCAAAGGCTTGCACTTCCTCCGGCCTTTGCACGTTGTGCTCGGCGCACCAGCGCACCATACTGCCACGAGCCATTTTCGCCTCTGTAGCCTTTACCTTGTAGCCACCCTTTTTATCGCTGCAGCCAAAAATGCAGCTTACAAAACGCACATCCTCGCCCAGATAAGGCTCCACAGCCTTACTATATTCCTTGGAAGCAAGATTTAAGATTACTTTATCCTCGCAGGTCAGCGCGTCATACAAGCGCCTATCCCAGTACTGGTAAAGGTTTTTCTTGCCTGCCACGGCCAGCTTAGCCTGCATCTCTAAGCGATAGGGAGCTACACCATCACTGGCACGCAAGAGTCCATAAAAGCCTGACAGAATGCGTAGATTAGCACACACATATTCCCAAGCCTCCGCTTCCAAAACCCGCGGCCCCATATGTGTGTATTGTAAGCCAACATAGGCCAGCACCGCCGGCGTTAAATTCTGCTCTAAATCCATACGGCGAATACGCTCATAATTCTGCTCCGCCAAGGCATCATTGCAACCCCATAGCTTTTGTAAATCCGGCATATTCATCCCCTGCAGCTTGGTCAGTATTTCTCTTGTCTGTGGCAAAAATTGCGGTTTAGTGCAGTCAAAGGCCTCTGTATCCACCTGCATCTGCTTAGCGGGCGAAATAATTATCTTCATGGTAAACCTCCATTATATAGTTTCACTTATACCTATTATACCACAGCAGGGCACGCTTCATGTAAATGTAAACGAATAACTCCTACCGCAAAACGCGGCAGGAAACAGATGTTTATTTTAGTATAAACGAAAAAGAAAACCCTGCTTCTTACGCAAGAGGCAGGGCTTAAACTATGCATATATGCTATAGCTTTGC
>JBJDXC010000082.1:1699-3199 GCA_051866475.1 Phascolarctobacterium sp.
CTTTGCAGGGGGCGCAGGCAGGGCAATCGCAATATTGAGCGCCGCTGTCCTTGAGCTTTTACTTGCTTAGTTCAGCTTCTGACATTATAATATAACCATAGAGATATTTTGTAAAGCAAGCACTTTTTAGTACTATAGTTACCTTTTAGAAACTATAGGCTTGAGAGATACTAATTGTAGAAAGGGGATGCTCCTATGTCCAAGGTATTACCGGCCTGCCCGGTGGAGGTTACCTTGATGCTCATCAGTGACCGCTGGAAGGTGCTCATCCTGCGGGATTTGCTCAGTGGCACCAAGCGCTTTGGGGAGCTGAAAAAGTCCATTGGCAGTATTTCCCAAAAGGTGTTGACCAGCAATCTGCGAGCCATGGAGGAGGATGGCCTCTTGACCCGCAAGGTTTATGCTGAGGTACCGCCCCGCGTGGAGTACACCTTGACGGAGCTAGGGGAAAGCCTGCGCCCCATCCTGTTTGCTATGCAGCAATGGGGACTGGAATACCAAAAGCAGGATGCGTTGAAGCAATAATTTAAAAAATAGTTCTAGAACTTTAGTAAAGGGGGAGAAAAAATCATGGAAATAAAAACTGTAGCTATCGTAGGCATGGGTGCCTTAGGCTTGCTCTATGGTGAGCAGCTTCATAAAGCGCTCACCAAGGGAGCAGTGCGTTTTGTAATGGACGAGGAGCGCTTTGCTCGTCATGCAAACGATAAGTACGAGGTTAATGGGGTGGAGCAAAGTTTTACCTTGCAAAGCGCTGCCAGCGCCGAGCCTGTGGATTTAGTCATTGTAGCTACCAAATTCAGCGGACTTACGGAGGCCTTGGCAGAAATGCAGGGCTTGGTTGGGCCTAAAACCATCATTTTCTCCGTGCTCAATGGCATCAGCAGCGAGGAATACATCAAGGAACGCTATGGGGATGACAATTTGCTCTATTGCGTGGCCTTGGGCATGGATGCAGTACGTGAAGGGACGAGCCTTACCTATCAGCATAAGGGCATTTTAAAGCTAGGCTTTTTGGAGAAGAAGCAGCGTCCGGCACTGGCTGCAGTCATGGCGCTTTTGGAAAAAGCGGGCATACAATATGTTATTGAAGAGGATATTTTGCACGCTTTGTGGGCTAAGCTACTCTTGAATGTAGGTATTAATCAAACCTGTATGGTCTATGAGACCAACTATGGTGGTGCTTTTACCAATGAAGCAGCCTGCAAGGATATGTTTGCAGCCATGCATGAGGTCATTGACGTGGCTCAAAAAGAAGGCATTAAGCTGACGGAGGCAGATTTTGAAGGCTGCGTCAAGGTTTTGCGAGGCCTTTCCCCGGAAGGCCTGCCCTCCATGCGTCAGGATGCGCTGGCCCAGCGTAAATCCGAGGTGGAGCTGTTTGCAGGCACCATCATTCGCTTAGGCGCTAAGCACAATGTGCCCACACCTGTAAACCAACGCTATTATGATATCATTAAAGCTATGGAAGCTAAGTATTAATAGATAAAAAAGCCCTGC
>JBJDXC010000083.1:0-1707 GCA_051866475.1 Phascolarctobacterium sp.
AAGGAAGAAATTGATCTGGTTGTGGCTGCCTTGGATAAGGCCTTGGCTGCTATGTAAAAAAGGGGATAGAAAATGGGTTTAAGAAATAAGGATTTACTTACTATTCATGATTTAACAGTGGGTGAAGTGGCAACTATTCTGGATGTTGCCAAAAAATTAAAGCGTAAACAAAAATTGGGTGAGCCCCATCAATATTTGAAGGGCAAGACCTTGGCTATGCTGTTCTCCAAGGCCTCCACTCGTACTAGAACCTCCTTCGAGGTAGGCTTCTGGCAGCTAGGCGGTCATCCCATTTATTTGAGCGACTCTGCTTCCCAAATCGGCCGTGGCGAGCCCATTCGCGACACTGCTCGCGTGCTCAGCCGCATGGTGGACGGTATCATGATTCGTACCTTCTCCCATGACAGCGTGGTAGAGCTGGCTAAATATGCAAGCGTGCCCGTTATCAACGGCTTAACTGATTTACTCCATCCCTGCCAAGCATTGACCGATATGTTCACCATCCAAGAAAAGATGGAGGTTTTAAAGGGTCGTAAGCTTGTTTATGTAGGCGATGGCAATAATATGGCTCATTCTCTCATGTATGCCTGCGCAAAGGTGGGTATGAACATGGTCTGCGCTAGCCCCAAGGGCTATCAGCCCGACCCCAAGGTTTTGGCTGAGGCTCAGGAGGACGCTTCCCATACCGGCTGCACCATTACGGTGGAGGAAGACCTTTTTAAGGCTGCCAAGGGCGCGGACGTGCTCTACACCGATGTGTGGACCAGCATGGGCGAGGAGGCTGAAAGGGATATTCGCTTCAAGGCGCTGCATAATTATCAAATTAACCAGGCTTTGCTGGATGTAGCTCGTCCTGAGTGCATCGTGCTGCACTGCCTGCCCGCTCATCGCGGTGAAGAAATCACCGATGATGTTATTGAAGGACCTCACTCCGTGGTTTTTGACCAGGCTGAGAACCGTTTGCATGTGCAAAAGGCTATCATGGCTCTCTTGATGAGTGACGAAGTGCTGTAAAGATAGAGAAAAATTCTGTATACATGGGTAAAAACACTTGGATTATGCATAAAAAAGTGCTATAATACAAGAAGTTTGTAAGATTATACACTGCGATTTGATTTTATGCAGTTTTAGGAGGCTATTAGCAATGAAAAAAGAAGATATTAAAAAAGTAGTGCTGGCTTACTCCGGTGGCCTTGATACATCCGTAATCATTCCTTGGCTGAAGGAAAATTACAATGGCTGCGAAGTTATCGCTGCCTGTGCTGACCTGGGCCAAGGCGACGAGCTGGATCCCGTACATGACAAGGCTATCAAAACCGGTGCTAGCAAATGCTACATCATGGATTTGAAGGAAGAGTTCATTAAGGATTATGTATGGCCCACCGTTAAGGCTGGCGCAGTTTATGAAAAGAAATACCTGCTGGGTACTTCCTTTGCTCGTCCGCTGATCGCTAAAAAATTGGTAGAAATCGCTGAAGCTGAAGGCGCTGACGCTATCGCTCACGGCGCTACCGGCAAGGGCAATGACCAAGTTCGTTTTGAGCTCTCTGTAAAGGCTCTGAACCCTGATCTGGCTATTATCGCTCCTTGGCGTGAATGGGAGCTGCGTTCTCGTGACCAAGAAATCGACTACGCTGCTGCTCACAACATTCCCATTCCTGTATCCCATGACCATGACTATTCCATGGACCGCAACATGTGGCATCT
>JBJDXC010000083.1:1807-3146 GCA_051866475.1 Phascolarctobacterium sp.
CTGGAAAACCTGTGCTTGGACCGTGCAACCCAATCCTTCAAGCAACAAGTATCCATCCGCTATTCTGAACTGGTTTATGATGGCATGTGGTTCAGCCCTCTGCGTGAGGCTCTGGACGGCTTCGTAAACGAAACCCAAAAGACTGTTACCGGTACTGTTCGCATGAAGCTGTACAAGGGCAATATTTACAGCGCAGGCGTAAAATCCCCGTACTCCCTGTACAGCCAAGAATATGTAACCTTCGGCGAGGACGAGGTTTACAACCAAGCTGATGCCACCGGCTTCATCAATCTGTTCGGCCTGCCCCTGCAGGTTCGCGCAATGATGAAGAAAGGTACCCTGAAATAATGGCTAAGCTTTGGGGCGGTCGTTTTAGTAAGAATACCAATGAATTAGTGGACGCATTTAATGCGTCCATTGATTTTGATAAGCGTTTATATCACGAGGATATCCGTGGCAGCATGGCCCATGCGCGCATGCTGGCCAAATGTGGCATCATTCCGGTGGAGGACGGGGAGAAGATTATCGCCGGTTTGCAGGATATTTTGGCTGATATTGAGGCTGGAAATTTTGAGTTCAGTGTAGCTCTGGAGGACATTCACATGAATGTGGAGGCGCGCCTGACGGAGCGCATCGGCAGCGCCGGTGCGCGTTTGCATACTGCTCGCAGCCGTAATGACCAGGTAGCGCTGGATATGCATATGTATATGAAGCGCGAGGTAATGGAAATTGCCGAGCTTTTGCTGCGCTTCGAGGAAGCGCTGCTGAGCGTAGCGAAGCAGCACGAGAAGACCTTGATGCCGGGGTATACCCATCTGCAGCGTGCGCAGCCGATTACCTTTGCTCATCATCTGCTGGCATATTTTAATATGCTGCAGCGGGACTTCCGTCGCCTGTTGGGCGTATGGGAGGGCGCGGATATGATGCCCCTGGGCGCTGGCGCTATTGCCGGCACCACCTTCCCCATTGACCGTCATATGGTGGCTGAGGAGCTGAACTTTGGCACTGTTTATCCCAATTCCATGGACGCAGTCAGCGACCGCGACTATGTTATCGAATTTTTGTCCTTTGCTTCCACCCTCATGATGCACATGAGCCGTTTGAGCGAGGAGATTTGCCTGTGGAGCAGCACTGAGTTTGGCTTTGTGGAGCTGGACGATGCCTTTGCTACGGGCTCTTCCATGATGCCCCAAAAGAAAAACCCGGATATTTCCGAGTTAGTGCGCGGTAAAACCGGTCGCGTGTATGGTCATTTGATGGCTATGCTGACCACTGCCAAGGGCCTGCCCCTGACCTATAACAAGGATTTACAGGAGGACAAGGAGGGCTTCTTTGACGC
>JBJDXC010000084.1:0-3112 GCA_051866475.1 Phascolarctobacterium sp.
GAATCATTGCTTTTGCCCATCATAGTGAAACTGATGAGATGCTTGTGGTGTACGAGGCGCTTTATCCGCCCTTCAAAACCTGTGCTAGACCCTATGATATGTTTATGAGCGAGGTAGATAGGGAAAAGTACCCAGAGATCAAGCAGAAGCATAGGTTTGAGGTAGTGCAATTTGTGTATTGACAGTGAACAGAATATAAGTAAAGAATAAGCGCTCTAGGGCAGCGAATGGATATGATTGTGAAATCACTTCTATTCGTGCTCCTAGAGCGCTTTTTTGAGGGCAATATCTCAGTTAGAATTTAGCAAGCCACAGGCCGTGGAGATTGCAATAGGCGTAGGCTGCAATGGGAAAATCATCCGGGGTCAGGGCAAAGACCAGCTGGGGCTTGTCGCCGGGATGGAGAACCTTGCGTTGTCCGCCCTTGTTAGTCTCTAAATAAACCCATTCGATGTAATGCTCAGGTATCATAGGATGCTCAACACTACCGATGTGCACATGCACCATATTGCCATCAATGCAAAGCTCGGGCACATGCTTTTCCTTGGCGGCGTCCACAGTGTTGGGCACCAGCTCCTGCATTGCTTCACCACAGCAGGTCAGGGGCATCTTGCTATCCACTACTAAGCCAACAATATTACCGCATTTCTTACAGATATAGAATTTTGGTGCTGTCATCCTTGCTCACTCCTTTGCTACAACAGCTGCGATTTGTGACAAATATGTGATAGCTCATTGCTATCATTATTGCCTGTACTTAAATTATACACCAATTATATAAAAATAGATAGTGCTTCACAAAAAGTTCTTATTTTACATTTCTTTTACACAGCCCTAATATTTCCTTAACAATCACTTGTTATACTATCCTCAGAAACCACAAAGATGGTTGAAGGAGGAAAAAGAAATGAAAGTAAATAAGTTTGCATGTTTAGGTTTGGCTGCCATCGTAGCTCTGGGTGCACTGGGCTGCGGCTCTGATAAAAAAGCAGATGATAAGAAGGCAGCAGCTAGCAAAATCGTAGTTGTATCCCGTGAGGACGGCAGCGGCACCCGCGGCGCCTTCATTGAGCTTTTTGGCATCGAGCAAAAGAAGGATGGCAAAAAGGTTGATATGACCACTGAAAGCGCATCCATTACCAACAGCACTGCTGTTATGATGACCACTGTGGCAGGCAACAAGGACGCCATTGGTTACATCTCCCTGGGCTCCTTAAACGACACCGTTAAGGGCCTGAAGATTGACGGAGCTGAAGCTACCGCCGCTAATGTGAAGAGCGGAGCTTACAAAATTTCCCGTCCCTTCAATATTGTAACCAAGGGCGAGCCCAATGCCATTACCAAGGACTTCATCGACTTCATCCTGTCCAAGCAGGGCCAGGAGGTTGTGTCCAAGGCTGGCTACATTGGCAATGATAAAGCAGCTAACTACACCGCTAATAAAAAATCCGGCAAAATCGTAGTTGCTGGCTCCTCTTCTGTAACTCCGGCTATGGAAAAACTGAAGGAAGCTTATAAGAAGCTGAACCCTGATGTAAACATCGAAGTACAACAAAGCGACTCTACCACCGGCGTGAAGGCTGCTATCAGCGGCATTTGCAACATCGGTATGGCCTCCAGAGCTTTGAAAAAGAGCGAAATTGACGCTGGCGTAAAGGCCACCGTCATCGCTACTGACGGCATCGCTGTTATCGTCAACAAGGGTAACAAGGTGGACAACATGACCAAAGCTCAGGTTGCTGATATCTTCATGGGTAAGGTAACCACTTGGGACAAGGTTGGCAAATAAAGCTTAACTAAAAAAGACAAAATTACGAGGGTAGCAGCTGCACTCTACGTGACATAGGGGCGAGAATTCGCCCCTTTCTTTATATCTAGTTGTATATAGTTTTAAATATAGATGATGTGTTTGAATGAGGATTTGGATTATGAAGAATAGAAAAGAAGAAATAATGCAGCTGGTGTTTTTGGCAGCGGCTTGCGCCTCCATCGCGCTGGTAGCCATGATCTGCTGCTTCCTCTTTGCCAGCGGTCTGCCCACCATTGGCAAGATCGGCGTCAGTGACTTCCTCTTAGGTCAAAAATGGCGACCTAATAACGATATCTACGGCATATTGCCCATGATTTTGGGCAGCGTGTATGTGACGCTGGGAGCCTGCGTCACCGGCGTGCCCATCGGCATTTTGACGGCGGTTTTTATGGCGCGTTTCTGCCCGGCTGGCGCGTATAAATTTTTGAAGCCGGCAGTGGAGCTGCTGGCTGGTATTCCCTCGGTAATCTACGGCTTTTTTGGTCTAGTTGTGATGGTGCCCTTCATTAGGGATAATTTTGGTGGCACCGGCAGCAGCATGCTGACGGCCTCGTTGCTGCTAGGCATGATGATTTTACCCACGCTGATAAGCGTGGCGGAGGCGGCACTCAGGGCAGTGCCGGATAGCTACTACGAAGGCGCGCTAGCACTGGGCGCAGGCCACGTGCGTAGCGTGTTCTTCACGGTGGTGCCGGCGGCCAAATCCGGCATTATGGCAGCCATTATTCTGGGCGTGGGCCGCGCCATTGGTGAAACCATGGCGGTCATCATGGTCGCGGGCAATCAGGCCCGCATGCCCCAAGGCCTCCTAGAGGGCGTGCGCACCATGACCACCAATATCGTTATCGAGATGGGCTATGCGGCCGATTTGCACCGCGACGCACTGATTGCTACGGCAGTAGTGCTGTTTATCTTTATCATGCTCATTAATTTGACATTCTCCTATTTGAAGGGTAAGGTGGTGCAGCAATGAATTTCTCTAAAGCAATGTATCGCTATGGTCGGGACCCGCTCTCGGTCTTCCTGCTAGGCTGCGTGTGGCTGGCTGCAGCAGTAACCTTCCTTTCCCTGGCCTTCCTTTTGTTCTACATCCTGTGGCAGGGACTGCCCAATTTGAGTCCTAAGCTGTTCGAGCTGGAGTACAGCACGGAAAACGTTTCCATGTTCCCGGCCATGCTGGACACCCTGATTATGGTTGTGTTGGCCCTCTTAATGGCCACACCCTTGGGCATTTTCGCCGCTATCTACCTAGTGGAATACGCTAAGCGTGGCAATAAAGTTGTCAATGTGGTGCGTGTTACC
>JBJDXC010000085.1:0-3100 GCA_051866475.1 Phascolarctobacterium sp.
CACCTGGTTTTGGAGCCGTAGCCGCCAGGAGCTGTGGAATAAGGGCGCTACCAGTGGTAACCTGCAAAAGGTTGTGGAAATGTATTATGATTGTGATGGGGATGCTATTCTGGTGAAGGCCAAGCTCATGGGTCCTGCCTGTCATACGGGGCATCATTCCTGCTTCTTCAATATTATTTAAAGCGAGGTACTCTTTATGGACGAAAAAAATAAACCCATTCCCCAGCTCATAGAGATTGAGCCCATGCAGGATGGGTATCGTTGGGTAGCCATCACGGCCATGCTTTTGGCCATCGGTATTATTTTGCATACGGTTAGTCCCAATGTGGGCGGTGTTACTCCCAACTGGACCATCGCTATGTATTCCATTGTTATCAATCTGACGCGGCCCCGCCTGACCCAGGCCATCGGCATTGGCTTTATTGCGGGTCTGACCTTGGTGCCCTCCTCTAAATCGGCCTTTCCCTTGGGCAATGTGGCCAGTGAATTGGCCGGCGCCACCACCTGCTGCATTTTGGTACAGGCTATGTTTGCGGCCGGCATTGGCGAATGGAAGCTGCGTCCCTTTATCACGGGCTTTTTAGCGACCATGGCCAGCGGCGGCCTCTTTACCTTTATTTTGAAGCTGGTTTTGGGTCTGCCCCTGCACGTGTGGATTTTTGCCATGCTGCCCGTTGTGGCCATCGTGGCCTTGTTAAACGGTCTCATTACCTTCTTCCTCTATGCGCCTGTGCGCAAGCTGTTCTATTTTCAGGAGGGGGAAAAGTAAATGGAAAGTGTTATTAAGCTAGAAAATTTTTATTTTGCCTATAAACGCTCCGATTTAGTGCTCAAGGATATTAATCTGGATATTAAAAAGGGCAGCTTTACGGCTATTACGGGCCCCAGCGGCGCCGGTAAAACCACCCTGTGCAAGGCTATGACCGGTATTGTGCCCTATTATATGGGCGGTCGCTACAGCGGTGATGTGCAAATCCACGGCGAAAGCACCAAGGGTAAGCGCGTTTCCGATATTGCCATGCGCGTGGGCTTCATTATGGAGGATTACGAAAGCCAGCTGGTGTCCCTGACTGCGGGGGAGGAAATTGCCTTTGCCCTCTTAAACCACGGCTTTAAGCCCGAGGAGATTGCCGAGCGCACCAGTCGCGCCCTGGAGGACGTGGGCCTGCCCGGTCGCGAAAGCTATCAGCTGGACGAGCTCAGCGGCGGCCAACGCCAACGCTTGCTCTTGGCTGCCACCCTAGCCGTGCATCCGGAAATAATCGTTTTGGACGAGCCCGTGTCCGCCATGGACCCGGACGGCGCCCAATCCTTGTATAAATTAGTTTGGGATATTCACCAGCGTTATGGCACCACTATTGTGGCTGTGGAGCATCGCATGGATTATCTGCTGCCCTATGTGAGCGATATGATCGTGCTGAAAAATGGCGAGCTGGTGGCTGCGGATGCCTTTGAAGCAGCTGCTCCCAAAATGTATGAGGATAAGGAGCTGCGCCCGCTTTTGCCCACGTTGTGGCAGGTGAAGCTGGGCTTAGAAGAAAAGCTGCATGTGGACTTAGGTGATTGGCGTAGCGAAGCGGATGCTTTGTCCGATTTTGAAACCTTTGGCATTGTGGCTAGAGAAGGGAGGGCTGACTGATGCTAGAGGCTAAGGATGTGAATTTTGCCTACTTGCGTGGGCAGCCTGTTATTAACGATATGGAATGCCGCATTGAGGACGGCGAGTTCGTGGCCCTTTTGGGTCATAACGGTAGTGGTAAGACTACCTTGAGTCGTCTTTTTATGGCTTTGTGCCATCCCCGCAGCGGCCAGGTTCTGGTGGACGGGGAGGATATTGTCAAATGCGAGCCGGCTGATTTAGCTGATAAAATTGGCTATGTTTTCCAAAACCCGGATTTGCAGATTTTAGAGGATACAGTTTTTGACGAGGTAGCTTATGGTCCTCGCGCCAAAAAGCTCACCGAGGAAACGATTAAGCGCCAGACCACGGAGGCGCTGGAGGCTATGGGCCTTACTGAGCTGGCCCGCGAATATCCTCGCCTGTTGAGCTTTGGCCAAAAGCGGCGCTTAGGCGTGGCTGCGGCCCTGGCCTTAAATCCCCGCACCTTGATTTTGGACGAAATCACCAACGGTCAGGATGCCTTGGAAAAAGAGGGCATGATGGAATATTTAAAGGCCATCAATGAAAAGCGCGGTATTACTGTGGTGCTTATTTCCCACGATATGGACATTGTGCGCCGTTATGCTAAGCGCGCCATTGTGCTGCACAGTGGGCGCAAGGTCTTCGACGGCTCCCCTGTGACGTTGTTCGACGGTAGCCAGCCCGTGGAGCGCTGGGGCCTGCGTCGCCCCACCGTGGCCGCATTGGCCTCGGCTCTGGGCGTCACCGCCGCCACCGCCGCCGAATTTGTCAACGCTGTGAAGAAGGAGGTCGAATAAAATGAAATTGACCGCCTTTACGAAAATCATCGTTACTCTGGCCATCACCGCCTGGGTATTCATCCTGCCCGTGGAGGCTGTTGCGACCATTCTCGTGCTGGAGCTGGCCCTACTCTTATACGTCAAGCATGACCGCATGACCATGGCTGCTATCGGCGGCCTGGCTGTGTTCACCGGCATGATGATTTTGCTGCAGCTGCTCTTTGGCTCGCCCCTGTCCGTGTCCTTGATTGGCGGCCTGCGCATGCTGGTTATGACCATGGCCTTCTTGTGCTTACTGGCTGCTACCCGCATTCAGGATATCGCCAAGGCTCTGGTGGAGCGCTTCCACATGCCTTGCGAGTACGCCTTCATGCTGACTACGGCCCTGCGCTTTGTGCCCAACTTCTTGACCGATAGTGAGATTACCCTGGATGCCCAAAGCTGCCGCGGCTACTCCAATCGTGGCAATATTATTAAGCGTTTTTTGGCCTATCTCGTAGTCATCCGCCCGCTGGTTATGCGTGCGGTGGCTAAGTCCGAAACCCTGGCTCTTTCCATGGAGCTGAAGGGCTTTGGCAGCAATACCTATAAGAATATGGCCTCGGAGCCCCTGGGCTTGGGGGATGTGCTGGTGCTTCTCCTTACCGTGATTTTGAGCACCTATCCCTTCTGGAAGAAG
>JBJDXC010000086.1:0-14589 GCA_051866475.1 Phascolarctobacterium sp.
ATGAATACTGAAGCCTATTACTCGCTTCAGCTTGTCAAACGGAAGGTAAAAGCTGCTCTACGCAACTCTACTTTCTTGTTATTTTATTACGTTGGTGTTATACCACAACCCTTGCTAAAATGCAATAACAATTTAAAAATAAATTTTAGGGGCCATCTTGAGCTCATTTTCATCAATGTGACCCCTAATAATATATCAAAATTTTCAGCTACAACGTCGATTAGAAGAACTTATAAATCGAAATCTTGATATTGTCTCATATTACGTTCTTTTCTCATCGCAGCTATAATAATTGTACAGGGTATAGTAACACGATAAGCAGGGCCTGCTATATCTATTAAAGTCCATAGTGCCGTTATAGCTAATCCAATAGGACCAGCAAAAATACTCATTGCTCTTGCTAAAGTAGCATTTGCAGCTAAAGAAAGACCCCTACCCAAGATAGCCTTAGCTACTGCGTTAATAATAATCAGGGTAATCTTATAGGAAGCAAATCCGCCCGCTCTAAAGACATTTACCAAGAACAAGGATGCTTCGGCTCCTATATCAATACTACCAAACTTCCCCTTAGCACTATTTGCTATATCTTTTAAGTTTTGCTTTTCTTCAGGAGTCATATTTTCGTAAGCATCTACTAATACCTTATCCAGCATTTTTTGCTCTATTAACTCTACACTTTGCTCATTGTTAAAATTCACCTTCATTTTATCAGCAACATCACACAGGATCTCTTTGTAGCTATTGTATGAGCCTACTAAATTGAAAAAAGAATTGGTGCCAAAGGACTGATATTCTTCTGCAATTCTTTCTATATATTTTTTATAGTCTTTCCCGTAACGTTTATATTCATCCGATACGGTCAGCATTTCTGTTAAATCACCTTTTTTGAACATGATATCAACAAAAATCTCTAGAAACTCATCGTTAACTTCCTTTAAAAATTCTAAATCCTTATCCATTGTACTACCTTCCTTTCTTTTGACTGACCAATATACCATACATATGTCTAAGGTTTAGCAAATAAGCTTTTTTAATGGCTATTATTACTTATTTACTTAACCTTTGTCTCTATTTTAGTACAAAAATCCCAGTCTGTTGTGCCTTGTAAGACACAACAAACCTGCTAAAAAAGTAAAAACCATATTGTAAAATATAGGAGTCTCTTCTCTTGCATTTTTTATATATAGACAAAGACCTGCATGTGTTATAAATCGCCAAAAAGCAATTAAAACAGTTCCACATGCAGGTCAAAGTATTTTTGAGTTCAAAACAACTCATTAGTTACTTATAACAATTGACAGTGTTTTTTACCCTATAGTTATCGTAAGATACTCTTTTACTTTATTACTGGGTCTTATAGGTATTAACGAAACAGCAAGTACCAACAAAAGCGTTGGAAACAACCTTTATTTTTGTGATCTTATATTCTTTCTTCATCATATTCACCTCCATTTGTTCTATAATCTATATCGGCCGCATAGAATGCGTTACCAAACATGCATGTAATATCATCTATATCCGATTCATATCCTGTTTGCGTAAAAAAGTGAGCAGGACATGGTTCACAATAAGAATATGCCTGGCATTCATAGCATTTTTTTCTAACCAAAGATGTTTCATTTCGCCATTTATTAATGTATTCAGAATGATACCATAGACTTTTAACATCACTATTAGTCAAAGATCCACATTGTTTTCTGTATGCATTACAAATCAACATATTACCTTGTGCATCAAACGTGATACTTCTAAATCCAGTTTGGCAGTATCTTTTTCTTGGTTTTGTAACTCTTATGAGTTCCAACTCACTTTTGTATAAATTTATGTCTTTATTATTAATAGCAGCTCGTATGAATTCTGCATTAAAAATATTATAATTTTCCACTTTTTTATTTTTCACTTGAGAAGGTATAATTTTTAAGGCAAAATTTACATCAATCCCCAAGCTATTAGCATACTTCTTAATTCCTGTCATTGCATTTTTATTATATCTCATAATTGGGCTGTTTAAAGAAACATGTATGCCGTTTTGCACTAAAAGATTAATGTTGTTCATAGTCCTTTTCATACTACCAGGACAATTAGTGATATAATCATGTTCTTTTTCTATGGTAGAGTAAAGCGAAACTGACACATCGCTCACATTACTTCTTCTCAATGCATTAATAATATCATCATTGATTAATAGGAGATTACTTTGGATACTAACAACAAACCCTAGACTATTAGAAATCTCAAGAAATTTACAAAAATCAGGATTTGTAAAGGGTTCACCACCCGTCAATGTTAGATTCATAGTGCCCAATGATTTTAGCTCACGCAATACTTCTATAAAATGTTCTTCATTCCAATAAGATACATTTTCCGCACCTCTATAGCAATGTATACATTTTAGATTACAAGTATCAGTAACCTCAATAGTAGCTGAAAATGGGATCATTAACTCAGTCATTCTATCAAATATGTATCGCTGCATACTTTTATCTTTTAATTGTTCAGCAACAACTACCTTACTTTTGTTCAACAAACAAGCATAAATATCATCTTTAAAAGCAGCAAAATCTGAAGAGACAATATCAATTCCAACCCCATACATTTCGGATACTATTTGCTCCGTCTTTCTGTCCGTTAAATTTTCAATAAATTTCAGTCTAAAGAAATCTGCATAAACATCCTCAATAATTATGTAATTTCTTAAACGTGAAGAATAAGCAATTATAAAGTCACTATAATCTCTATATACTACTCCATCCATAGCGTTACCTTTTCATATGAATTTTTTATCAAAAATTGAATACTAATAAAGATATCGACTGCTATCCGTTTTGTTTTTTATACTTTTCATTGAGTTTAGCAAATTCAGCTGTTTTGTTCTTTAATTCAGTTCTTTTTTCTTCTATACGTTGTCTCTGAGCATCCGTTAACGTATCTTTATGACTTTTTTCATATCTGTCTAATCCTCTAGAAGCATTCTTCCCTGCCTTTTCACCAAATGCTGCTAACAACTCAAACAACCACATAAACATTCATCCCTTCTTTTTAGTTATTATGTTTAAATTTCATCATTACAATTCATTAAAACATCTACTTCAATCTCTAATGCATCCGCTATCTGATAAAGAGTCTCTAAGGAAAAGCTTTTACCCCTATTTCCACGTTCTATTTGCCCTAAATAAGAAACACTCATCCCTATCTGTTGT
The DNA here is from genome assembly GCA_051866475.1 of Phascolarctobacterium sp. Taxonomy (GTDB): domain Bacteria; phylum Bacillota; class Negativicutes; order Acidaminococcales; family Acidaminococcaceae; genus Phascolarctobacterium_A. The sequence goes on from JBJDXC010000086.1 coordinate 3,201, forward strand.
GCCAAATCAGCTTGTGTATAGCCTTTTTTCTTTCTATAGTATGCTATTTTAAGGCCAATACTCTTGTATCGCATAGCAAACATTGCAACCACCTCATAACATCCTCTTATAATATCATATCAGTTTTTAAACATTATTTTTTAGGTGTATAATACGTTTTTCTATGCCTATAGTATCTGTTTTATTCATTTGCTAGTATTATCGTATATAACAGGTACGTTACTATTATTAGTCACTAGTCATAAGCAAAGAGCGCAACACCAGTTACGCCCTCTATTTATCCTAATTCTCTTTTCTTAATTTCTATACATCCTTCCAAAAACTGTCTAAATAGCCATTCTAAATCACTCAAATTATCTCACGCTATACTTAATCTAGAGCCCCACTCTGTCATAAAAACCCTTATCGAAAGCGTCAACGTATTGGCTCAAGTCTTCGATATAGTATTTCTGGCTACCATAAAATTTCATATTGTAAGCCAGAGCAAAGGCAATTTCTCCTGCCGGCATAAAAACACCGCTTTCCGCCCAACACCCAACAGGATTCAAATAACGCCAATCCTTGTTATACTCAACAAACATCGTCTTTGCATCCCAATTATACTTAAAACGCTTACTGAAACAGTTAGTAATTTTGCCTATACCACCATTGTAAAAATCTTCAACACTACCGACGGCACTTTCAGCAGCGACCATTTCTACACTGATAATATATTCAGGTGGCTCATATTTTTCCACCGCCAATGAGTCACGCACAATATACCAGCCCTGACCCATATGCCCATCACAAAGGATATAGTTTTTATCATTATTGAGGTAAATCGAATACCCTGCACCGCAAACAGAGGCAGTAGAAAAAGAGAACAGCAGCATTAGTAAACATATGTAATTTTTTAATTTGTTTATCATGCTTAATTATCCTGTTGCTTTCCTTTTACTTGCTTGAAAGCAAACTCCTAAACAGAAAAACTATAATAGCTAGTGGAATGGTAATAAATCCTAGAACGCATGCATAAAAAAATTCTTTCAAGATATAACGACCTGTATCGAAGTAAATAACCCCTACCTGTCCCAATAAATGCCTGCGTAAATATTGATTAGCATTATAGCCTAAAAAAACATAAAGAAAAAAGTATAGCTTATCCATGATTTGCCTCCCACCTAATTATCACTCACTGGCTTAGGCCCATATTTATTGGGACCATCAGTTCCTTTAGCAAAAATAATGTAAATGGCTGGTATAATTAAAATGCATAACAAGCAATACCAACCAGATTTATTCAAGTCATGCCATCTCCTGATACCCAAACAAATTCCACTATATATAACTACTATACCTATAACAGCAATCAACAGGAATAAAGCTAATCCTATGGCTTCCTCTCCAGAAAAAAACATTCCTAAAGCCGAAATCACAAGGACATTATCAATCAAACCCATAACTGCTTGGATTGCTAATCCTCTTAGAAAATAAGTTTTTCGATTAATTCTTCCCTTAGTCGAAAAGAATTTTTGTTTCCAAGTTTCTTTTACCTGCGGTGTATCCATAATCAACACACTCCTCATTCACTTTTTAATAAATCTCGATAATCCATGTCCAGCGCCTGGGCCAGAAGCATCAATGTATCCAGCTTGCAAACATCCTTGCCACGCTCCAAATCAGAAATCCTTGAGCGGGAAACGCCCGATTTCACAGCTAACTCCTCCTGCGATAGCCCCTTGAGACGGCGTGCACAAAGAATATTTAAACCTATTTTTTTGTACTCGTTTGTAAACATAGCCACATTCCTATTCATACCATTATTATAGTACATACCCTGTACCATTACTGCCCAATATATCGGACATATATCCAAGATAGACGACAAAAGCCCTTTGGGAAGGATGTATTTCCTGACTCCCTGACCTTTGAGCATAGTATAATACATTTTTCGCTTTATTTTGTGCCTAAGAAGACACAAAAGGCCTGGCCGCAGCAGGCCAAGCCTTAAAAATCAAAAGTCTGAAATTGTAATAGGATACTTTTTTATTGTTGTCTCGGCATTGTCAGCTTGCACAGTCACAGTTACGGATGGGTTAGCTACATTAGTGAACCAGAACCATTTATGCGCATTGGCCAAGTATAGCTTGCTTGGACTTCCCATGGTCCCTTTTTCTGCCAAACGCACTGTAGATGACCAGCCGCCGGGATTATCCACGCTCCAGCTTTTTTGGCTAACACTGTCACCATACTGCATATTCCGTCCCTTAAAGGCAATGCCGTGAAATTTAAAAGTGCAAACAGGATTGACTAAATCGCCCTTGGCAATGATTTCCCAGCCTGGCAAGGCAGTGCTGGACTTGCTATTTATGGGCCAGGCTCCCCTAGCCCTAGCTTCATCAATAAGCATTTTATCCGATGGATGCTCTGGTAATTTATAAAAGCTCAAATTGGTGGCCTTGACTTCCAGCTTTAGCTTTGCTTGTGGCTGAGAATTTTCCTGATGTGGTACCACAGGCCTTGTCGGCTCAACCTGAGTCTTGGCTGCTGGCTCGGCATTGGGCTTATCCTTAGTTTCTGTAGATTTCTTTACTTCCTGCTTCTTAGGTTCTAATGCAGGCTTAGTGGGCACTGTCTCTTCCACAGGCTTTGGCACAGGCAAGGGCCTTTCCGGTGCAGGTCGAAGATATAAATATGCTCCCATACTAAGCACTGTCACAAGCAGTCCTAACCCTGCCATACGCAAACAGTTATAATACTTCGCAAAAGACAACGCACGCTTGACCTTAGCAATATTATCATAGCGATAGCCCCGCATAAAACGTGTACAACCGTCGATAACATCATGCAAGCGCCCCTCATAACCAGTGCCCAAAAGCTCCTTCATGGTCACGCCCAAGGCATACACGTCCGCACGAAAATCCGTAGTCTCTAATCCGTACTGCTCCGGTGCCGCATAGCCTTGGGTGCCAAGAGCTACCGTATCCCCCGCCTCATGAGCAGTGCACAAGCGCACGGAGCCCAAATCTATAAGGCGTATCTGCCCATTGCTCTGACGCAAAATATTAGCTGGCTTCACATCACGATGCACCAAATTATGCTTATGCAAATACTGCAAGGCCTCACAGACCTGCTCTGCAATAGCGATAACACTCTGCTCATCTAGACAGCCCTTTTTTCTAAGAACCACATCCAATGTCTCGCCCTCAAAGTATTCCTCAATGAGATATGCCTTATCCTCAGATGCCACCGCATGCACAATATGGGACATATTTTCATGCTTGAGCCCGCGTACAGCCTCCACTGGATAGGTAGCATTATTCAGGCACTTCCGCACATATACCTTCTGGTCCCGTCCCAAAACAAGCTCCGTTGTACCTAAAGCAGATTGTTTAAGAGTTTTGAGCACAGTATATTTTTGTAAAATAAAAGCAGCAGCATGACTCATTTTACAAGCTCCTCGGATTGTGATACTATAATTATACCACGAGAGAATGGATGTGAGTATAGTGGCCAAGGATACTAATTTTTTGCGTACTGAAGCTAACAAAATCAAATTAGATAAAAAGAATCCTGATAATGAGGTCTTGCGTAAATTTTTTAAGGATAATTGCCACGCTTTGCAATTCCCTGACCCCATCGATTATCTGCTTGCTTGCGCCAAAGCTCATGGCGTCCCTGCCAACGTTATCGCCGCTCAAAGCAGCTTCGAACGCACCCAAGCACGGCATATTCTCTCCCATGATAAGCAGTTCGACCGCAATAAGCTCATTGCTCTAGCCATCGCAGGCAGGCTTACTCTTGAGGAAACGGATAACGCTTTAAAATATGCCAAATTCAGCACTCTTTATGCCAAGGATGAATGGGATGATGTGATTATCTTTGCTCTAAACGGCGGCCTTACCACCATGGCTACCAATGAATTATTGGACGATTTAGGCTATGAGCCATTGGTCAAGGTGCTTAGGCACAATAAAAATACTGAAGAATGAAGCAAAAGCCCGGCTGCGTGAGCAGCTGGGCTTTCTTGTTTACACTATGCTTTATGTTTACACTACTTGGAAAATGTAAAACTTAAGGTAATATGTCTCCGGCACGTTCCACAGAATGGGATGGTCAGGAGCCTGCTGGCGCGCTTCGATCTGGCGCAGGGACACATTGGCGTCCCGCGCCGCGTCCTTAAGCATCTCCACAAAAAGCTCCTCCTTCATGAAATGGGAGCAGGAGCAGGTGGCTAGATAGCCACCGCGGGGCAGCAGCTTCATCGCCTTCAGATTGATCTCCTTATAGCCGCGGATTGCATTCTTCACCGTGCTGCCGGACTTGGTAAAGGCCGGCGGGTCCAGAATAATGAAGTCATAAGCATGGGAATGATTATTGAAAAGCTCGCTGAGCAGATCAAAAACATTGGCCTCCAAGCCCTTCATCACATGGTCAAAGCCGTTGATTTTAGCATTGTGATCCGCCATGCGCACTGCCTCGGCGCTGATATCCACCGCCGTAACGCTGGCCGCACCACCCTGAGCTGCGTTCAGCGCAAAGCTGCCCGTGTGGGTAAAGCAGTCCAACACATGCTTACCCTTGGCAATTTTCGCTACCGCTTGGCGATTATATTTTTGGTCGAGGAAAAAGCCAGTTTTTTGGCCATTTTCCACATCCACTGTGTATTTGATGCCGTTTTCCACGATTTCTGTGGTCACATCACCATGATTAGGGAGAAGTGGTGTCTCAAACCAGTTTTTGCCCTCCTGCATACCTTCCAGCAGGCGAATTTTTACATCATTGCGCTCAAAGAGGCCACGAATATTCTCGCCCATCTCCTGTAAAATCTTGATGAGCAGATTAAAGAGCATTTCCTTGCGCAGCTCAATACCCAAGGACAAGGTCTGAGTAACTAGCAAATCGTTGAAGCGGTCTACTGTAAGTCCGGGAAATTGATCCGCCTCGCCAAAAATCAGGCGACAGCATTTAAAATCAGTCTCGCCCATAACCGTGCGCCGATATTCCAGCGCATAGCGCAAACGACGCTCCCAGAAGGCCTCGTCAAATTTATCATTGGTATTGGTGGAAATAATGCGCACGCGAATTTTGGACTTGTCGTTCACAAAGCCCGTACCCAAATACTTCCCCTTATTAGTCACTACATCTACTAAATCACCGTTGCTATAGCTGCCCTCAACCTTGGTAACTTCCTCGCCAAACACCCAAGGATGTCCGTTACGAGCAGCTCTTTCTCCCTTCGGAGTAATAAAAAATTTTGCAAAGTTGCGCATAATTAACCTCGTTCACTTTAAAATGGCGTGGACATAAGGATGGTCTAAGCTAAGCAAAGCTACGCTAGCTTACGCTTCCTATCCACACTGCTCTCTAAAGTATAGCACATCACCCTGCCAAATGTATAGGTATCTCACCATTTATTGCGAGGGAAGCAGGCGTGACCGCGCAGGTCAGGGTCAAAAGCTTCACACCACAAGCCTCCGCTCTTTCCAGAGCCTCGGCAAACGCCAAATGAGTGCGTCTATTAGGCGTAAAATAGCGCATACCACTCATTTGCACAACGAAAACTATCGTTGCCTCATAACCCTCTTCTAAGCAGTGGCATAACTCCTGCACATGCTTCACCCCTCGCTCCGTAGGAGCATCGGGGAACATGACTACGCCCTTTTCCTCGAGCGTAACACCCTTGACCTCGATGAACATTTTCCGAGCTTCCGTCTCCAAATAAAAGTCAAAGCGTGAGTCACCATGCTTGCATTCAGGCTTTAGATAGGTGATTTTCCCAAAGGGCTCCTGCTCTACAAGCCACTCCTGCACTACCTTATTCGGCGCTTGTGAGTCCATGTTAATTAATATATTTTGTTTCTCCACCGCTATCAAATCATATTTAGTTTTGCGCTTGCCCTCAGGAAAGTGCTGCACATACACAGTCACACCGGGCAAGAGCAATTCCTTGCAGCGCCCGGTGTTCTTCACATGTACAATTTCCTCTCGGCCCTCAATTTCCACATGGGCAATAAAGCGATTGGGCCGAGCAATAAACTTACCGGCCATAATATTGGTGTATTGCATAAGCTGCACCTCATAGAAAAAGCCCGGCCGCCCTTGGCAGCCGGACCCTTACTCATTACTAAATCAGAATGCCGGAACTACAGCACCTTTATATTTTTCTTCGATAAATTTCTTCACCTCAGGAGATTGCAAAGCCTTCATCAGCTTTTGGATTTCCGGACGCTTCTCATCGCCCTTGCGAACGGCTACGATATTAGCATAGGGAGATTCCTTAGGCTCGGTGAACAGGGAATCCTTCACCGGATTCAGCTTAGCTTCCATAGCAAAGTTAGAGTTGATTACGGACAGATCCACATCGTCCATGGAGCGAGGCAGCAAAGCAGCTTCGATTTCCACGATATTCAGCTTCTTGTCGTTGCCAGTGATATCGCCAACGGTTGCGTTAACGCCTACGCCGTCCTTCAGCTTCAGCAGATTAGCGCTTTGCAGGATAGCCAGGGCGCGGCCACCATTAGTGGGATCGTTAGGAATAGCGATTTTAGCGCCATTGGGAACGGCCTTGATGTCTTTAATCTTCTTGGAATAAATGCCCATGGGCTCGATATGAACCTTACCAGCGCTTACCAGATTCATCTTGCGCTCAGCAACGAACTTGTTCAGATAGGGCTCGTGTTGGAAGAAGTTAGCGTCCAATTCCTTATCGTTCAGGGACAGGTTGGGTTTTACATAATCGCTGAATTCGATAACCTCCATATTCACGCCGTCCTTAGCAAGACCAGCCTTAATATGGTTCAGAATTTCAGCATGGGGTACAGCGGTTGCGCCCACCTTCAGGGCAACCTTTTTGTCAGCAGCGGGAGCTGCTTTTTTCTCGCCACCGCAGCCGGCAGCAATAACAGCGATGCTAGCCAGAGCCAGCGCACCAATCAATAATTTTTTCATCATTATTCACTCCTTTTCATAATACACCATAAGCGAATGACTGTAATATATCTTATCCTACTAGTTTTGTCAACATTAACTTATAAAAAAATCGGGACGAGCTAAGCTCCTCCCGATTTTGTAATATTTGTTACTCTTTGCTGTATTTTGCAATGCCAACCTTGTAAAAATCGTTGCCCTCGGCATCGATGCACACGATGGCAGGGAAGTCCTTGACCTCATAACGGCGAATGGCCTCGGGGCCCAGGTCTTCGTAAGCAATCATGGTCTCGCTCTTGATGGACTGGGCAATAACGGCTGCAGCACCGCCTACGGCTACGAAATAAACTGCGCCATGCTTCACGCAAGCGTCGATAACTTCCTGGCTGCGCAAACCCTTGCCAATCATACCGCGCATACCCTGCTCAATCATAGTCGGAGTGTATTTATCCATGCGACCGCTGGTGGTAGGACCGGCGCTGCCCACTACCTCGCCGGGCTTAGCCGGAGTGGGACCCACATAGTAAATCACATTATCCTTTAAATCCAAGGGCAGCTTTTCGCCACGGCCAATGGCTTCATATAAACGCTTGTGAGCAGCATCGCGAGCGGTGTAAATATAGCCGGAGATGCGCACTACATCACCTGCGTGCAAATCCTTGATAGTTTCAGCAGACAGAGGTGCTTGAATATATTTAATAGTTGCTTGTTCACTCATCTTCGCGCCCTCCTTAAATTTCTGCTTCTGCACGGCGTGCCTGATGGCAGTTCAGGTTAACTGCGCAGGGCATACCGCCGATATGGGTATGGGTAAATTCCACATTCACGCCCAGGGCAGTGGTGCGACCACCCAATCCGGAAGGGCCAACACCGGTCTTGTTGACCAGCTCTAAAAGCTCGTCCTCCAGTGCTGCATAACGAGGATCAGCATTGTGCTCGCCCAATTGACGAGTCAGAGCATATTTAGCCAAAATAGCTGCCTGCTCCATGTTACCGCCAATGCCCACGCCTACAGTGATGGGCGGACAGGGATTGGGACCTGCTGCGCGCACGGTATCCACTACAAATTTCTTGATGCCCTCCACGCCGTCAGCAGGCTTGAGCATCTTCAAAGCGCCCATGTTCTCGCTGCCACAGCCCTTGGGGCATACCACCATTTTTACCTTGTCACCGGGGACAATCTTGGTATGGATAATGGCCGGAGTATTGTCACCGCTGTTCTTGCGGTCGAAGACAGGGTCACCTACGGAGGATTTACGCAGATAACCATCCACATAACCACGGGCTACGCCTGCGTGAATTGCCTCATACAAATCGCCGCCCACAAAATGTACCTCTTGGCCAATCTCAATGAAAACAACGGTTAAGCCCGTGTCTTGGCACAGGGGCACAGCCTTCTTTTGGGACAGCTCAAAGTTTTCGATTAAGGTATTGAGGATTTCCTTACCCAAGGGGGATTCCTCGGTTTCAGCGGCAGCGCGAATTTTTGCCTTCACAGCCTCCGGCAGATAGTAGCAGGAATCCATGCACAGCTTAGCGACAGTGCTGGTTACTTCACTAACGTTTATTTCTCTCATTGATGCCCTCCTTAACGAGCGACGCGTTTAGCAGTATTAGCCTTTACCTCTTCGGGGTCTACAATTTTGCGAGCCAGACCGCTTTCGATAGCTACCTTAGCCACAGCAGCTGCTACAGCGGGAGCCAGACGCGGGTCAAAGGCATCGGGAACAACATAGTCCTCTCGCAGATCCTTTTCGTCAATCAATTCAGCAATGGCAAAAACAGCTGCAACCTTCATTTCCTCGGTAATAGCCTTAGCACGTACGTCGATAGCGCCGCGGAAGACGCCGGGGAATACGGATACGTTGTTAACCTGGTTGGGTCTATCGCTGCGGCCGGTGCCGGCAACGGTTACGCCTGCTTCCTTAGCAGCATCGTAGCTGGTCTCGGGAACCGGGTTAGCCAGCGCGAAAACAACGTTCTTTTCAGCCATGCTTTGCATAATTTCTTTGGTAAATACGTTGGGAGCGGATACGCCGATCAATACGTCAGCGCCCTTAGCTGCCTCAACCAAAGTGCCGCGCAGGCCCTCCTTATTGGTGGTCTTGGCCAATTGTGCTTGGATGCGGTCCAGCTTTTGGTCGATGCCATCATAGAGGATGCCCCAACGGTCAACCATGATAACGTTTTGCGCACCCATGTTCACCAGCAGGCGGCCAATAGCGGAGCCGGCAGCGCCGCAACCGTTAACTACAAAGCGAGCAGTGCGGAAATCCTTCTTCACATAACGCAGAGCGCCGATTACTGCGCTGCAGCAAGCGATAGCAGTGCCGTGTTGGTCATCATGGAAAACGGGGATATCAGCGATTTCCTTCAGACGGTCTTCAATATCATAGCATTTGGGAGAGGAAATATCCTCAAGGTTGATGCCTGCATAGTTAGGCTCTAAAATTTTTACAGTGCGGATAAATTCATCGGGGTCCTTAGTGCCCAGGCACACAGGAACTGCGTCCACATCGCCAAAGGTTTTGAAGAGAGCTGCCTTGCCCTCCATAACAGGAATAGCAGCCTCAGGACCGATATCACCCAAGCCCAGCACACGGGTACCATCGCTGATGATGGCTACCATGTTGCCACGGCAGGTATATTCAAAGGATAAGCCTTTATCTTCTTTAATATCCTTACAGGGTTCAGCAACACCGGGGGTATAAGCCAAGGCCAAATCATGGCGGTTGGCAATGGGCACCTTGCAGCTAACTGCAATTTTACCATTATTGTCTAAATGTAATTTCAAAGCCTCTTCACGTAATGTCATGGTCATAAAACTTCCCTCCATTAGGTATTGATTAGTATACACTATATTGTATATGAAGTGGCATGATAATGCAAGTAAAATGTTAGTGAATTAACATAATTTCTGAGATTGTCAGATTATTGTAATGAATGTTGCAGGATATAACCCCTTTTCTAGGCTGCCCCAAGCTTTAAAAATAAGTGTAACATAAAAATTACAGCACAAGCTACAGCTAGAGCAATAATAGTGCTATAATATCTTTAAGAAGAAGCTTGTAAGGGAGGTAATTTTATGCTGGCATTGGAGGGTATTCGTGTTTTGGATTTGTCTAGGCTGCTGCCCGGTCCCTACTGCACCATGCTATTGGCAGATTTTGGCGCAGAAGTTATCAAAATCGAGGAGCCCAAGCTAGGCGACTATTCCCGCACCTTTCCACCCTTTCTCAAGGATTTTGGCTATTGGCATTTGCAGCTCAATCGCAATAAAAAGAGCGTGACCTTGGATTTAAAGAGCCCCGTGGGCAGGCAAAAATTTTTGGAGCTGGTGCGCACAGCTGATGTGGTCGTAGAGAGCTATCGCCCCGGCGTGCTCAAAAAGCTGGGCGTGGATTACGAGACCGCTAGCAAAGTCAACCCTAAAATTATTTACTGCAGCCTGTCCGGCTACGGCAGCAAGGGACCCCTTGCTGCCCAGGCGGACCACGATATCGGCTACGTGAGCCTCGCCGGCATCACGGCCATGAGTGGCCAGGGGCAGGGCGGCAAGCCCGCCATCCCCGGCGTGCTCATGGCCGATATGAACGCGGCGCTCTCGGCGGGCATGGCCATTATGATTGCCCTGCGCCACGCGGAGCGCACCGGCGAGGGCCAGGAAATCGATATTTCCCTCTACAACGTGGCCATGACCCTGATGCCGGGCGCCGCCAGCCTCTACTTTGGCAGCGGCTTTGTTGCCCAGCGGGGCAACAATTGGCTTACCGGCGCCAACGCCAACTATAATATTTATCGCACCAAGGACGGTCGCTACGTATCCGTGGGCTGCTTGGAGAAAAAATTTTGGGCGAACCTTTGCGCTGCGCTAGAGCGTGAGGATATGGTGGATTTGGTGGACGATAGTAAAAACCACCCCTATCTAGAGCAGCAGCTGAGCGAGAAGTTCGCCAAACGCACCATGGCCGAATGGGAGGCTTCTCTGGCGGGCAAGGACACCTGCGTGACACCGGTGCTCAATTTTGATGAGGCCGTAGCAGCGGAGCAGACCAGGGCCAACGAGATGGTGCTCACCGTCGAAGACGAGGAGCTGGGCGAGTATCGGCAGCTGGGCTTTGCCTTGAAGCTGAGCAAGACGCCGGCGTCGCTACGCAAGCGCGCGCCGCGGCTGGGCGAGGATAATGAGGAGTATCTCTAGCCTTCGCAAAAAAGCGTGGCTCCCCTTTAAAGGGGAGCTGGCTGCGAGCTTGCGAGCAGACTGAGGGGTTAAAAAACACCGCTATCCAGTATAGATAGCGGTGTTTTTGCGTTCACTTCAAGACGTATTAGAATTGGTATTTCAGCTCTTTTTCCATAACCACGCCGGTTTCAGGATTAATGGTATAGTCGCCGCGCAGGCCCGGTGCAGTGAATTTTACTTCATATTCATAGAGACCCTTGTCACGGTCCAGCTCGATTTTGTTAAACACAGCCTGGG
>JBJDXC010000087.1:0-14502 GCA_051866475.1 Phascolarctobacterium sp.
CTTTGAAATCCCTGCTCTGAACGACAAGGTAGCTGTTTACACCACCCGTCCTGATACTGCTTATGGCGTAACCTTTATGGCTTTGGCTGCTGAGCATCCCCTGATCGAGAAGATTTGTGAAAACAATCCTAAGGCTGAGGAGATTAAGGCCTTCTGCGAGCGTGTACGCAATCAGAGCGATATTGAGCGTACCTCCAGCGAAAGCGAAAAAGAGGGTATTTACACTGGCGTGGACTGCGTAAACCCCTACACCGGCCGCAAGGTAGAGATTTGGGTTACCAACTATGTACTCTATGATTATGGTACCGGCGCTGTTATGGGCGTGCCCACCGGCGACCAACGCGACTGGATGTTTGCTGATAAATATGGCATCGACAAGATTGTTACCATTTGCCCCATTGGCAAGGAGCTGAAGCTGGAAGAGATGACCTGTGCCTACGAGGAAAAGGAAGGCATGCTGGTTAACTCCGGCGAATTCACCGGTATGGAAATGCACGCTGCTATGGCTGCCATCATGGACAAGGCTGAGGCTGAGGGCTTTGGTAAGCGCCGCGTGAACTACCGTCTGCGCGATTGGCTGATTAGCCGTCAGCGTTATTGGGGTGCTCCCATTCCCATTATTTATTGCCCGCACTGCGGCGAGGTGCTGGTGCCTGAAGAAGAGCTGCCGGTTCGCCTGCCGGAGGATGTAAGCTTTACCGCCGGTGCTAAGTCTCCCTTGGCTACTAGCGAAAGCTTCGTACATTGCAAGTGCCCGAAATGCGGCGCTGATGCAACCCGCGAGACCGATACCATGGACACCTTCCTGTGCTCCTCCTGGTACTATCTGCGTTATACCGATCCGAAGAATGCTGAAAAGGCTTTTGATAAGGATGCCAATATGTATTGGGGTCCTGTTGACCAATATATCGGCGGCATTGAGCATGCAATTTTGCACCTCTTGTATTCCCGCTTCTTCCTGAAGGTGCTGCGTGATGCAGGCATGGTTGATTATGACGAGCCCTTTAGCAATTTGCTGACTCAAGGCATGGTTATTAAGGACGGCGCTAAGATGTCCAAGTCCTTGGGTAATGTTGTTTCTCCTGAGGAAATTTTGGAGAAATATGGCGCTGATACTGCGCGCCTCTTTATCCTTTTTGCTGCTCCGCCTGAAAGAGAGCTGGAGTGGAGCGACCAGGGCGTGGAGGGCTCCTTCCGTTTCTTGAATCGTATTTGGCGCATTGTGGCTAATTTCATGCCCCAGTTGGAGCAAAAGGTTACCAGCTATGATGTTGCTAGCCTGACCGAGGCTGATAAGGAGCTGCGCCGCATTCTCCACAGCAGCATTAAGAAGGTTACCAGCGATATTGAAACCCGCTTTAACTTTAACACTGCTATCTCCACTATGATGGAGCTGGTTAATGCTCTCTATGCTTATAAAGAAGCTAAGCAAGAGCCTAATGCAGGCCTTGTTTATGAAGCTATTGTGGATTTGATTAAGATGCTGAGCCCCTTCGTTCCTCATATTACTGAGGAGCTGTGGCGCGGTGCTATCGACGAGAATACCAGCGTACACGACCAAAGCTGGCCTGAATATAGCGAGGAAGCTATGAAGGTGGATAATGTGGAGATTGTGCTGCAGGTTAATGGCAAGGTACGCGGTCGCTTGACTGTTCCCGCTGCTGCTACTAAAGAGGAGCTGGAGAAGATTGCGCTGGCTGATGCTAATGTGCAGGCTCATATTGGCGGGGCTACTGTGCGTAAAGTTATTTGTGTGCCGGGTAGACTGGTTAATATTGTAGCGAAGTAAGGTATAAGCTTAGCTCAAAAAACATTACTAAAGTAGCTTAGTTGCTTTTGATAATTTAATGCGGAGTGCTTTTAGGCAGGCCCATGGATGGCTTTGCTAAGATAATTAAGAGTCTCTGAAAATGACTGATGTTGTTTTCAGGGACTCTTTTTGTTTAAGCGCGAAAAGAGGAGGCTAGTAATATGGATAACAAGCAGAAAAAGATAGCATTTCTAGGTGTTTTGCTCATGGGCTGTGTGGCTACGAGCTGGCTGCAGGATGGTAGTATGGCTAGGCAGGAGCTGCCTAAGCCTTTAGTTTCCAAGCAAACTGCAGGCAATGCAGCTAAGCTGCACAAGGAGAAAACAATACAGGTTTATGTAAGTGGCGCGGTGCGGGAGCCAGGAATCTATCATCTGCCTGGAGGAGCGAGAGCGAAGGATGCCCTGGAAGCGGCGGGAGGCATGCGTGAGGACGCCAGGAGCGACAGAGTAAATCTCGCAAAAAAATTAAAGGATGGAAGCCATGTATATGTGCCATTAATTAAAAATTATGAAAATAGACAGCAAGCGAAGAGTCGCAAAACTAAGGCTGCTGGAAGCTCGCAGCCTCAAGGTGCACAAAATGAAGCTACTTCTCAAACTGGCTGGGATAGCTTTGGCAGCTACGAGGGCAAGCTTAATCTGAACACGGCAACGCAGGCGGAGCTGATTGCCCTGCCGGGTATCGGTGAGTCCATGGCTAATAGGATATTGGCTTTGCGAAGAGTTAGGCGCTTTCACAAAGTGGATGATTTATTGCAGGTACGAGGCATTGGCCAAGCTAAGCTGGAAAAGCTGCGTCCCTATGTGAAGGTTGAGTGATGCTAGGCTTGCTTAAATTGTAAATTTTCCCTAAGGAAATGAGTAAAAATAAGGAGTTTTTGCGTCTAACTTGTGAATAATTTGTAAAATAGTTTCGGAAAGGGTTATCTAAGGATGAAGGTATGCAGGTCATATATTTAGGAACAGTATTCTTTGCTTTTGTACTTTATCTGTCTTTAGAGACAGCACTGTTTGAAAATGTGTTGATAGATGTAGTAGGATGCATGGCATTATTTGCGCTTTTGGCAGCATTAGTTGTGAAAAAAGAACTGGCAAGAAAGATAGCGCTGGTTAGTTTTTTGACATTTTTAGGCCTTTTGTCCGGTTTGCGTGTTGGCTCTAGTGCAACAGAGGCGCTACAGCCTTATTATGGCAAGCAGGTGCTACTGGCAGGCAGGGTAGAACCAATGAGCATTAAGTCTAACGCTGAATACACTAGCATTATCCTGCAATGTGAACAATTACAGCAAGCCCAGCAGCTTGTAGCTTATAAGGGAAGGGTGCGCTTGAGCTTAAGGAATAAGCAAAGGGATGATTTGCGTAATCTAGGCAGGGTAGTTGTGGAGGGCAGATTAGAGCCTCTGGTAAGCTTACGCAATCCGGGCAGCTTTAATAGTGAGCTTTATAATAGGATTAACCATATCGGTGGCAGATTGGGCAAAGCTCAAATGGTGAGTACGGATGCAGAGGCTTTATCCATGCTCACATGGCAATATTGGCAGGACAAAGCCGCATGGTGGAATGTGGACTTACGCCAAAGGCTGACCTTAGCCATGGGGAAAAGAGTAGGAGCTTTGTTGGGAAGTATGCTTTTAGGTGGGGGCAGTGCGGTTGACGATGAGATGCGTGAGGTTTTTGCTGCTAATGGCTTGAGCCATCTTTTATCAGTTTCCGGTACCCATGTGGTTCTGCTAGCAAGCTTACTGATGCTCTTATTAAAGCCGCTACCTAGGCCAATAGGGAGGCTGTTATTACTTCTTATCCTAGCCTTTTATGCAGTGTTATGCGGCCTGCGTCCGCCGGTTTTGCGAGCACTTATAATGAGCATAGTACTATTGTTAGGTAAGGGTAGAGCAAGTGACGAGGTAGAGAATACAAAGTTTAGTAGTTTTTATGAGCGAGCTGAGAAAGGCTATTTACTTTGCTTAGTGGCGGTGATTTTATTGCTAGTGAAGCCTTTGTGGTTATTGGACAGCGGCTTTCAGCTTTCCTTTGGCGCCACAGCAGGCCTGCTGTGGCTTGCACCGGCCTGCGCAAAAATATTTCCTCAAAGCTGGCCTGATGACATCGGCAAGGGCGTAAGCATTACTATGTCTGCTCAATTAGCTACCTTGCCAATATTAGTTGCTAATTTTCACCAAATTTCTCTTATATCCGTGGTGAGCAATCTCATCTTGGTGCCTGTTTTAGAGCTAGCAGTACTGTTGTCGCTCTTGGGAACTTTGTTGCTGTCCACACCTTTGGATTTGTTAAGCAGTGTGGGTCAGGGGCTAGCTTCCTTGGCGGCATTTTTTGTAGAGCAGGTTCTATATCAAGGCAAAGTTTTGAGCATGTTTTCCTATGGTCAATTGATTATAGGAAGCTTGCCTGCTTGGTGCTCAATAGTGTATTATGGATTGTTGTTAGTGTGGGCTGACCTGCCGTGGGTCCAGTTTTGGCGCAATCAGGAGCGCAGCTGCTTTATGACCTTTGCTAGTTTTTGCTTAGTTGGTATGCTTCTGTGGCAGCAATATGCTACCCAACCCTTACAGGTGTATTTTCTAGATGTTGGTCAGGGAGATAGCGTGGTTATTAAGACATCACAGCAAAAAATCATCGTGTATGACACCGGAGGCTTGGCAAATCTAGATACAGGCAAGCGCATTCTTGCGCCATTTTTGCGCTGCTTGGGTAAAAAGAGTGTGGATGTTTTGATTTTAAGTCATTATGATTATGATCATGTGGGCGGAGCAGTAGGCTTATTGCAGCAGCTTAAGGTGCGGGAAATAGTTCTGCCCCAGGAGGCTTTGGATGCCAGCAGTCTAGCTTTATACGAGACCATAACTAAAACGGCGCAGGCTAGAGGAGCGCTCATTAGGCAAGCACAGCAGGAACAGCGATGGCTGCTAGGGGATAACGCGGAGCTTTCGCTGCTGGTGCCAGCCGTAGCAGTTGCGGATGCAAATGCGGAGGACTCCCGCGAGCCAGCCGGTAATGCTGCTAGCACCATTGCTATGCTTCATAGTCCTCAGGGTAGCCTGCTTTTAACGGGTGATTTAGGTAGCGAGGAAGAAAAAAGCTTGGTAATAGGTCACTTTACAGTGTTTAAGGCTGGGCACCATGGCTCAAGGAATAGCAATAGTGCAGAGCTTTTACAACACGTTAAGCCCGAAATAGCTGTGATTTCCTGTGGCAAAAATAATACTTATGGGCATCCACATCGAGAGACCTTGGCAAGATTGGAGTACGTGGGCAGCAGAGTATTGCGGACGGATGAATTAGGCTGTATTAAACTAGCTTTTGACGAAACAGGCATAAAATGCTATAGTTATACATGTAATAGATTCACAGCTGTAGAGTGATTAGCACAAAAGTTTGTGGTGTGGAGATAGGCAAATTATTATTTTGCTAAAAGCGTTGAGGAATTACTGATAAGCTATGGAAATCAAAGCAGAAGAATTAATCTATAAACTGAATAACGGAGCGTCGCTAGCCAGCAATCTAATAGTCGTATTTGGCGAAGAGGACTACTACAGGCAGCAAATAGTAAACGCCCTGCCGGGCCAAGTCTTCAAGGACGTGGCGCCAGAGGACAGGGAAATCCAAATCTTTGAAAAAGACACGGAGCTAGGAGCACTAGCCGCAGCCATCAACACCTATCCCTTCTTCAGCGGTAAGAGCCTAATCATTCTCAAGGACGAGAAGCTCTTGGCAGCCAAAGCAGAGAGCGACAGCAGAAAGCAGCAGCTAGACAAGCTAGCAGAGGTATTGGGCGATATCCCGGAGTATTGTACCGTGCTAGTGAGCGCCAGCAAGCTGGACAAGCGGACCAAGCTCTTTAAAGAGCTGAAAAAGCAGGGCCTCGTGTGCGAATGCATCAGCATCAAGCTGAACAATTTATCACCATGGCTGGATGAACAAGCCAGAAGGTACGGCGCCAAGTGGCAGTTTGATGCCATAGGCCGTGTGATGGAGTACCTGCAGCCCGTAGACAAGGTGCCGCTAAAGCTGCTGGAGCAAGAAATAGCTAAGCTGGCCGTCTACGCCGGGGAACGCAAGCTCTGGACAGCGGAGGACGTGGACACTATTTTTTCCGCGCTGCCGGAGGCCTCCAGCTTTGCCATTATTAACGCCTTGGGCAAGCATAATCTGCCGGAGGTTTTAACACTCCTAGCTGCAGAAAAAAAGAAAGGCACCAATGTGCTGCCGGTGTGCGCCCTTATAACCTTCAAGCTGCGCCAAATGCTGCAATATCTGGAGCTGGCAGGGCGTGGGTATGACTACAAGGGCATCCTAGCCGAGCTCAAGCTGAACCCTTACGTGGCTAAAAATCTGCAGCGGGAGGTGCGAGGCTTTAACCAAAGGGCTTTGACAGAAGCGCTTTTGGAGCTAGCCCAGCTCAATATTGATTTGCGCAAGGGCGGCAGAGAATACCCAAGACTAGAAGAAATAATGCTAAAGCTGCTGAGCTAAATAGAGAGTGCTGCAAGAAATGTGTAGGGAGGGCTCAGGAAGATGCCATTAAAAATAGTGCGCAATAATATTGTAAAGATCGAGGCCGATGCTATTGTCAACACCGCCAATCCCTATCCAGTCATCGGCAGTGGCGTGGACAGCTGTATCTATAAGGCAGCGGGAGCGGACAAGCTTTTGGCTGCCCGCAAGCAAATCGGTCCAATTGCTCCGGGACAGGCAGCAATTACACCAGCCTATGGCTTAAAGGCAAAATATATTATCCACGCCGTTACACCTAGGTGGAGCGGTGGCCAGCGCCAAGAGGAAATCTTGCTGCGCAGCACCTATGAGCGCATCATGGAGCTGGCAGTGGAGCATAATTGCCAAAGCGTGGCTCTGCCTCTCTTAGGAACAGGCAATAATCGCTATCCCAAGGGATTATCCTTGGAAATAGCCAGAGCTGTGATAGAAAAACACTTGGCTTTAAATGAGGATTTACTAGTATTGCTGGTGGTTTACGATAAGGAAGCCTTTAAGCTGGCGGCGGCAAGCTACGATTTTATCGAAAACTATTTGGAAGAAAATTTCCCGGAGGAGCCGCCCGCTCCCAGGTTCTATCTGCGGCGAGAACACCGCATGGAGAGACTTGAGCTGGAAGATGCGGATAGGGCCTGCTATGAAGCCTATGAGGATACTGAGTTTTTACCCAATATTACCTCAGCGCTGCCAGCTGCTAGCAAGGTATTTACCAAGAGCAGCACTTGGCCTGAGTTTGAGCTACCGCCTAAGCTGGACAGCTTTTCGGACAGGCTTTTCCAGCTCATCGATAAAAAGGGCTTGGAGGAAGTGACGGTCTATAAAAAAGCCAACATGGACCGCAAGCATTTTTCTAAGCTGCGCAAGCGGGATTACACTCCCAAAAAGCCCACCGTGCTGGCCCTAGCGCTGGCCATGGGACTAAATGTGGACGAGACCACGGACCTTTTGAGCTATGCAGGACTGGCGCTGGCTCCCAACGACAAGCAGGATATGATCGTGAAGCTGTGCATGGAAAATGGCGTCTATGATGTGCTGCGTGTTAACGAACTTCTCTTTATGCATGATGTGCCAACACTGAACTAAATAATTTGCCTGTGCGGAAATGTCGCCTTGCCGGCGACCTCTTGCCTCCTTTTTCTTGCTATAATGAAGCCATCAAATGAAGCCAAAATTGAAGCCAAAAATAAAGCTCATGCATAAGGCTGACAAGGCAAAAGGAGGCATTTATAATGCAAGAAAATGTACAAGCAAAGGTAACCGAAATCGTCTTTATTATTGATCGCAGTGGCTCCATGTGCGGACTGGAGCAGGATACCATCGGCGGCTACAACAGCTTTTTAGCAAAGCAGCGCCAGGGCGAGGGCAAGGCCCTGATTTCCACCGTGCTCTTTGACCATGAAATGAAGGTGCTTCACGATCGTGTGGATATGGATAAGGTGCAGCTCTTGACTCCGGCTGACTACCAACCTAGAGGCTGTACCGCTCTCTTGGACGCAGTGGGCGGTGCCATTCACCACATGGGCAACGTGCATAAATACGCACGCAGAGAGGATGTGCCTCAAAAGACCATCTTCGTGATCATCACCGATGGCTACGAAAACGCCAGCAAGCGCTACACCTATAAAAAAGTGCAGCAAATGATTGCAAGGCAAAAGGAACGTTACGGCTGGGAATTCGTCTTCCTAGGCGCCAATATGGACGCTGCTAAGGAAGCAGCTCGCTTTGGTATCGACGCGGACAGGGCCATGAGCTATAAAAATGATAGCGTGGGCGTGGCACTGAACTACGAGGTGCTCGGCGAGGCCATGTGCTGCATGCGCAGGATGGCAGTGGATGACAAGATTCCGCCCACCAGCGCCGATGCGGCCTTTGCCAAAATGCGTCAGCGCATTGACGAGGACGTGCACAAGCGCGGCAAATAAAGACAATAAAAAAGCTGTAGTCTAGCTTAACGCCGGACTACAGCTTTTGCTTACATAAGACAAAGGTAGTAGATACTGTGTGTTTATTTATTTTTCGGCAGGGTATAGGTTCTCAGAGCCTCCAAAAGCTCGCTGCTACCTGCTGCGTACTGGGCGCACAGCTCCTTTAAGGTAGCAAAATTTTTCAGCTCCACGCCCCACAGGAAGCAATCCTCCTCGTTATAGGCGGCCACAACGAGGAATTTTTTGGCATCCACGGGAGTATTGCCCAAATCATCGGTGAGCATAATATAGTCAGTGCCAAAATCCATGCCATAAACAGTAATATTCTCTTCAGGAGTAGTGTCCTCCCAAAAGCCTAATTTTTCAAAATCAAGAGCAGTCAACATGTTCCCTTTAAGGTGCGGAGCAGGGTACGCACCTAGTTCACCTCACTTTATGCTATTTTCAGAGTATATATGCTTATTTTAGCATATTTTCGGGAAAAAAGCTCTAGCCTTAAGCATATTTTACAGCCTTTTGCTTTGCTTGCTAAATAAAGGTATGGTATAATTAAAAGTCGTATTCACGCGGGAGGTGGCGCAATGAAAAAGAGAGAACAGGGGCCTTTACAGGTGGAATTTATCTGTCCCGGCTGTGGGAAGCATCTGGCTTGGGCGCTGCCGACTGCTCAAATAAGCTGTCCAAAGTGTGGCATGTGGGTCACCAGCAAAAATCGCAGGCGGCCTGAGGTGGAGGTTTTCCTGCCCGTGGACAGCGAACAAACCGTGTTATTTCAAAAGTGAGGGAAATGTCATGACTAGTATTTGGGAGCAGGCTAAGGGCCTGCGTGAGGAAATGATTGCTCGTCGTAGAAATCTGCATCAGCACCCGGAAACAGGCTGGACCGAATTTCGCACGGCCAGCATGATTATCAAGGAGCTGCGTGCTTTGGGCTATGAGGTAAGCTTTGGCGCGCCCGTTGTCAATGAAGAGTACATGATGGGCGTGCCCAGCGCCGAGGCGCTGGCCAGCTACATGGAGCGCGCCATCAGCGAGGGCGCGGATAGAGAGCTGGTGCAGCAAATGGCCGGTGGTAAAACCGGCATTGTAGCTGTGCTCAGCACCGGCAAGGCCGGTAAGACTGTGGCCTTCCGCTTTGATATGGACTGCAATGATGTGGAGGAGGACAAGGGCGATGGCCATCGCCCTACAGCCGAAGGCTTTAGCTCCTGCCACAAGAACGCTATGCACGCCTGTGGTCACGACGGCCACGTGACCATTGGGCTGGCCACAGCAAAGCTGCTGGCTGCCCACAAGGAGGAACTGGCCGGTACCATTAAGCTGATTTTCCAGCCGGCGGAGGAAGGCGTACGCGGCGCGTACGCCATGGTGAACGCCGGGGTAGTGGATGATGTGGACTATCTTTTTGGCGGGCACATCGGCTTTAAGGCTACCACCGACAACGCTTTAGTAACCATGACCGATGGCTTCTTGGCTACTACCAAGCTGGATGCGGAGTTTAAGGGCGTTTCCGCCCATGCGGGGGCTGCGCCCGAGCAGGGCAAAAACGCGCTCTTAGCTGCCTGTCAGGCAGCTATTTCCCTGAATACTATTTCCCGCCACAGCCAGGGCTCCAGCCGCATCAATGTGGGCGTGCTCAGTGCCGGCACCGGCCGCAACGTGGTGCCGGATATCGCTTCCTTGAAGCTGGAAACCCGTGGCGCTACCACGGAAATCAATAATTTTATGGTGAGCGAAGCCCGTCGCATGCTGGCCGCCTGCGCCGCCATGTATGACGTGGAGCTGAAGGTAACCATGGCCGGCGGCGCTCCCGCTTGCCTGCCGGATGCAGAGTTGGGCCACGAGGTGGCCCAGCTGGCCAAGGCTAAATGCCATTTTGATGAGGTGTCCGAATATGTGGACATGGGTGGCAGCGAGGACTGTGGCTACTTTATGGAGCGTGTGCAGCAAAAGGGCGGTCGTGCGCTGTATATGATGTATGGCACCAAGATTGCTGCAGGCCATCATAACAGTCATTTTGACTTTAATGAAGAGGTGCTGTGGAAGGCGGCAGCGACCTTAACAGAGGTGGCTATTCACTTTAGCAATAAATAAAAGACGAGCTATAAGGCAGCATCTACTTCGTAACAGCTCCTAGACGTACCTCTAGTACGCCGTCGTCACTGTTACTCGTATCTAATACCTTCTAACTCGTCTTAAGAATGTCTTTAGATGTCATGGTTTAGACATATTTATGTGTTATACTGAAACCATGAAGATTATTATGGTGGAGGTATATGAACATGAAAAAACTGCAAAATTTAGCTTTAGTATTGGGTTGTGTGGCGTTTCTGGGCATCGGCAGCGCTGAGGCAGCTGAGCATCACTATAAAGAGGTAGCAGCAGGCTGTGGCGGACCGGCCCAGAGGGCATGCGAAGCTAGAGTAAACTGCCGTCCACCGCGCGAATCTTGGGCTGCCCTTGAGGTGGACCAGGACAAGCTGCATGCGCCTAGCATGCTGCGCATGAGCGGCGCCATTACAGAAATCACGGGCAAGAAGGTGGTTATCCGTGGCGAGGGCCAGGAATGCGTGGTAGCCATCATTGGCGACAATACGAAGATTGTGAAGGGTGCCAAGGGCAAGCTGCGTAGCGCCAAGGAGCTGAAGGTGGGCCAAGAGGTTGTGGCCTATTATTCTGCTCGCATGACGCGTAGCCTGCCGCCGCAGGCGCAGGCCTTTGCCATCGTGCTTGGTGATGTGCGCAAGGAATATTTGCCCCAATATTTTGTGGTGGATAAGGTGCAGCATGTCCCCGATGGCAGCTTCGTGCGCGTATTGAACAGCACCAATGACGTCATTGCCCGCATTGATAAGTACGCCTGCGAAGACTTCGCTAGCATCAAGGAGGGCGATGAGCTTTTGTTATGGAGCCGCGTAATGACCATGAGCCTACCTGGCCAGACCAATGCAGAAAAAGTAGTTGTATTGAAATAAGGGAGAGATAAACATGAAAATTTTTATGGATACTGCTAATGTAGACGAGATTAAACAATATGTGGATTGGGGTGTGGTATATGGTGTTACCACCAACCCCAGCCTGATCGCTAAAAGTGGCCGCACCCAGGCCCAGGTCATTCCGGAAATCGCTGCTCTCGTAAGCGGCCCCGTTAGCGCCGAGGTTATTAGCACCGAATGTGCTGGCATGGTGGAGGAAGCACGTAAGCTGGCAAAAATCGCTGAGAATGTGGTTATCAAAATCCCCTGCATTCCCGAAGGCTTAAAGGCTGTGAAAATCCTCAGCGCTGAAGGCATCAAAACCAATGTAACCTTGGTTTTAAGCATGTCCCAAGCACTGTTGGCTGCTCGTGCCGGTGCTACCTTTGTAAGCCCCTTCATCGGTCGCTTGGATGATATTGGCCAAGATGGCGTACAATTGGTGGATAATATCGTCAAGGCCTTCAAGCTTTATGGCATTGAGACCGAGGTTATCGCTGCCAGCATCCGCAATATTGAGCATGTGGAAAAGGTTATGCTCACCGGCTGCCAAATCGCCACCATTCCCACCAAGGTTTTGGCCCAAATGATTAACCATCCCCTGACCGACAAGGGCTTGGCTCAATTTATGGCTGATTACCAAAACTCTTTAAAATAATTTTATATAAAATTTGCTCCCCTGCCCAGTACATGGCAAGGGGAGCTTTACTATTTGCAAGGTGATGCTCTATGTTTTTGAAAAAAATTCTTTCTACACTAGGTGCGTTAGCTCTGAGCGCTGCCTGCTGCAGCTCCGCGCTGGCCGGGATGCGGCTTTATCAAAGGCCGCTGACCATTCCCGAGGATTATGTGGCGGAGAGCGTGAAAACAAGCTTCAAAGCCAGCGGTCCTACTTTGCTATTTTCCGATAGTCCTGAGATGGTCTATCATAATGGCATTCTTTATAGGGATACAGTGCAGGGAAGGGTGCGCCTCTTTTTCCACCATGTGAATGCGGTGGAGGGTACAAAAAAGCTGGCCATTGTGCTGAAAAATGCACAAATGCGCCCTTTAAACTACAAAATAGGGCGTCAAGGAGTGGACGGCCCCGGCTATAATTATATGGCAGTGGGCAAGGAGTCTCAGCGAAAGTACATTGCTTTAGCCAAGGAGCAAGCGCCAAAAAGCGGCACCTTGGGCTTCGGTCGCAGTGTGGAGCTCTTAAGTGGTCACGGCCTGCTGCTGGATACTAATCAGCTGGCCACGGGCACCATCGATTTGGAGCTGGATAGGCCCACGGAGATAAGCTTCTTGATGTGCGAGCCTCAGTCCGATCTGGAGCTCTTTAATGAAAACGCTGCTATACAGCCCATGGATGAGCATCCGTTGCGTGGTACCTTTGCCAAAAGCGATTGGGATTATACCCTGAAGAAGCCTATCAGTGGGGATAAGCCAGTGAAGCTGAAGCTAGCAGGCAGCGATGGTGAGGGCTACATTAAGGGCGTGGATGCGACCACAGGCCTTGGGGCAGAAAACTATGGCAATTATGGCGTTATCTACAAGGTGAATTTTACTATAGATAGCCAGCGACCCGTAAGCTTTATTGTCAATCCCATTGGTGGTTATTTTGCAGGCTACGGTGTATTAGAGCATGAGGGTGAGCGCAGGTTGGTGGCTTTGCCTGATTACGATTTGTGCTTGGGCGAGACCATTGAAGAGGCGGTGGAGCTGGGCAAGCTGAAGAGCGGGCAATACAGCTTTATTTGGTCCCCGCCTGGGGCCTCCAATTTGCCTATTGAGCTGTTGTGGCGCGCAAGTAAAAGTAAGCCTGCAAGACAGAATGTCAGAAGCTGATCATGATGTAGCGTAAAATGTACTACGCCATAAATAAAAGAGACTGTCACCCTTCTCTGCATAACAGAGGCTAGTGGCAGTCTTATTTTTATGTTTCGATATACTTTTTAATTAAACCCCAGCATTAAGCCAATCTGCCTTACAATAAAGGCTACCACCCAAGCGATGCCCAGCTCATAGGCGATAATGGCGGCGGTGCTGGCACGGGAGTCCAGCTCCTTGCGCATGGTGGCCAAAGAGGCGATGCAGGGCGGGTAGAGCAGGCAGAACACTAGGAAGGTGTAGGCCGTCAGCGGTGTGAATAAATTGGGCAGGTTCACGCTGCCATTAGCATCCACAGCCAGCACGGAAAGGGTGCTGATGACGACTTCTTTGGCGGTGATGCCGGTGATGAGGGCGGTGGACATGCGCCAATCCCCAAAGCCTAAGGGAGCAAAGATGGGCGCAGTGATTTTACCGATTTCCGCAATGATGCTGGCATCACTGTGCACCATATAGAATTGGCTGTTGAAGTTTTGTAGGAACCAGACGATAATGCTGGCCATAAAAATGACGGTGAAGGCCTTGTGAATAAAGTCCTCGGCCTTTTCCCACATGTGCATTAAAATGCTGCGGCCGGTGGGCATGCGGTAGGCGGGTAGCTCCATGACAAAGGGCACGGGCTTGCCGCTAAAAATACAGCTGTTCAAAAGCGCGCCTGTGAGCACGGCAATAACCACACCCAAAAGGTAGATGGAAAGCATTACTAGAGCTCCTGTATGGGGGAAGAAGGCGCCGATGAAGATGCCGTAGACCGATAATTTAGCGCTGCAGCTCATAAAGGGTGTGAGCATGATGGTCATTTTGCGGTCCCGCTCGCTGGCTAGGGTACGCGTAGCCATAATCGCAGGCACGCTGCAGCCAAAGCCGATAATAAGAGGGATGAAGGAGGAGCCGGAAAGACCGATTTTGCGCAGCAGCTTGTCCATCACAAAGGCCACTCGGGACATATAACCACTGTCCTCTAAAAGGGAAAGGAAGAAGAACAGGGTGACGATGGTGGGAATGAAGGAAAGTACACTGCACACACCGGCAAAAACGCCATCGATAATCAGTGAATGCATGGCAGGGTTAATACCGAAATTGCTCAGCGCAGCATCGGCCGAAGCGGTAATACTATCCAAGACCTGGCTTAAGAGACCACTTAAAAAAGCGCCGATAACGTCAAAGGTCAGGTAAAAAACAGCGCCGATGATCAGAATAAAGATGGGTATGCTCAAATACTTATGGGTTAAATAATAATCTAAGCGTACACTGCGCCGCTGGGCTTCGGTGTCCTGGGGCTTGTGCACCATGCGAAAGCACAAATCCTCAATATAGGCGTAGCGCATATCCGCCAGAGCGGCTTCTCTATCCGTATTCAGAGCATTTTCCATCTCCTGAGTAAAATGTCCCACAATATCTCG
>JBJDXC010000088.1:0-14435 GCA_051866475.1 Phascolarctobacterium sp.
TGACTACGCCGGTTTCAGGATTAATGGTATAGTCGCCTCGCACGCCGGGTGCGGTGAATTTTACTTCATATTCATAGAGACCATTGTCACGGTCCAGCTCGATTTTGTTAAACACAGCCTGGGGATATTCCTTCAAAATCATGTTTTGCACATCAGTAGTGCTGAGTACAATCTTGCTGCTGCCCACCAAGGTTTTAGCATCCATGGAATATTCCTTGATGGCGCCAGTGGACTGCAGCACATCGATTTCATATTCAGTGCTGGTAGCATTGTCATAAAATTTTACTTCAAAATAAGGTGTGAGCTTATGCATCTCCATCTTAGTCATAATATGAGTACTGGAGGCAGGTACCTCCTTAGCGGCAATAGTCTTTGCTTCATCAGCAGAAATAGCAGCAAAAGCAGTAGCGGAAATTGCAAGCGTTGCCAAGCCAGTTACGATAGCAGTAGTCATTTTTTTCATAGTCCAAACCTCCCAAGTACTATCTAACTTTTTGAAAAGAGCAAAAAACTTTTTGTGACACTTATAGTTTACTAAATAACTAGGAAATAGTCAAGTGACAAAACTGCGAACACGCCACGGCTAGCTTTAATGCAAGGCCAGCTCTCTTAAGGTGTACTCCTTATCCTCATCAATAATATGCAGCATAATATTGCCAATAACGGGGTCGAACTGACTGCCCAAGCCCTTGGCAATTTCCTCACGCACTACGCTTTGGGGCAGGGCATCACGATAGCTGCGCTTGGAGGTCATAGCATCGTAGGCATCAGCCACAGCGATAATGCGGGCAATTAAAGGAATTTCCTCACCCTTGAGTCCGGTGGGATAGCCCTTACCATCGTAGCGCTCGTGATGATATTTTGCGCCGGTGGCCACATCAGGAATTTCACTGATATTGCCCAAAATCTTAGCGCCAATGCTGGAATGGGATTTAATAATTGCATATTCCTCTTCAGTCAGCTTACCATTTTTATTCAAAATGCTGTCGGCGATACCTATTTTGCCCACATCATGCAAAAGGGCTATGTACTGCACGCGTCCCTGCTCCGTTGCATTGAAGCCCATACGCTCAGCTAGCATTACAGAATACTTAGCCACGCGCAGGGAGTGACCATTGGTATAGGAGTCCTTGGCATCGATAGCCTGTGCCAGCGTCTGCACTGTATGCAAGGACATGCGCCAAAGGCTTTCCGTACGCTGCAGCTCAATCTGGTGCTTCTCCTCCTCTTCTAAAAGGAAGAAATAAATGCCTATCAAAAAGAGCAAGGCCAGCAGAGCAAAAACGCTCAAAAGCAGCTGGCCAATATCAGTGAGGCCCGCATAAATATTATGCTCTGAAGTCAAGCCCACCAGAATAAAGCCGCCTTGCCACACACCGGAGGCGCTGGCATACATAGTCTCTCCATTCAAGGAGAACTGCTTGGCCGCAGATTTTTGGGTGCGCAGCTCGCTTAAAAGCTCGCCAAAAACCTGCTTCATTTCCGGCTCCGGCCACGCCTGCTTAATGCCCTTGTCACTCCCGGCGAACATCAGCTCACCATCATTGGAAACCAGCGCTGCCTGTCCCAAAAGGGCGTTGTTGCGCAGATGGAAATAGCCATCGATGCCACCCTTATCAATGCGCCGATAGAGCACGTACTGCACATTCTTGCCATTGAAAACAGGCACTGTAAACAGCATACCGCTGCTGGAATGGTAGCACACAGCCCTGTTACCACGCAGGGACTCCCTAATGCCGGGGAAGGCATCCAAATGTAAATCCGCACCATAAAGAGCGCGTCCATTGATGTCCAAAATGCCCTCGCGCACAAAAATATCCCGATCGTACTTAATATCACCGCTGGCCACGCTTTCCTGCCAGTTACCGCCGGTATTAGTGATATGCTCTGCTTTGTTCACCAAGGCGTCCAGCTCCGCATCCAGCTTGACCTCCATCAGCTCCGCCTGTACACGGGAGACCATATTGAGGCCATAGCAAACGTTGCGGCTCAGCAGCGTTTCCATGCGCCAGTTCAGCAGCACGCCCACCAAAAGCAGCAGCACCAAGAAGCCTGCGATGCCAAGATATGTTTTTTTATTTTTCTTGCGAAATCTAATCTTCACAGACCTCAACACCCTTTACCAGCCAGTTCATGTCCTCCACGAGCTGCTTATCACTAATGCTCATTTCTCCTGAGCAGCGCTGTCTACCCAGATTATCGTAAATATTGCCAGTGAAAATATAATCATAATTTTTCAGCCGCTGCGCCTTTTCCGCTACCAGCTTTTTCGTTTCTTCCTTTACCAGAGGCGAAAAAGCTGTCAGGCCCACGGCGCTTTCCGGATAGCCAACCCAATATTCCTTGCGCCTGCTCTCCTGCTTAGTCAGCAGCATTTGCAGCAAATACTCATAGGTCTTGTCCCAGCTACATACCACCGCCGTCAAATGCTGAGGCGAAGCTCCCTCCAGGGGAGCATGGTAGCCAATGGATTGAATGCCCAAGGCCTCTGCCTCCTGCACCACATTCTGCTGATTTTGATGATACGCTACCAAATCAATCTTCTGCTTGTTGAAGAGCTTGCGCACATTTTCCTTTTCCTTCACAGCATCATCCCATTTGCCAGTCCAACGCACAAAGACCTTGGCCTGAGGATTAGCCGCACGCACGCCCAGTGCAAAGGCGTTAATACCGCGCTTCACCTCATGGTTGGGCATGGCCGCTACGTAGCCGATACGCCCGCTCTCGCTTTGCTTGCCCGCTACGAGGCCTGCCAGATAGCGTGCTTGATATAAGCGCACAAAATAGCTGGCCACATTGGGCTTATCGCTATCAAAGGAAATGGTATAGAAGGTAATTTTAGGGTACTTATCAATTAAGGGCTGGATTTCCTTGTAATAATTATAGCTGCCTAAAAATACAGCCTTCACGCCCTGCTTGGCAAAGCTTTCCACAGCCTTAGGACATTCGCCGCTGAACTCTAAGGCATTTTCCTTTACTAAAAGGTCCACACCCAGCTTATCCGTAGCCTTTTTAATGCCCACATAATGGAGCTGGTTATAGCCCTTTTCGGCCCTGCCACCGGTCATGACAAAGCCCACCTTTACCTTTTCCTGAACAGCTGTGCGCTCCTCATTATTACCCGTTAAGAGCACTGCAAATAGCGCCACCAATAACAAAGCTATACAAGCAAGAAAAACTATTTTTCTACTCATCCACTACCACCCCTTCAACATACCAATCAAAATCATTTAAAAGCTGCCCATCGGACAAATTCTCCCCCTGCTTCACCCGCAGCTGGCCCTTATTATCGTACACAGGCCCATAAAACACATCAAAGGCATCTTTTTCTAAACGTTTATGAGCTACAATAACCTCTTGGCGCACCTTAGCATGCACATTGCGGGTAAAGGGCGACAAGCCTGCCACATTTTTTTCTATACCGAACCAAAAATAATTACCTTCGTAGCCGCCCTGCAGGCAATCCCTGAGCATGGGTAGATAAACACTTTCCCAACGCCACACCGCTGCCGTCAAATAGGTGCGCGGAAAGAGCTGGGCATTGTCAAAATTATAGCCAATGGTGCCTATATTGCGCTGCTCCGCTATTTTCAGCGGCTCCAGAGAATTACTATGCATAGTGAGTACATCGATTTGGTGATACTTCGTAATCAGCTCATAAGTAGCATTGGCAGTCAGCTTATCATCGTTCCAGCTCTTCACATATCTTACATAGACCTTAGCCTGGGGCGCCACGCTGCGCACGCCCAGTGTAAAGGCGTTAATACCGCGTACTACTTCCGGAAGATCCATGGCCGCCACATAGCCAATCGCACCGCTACGGGACTGGAGCCCCGCCACGATGCCACTCAAATAGCGCACCTGATACATCCGACCGAAGAAGCTCGTCAAATTCTTGCTATAATCAAGGCCTGTAGCGTGCAGGAAGCTTACCTCAGGATAATCTGCAGCTGCCTGCTTGACCACTGGCCCATAGCCGAAGGAGGTGGCTACGATGGCCTTGCAGCCCTGCTTTACCATGCGGTCTATGACCTGACGACTCTCTGCATTTTCCGGTACATTCTCAGCCACAACAACCTTTAGCTTGAGCGTTTCGGCAGCCTGCTGCAGGCCTTCAAAATGGGACTGGTTCCAGCTTTTGTCACTAGCTGGACCGTTAAGCAATAATCCCACTTTGGTATTATTCAACTGCTCCGCATTCCGTGGCCTGTCAAACCAAAAGCCGATTAAGGCTACAATCACCAGCATTATTAATATTACATAGGGTACTATTCTTTTCATCAGCAACCCCTCTCCGCCAGCACCGCTTTCCACCACACAAAAGCAGGTATTGGGCATTGATAAGCAAAGCTATTTTTTATGCATGGAGTATAAGAACTCATTACTTTTATTATACATTAAGGAATGATTTTTGCAAGAGCTGATATGTAAAATGTATTAATTTTCTAACACAAATTACAACTCTCAGCGGACATGTCCTCTCGTAACGTACAAGAATTACTATTTTGCAAAAAATTACCTCTCCTTAGTGCTTTTTCCCAAAGCAAGTGATATA
The DNA here is from genome assembly GCA_051866475.1 of Phascolarctobacterium sp. Taxonomy (GTDB): domain Bacteria; phylum Bacillota; class Negativicutes; order Acidaminococcales; family Acidaminococcaceae; genus Phascolarctobacterium_A. Next base: position 4,556 of record JBJDXC010000088.1, read on the forward strand.
ATAGCTAGGATAGTATTTGAGAAATCGTAGCAAAGGAGCGATAGTATGTTCAAAAAGCTGCAGGGAGTGGATCTCGTTCCCGAATATGTGCATTCTAAAGCTAAGCTGTACCGTCTGGATGCTGATAAGCTCGTCAATAAATATTATATTGTGACCAGCGCCAGCACCCGCCATCTTTTGAATACGCCTGAGGTGGTAGGCTTTGAAAATTATGACCGTATGTGCAATCCCACCAAAACTACCTTGGATTTCTTTAACAAGAAGGGACTGATTACCTCCGCCAATATCCTGACCATATTGCGTGGCGGACTTAATTATCCGCTGGAGGAATGCTGCTATCGAGCCGGCATCCCTGTTAACGATATGAGCTTTCTCTCCTGTGAGCGTGTTTTTGATGGAGAGCTCATTACAGGACTGGATATCAAGTACAAAAAGCTGAGCATTATCGACGGTGGCACCTTGATTATCGGCGATATTATTGCTACCGGCGACACCTTAGTAAAATGCCTCAAGCATATCGTCAAGGAGTATCGCACTGCCGGTGCTCATTTGCGTAACATCATTTTCTTCACCATCGGCGGTAATATGGGCATCACCGTGCTGGAGAATTTGACCGAGGAGCTGCAGGAGTACTGGCCCCAGTTCGAAGGCTTCTATTGCGTCTACCACGAGGGCATTTTCAGTACCTATAAAGAAAAGGGCGTGACCGGCATCAACCTTCCCTTTGTGGACTTTTATTGGAAGGACAGCGTGCTAGCTCCGGAATATCGCGAGCAGACCTTGGCCGATGATGATGCGCTTTTTGAAAAATGCACCATTTATGACGGTGGCGCTCGTCGCTATGAAATTCCTGAGCATTACCATGAAGTCATGGAATATTGGGAAAAGCTGGATGAGCTAGCCGATCAGATTGATTTTGCTGCCTTTACGGACGAAAAGTTTGGCTATAAAACACCCCTGAGCTACGAGGAATGGCTGGAAGAAAATCATTACCATAAAATAGACAAGGCCATTACCGAAAGACTTTATGCTCAGGAGCTGGCTTATTTGGAGGTCAATAAAAAGCGTACCCTAAAGGAAATTACTACTCGTCGTATAGCAGAGTTTAAAGCTGCTGTAGGAAAATACGTAGGTCTTTAATTTATTTTATTTTAAGGGGGACAAAAGAAAATGAGTACAAAAGCAAAAGTAGTCGATGCCGATTTTGCGACCTCAGCGGTACCTGCCGCCAATCGCCGCAGCCTGATGACCATGTTTATGATCATGCTGGGCTTCACCTTCTTCTCTGCCAGCATGTGGGTTGGTCAACAGCTGGCTAAGGGCTTGGATTTATCCGGCTTCATTGGTGCCTTAATTTTAGGCGGTATCATTTTGGGCGCTTACACCGGTGCCTTGGGCTATATCGGTGCCGAAAGTGGTTTATCCCTGGACCTGTTAGCTCAGCGCAGCTTTGGTATCAAGGGCAGCTATCTGCCCAGTGCTATGATCAGCTTCACCCAAGCCGGCTGGTTTGGCGTAGGTCTGGCCATGTTCGCTATTCCCGTTGCCAAGGCTTTGTTTGGCGATAGCCAAACGGTTATGTATGCCATGGTTGTGCTAGCCGGCATTTGCATGACTGCTACTGCTTATTATGGTATCAAGAGCTTGACTGCCATTAGCTATATCGCTGTACCCTGTGTAGCGATTTTAGGCTCTGCGGCTATGTTCATGGCTATTGCCCAGGGCGAGGGCACTATTGCCGAGCAATTCGCTAAAAGCAGCGGCGATTTGACCATTATCACCGGCGCAGGCTTAGTTGTGGGCTCCTTCGTTTCCGGTGGCTCCGCCACTCCTAACTTCACCCGCTTCGCTAAGGATGCGAAGACGGGCCTGTGGACTACAGTTGTAGCCTTCTTCATTGGCAACAGCCTCATGTTCTGCTTCGGTGCCGTATCCTCCATTTTCGTAGGCGGCAATGCTAACGATATTTTCGATGTTATGCTCAAATTAGGCCTCTTCTGGACAGCAGTGCTGGTTTTGGGCCTGAATATCTGGACCACCAATGACAACGCGCTCTACTCCACCGGCCTGGGCCTTGCCAATATCACCGGCATGGACAAGAAAAAGATGGTGCTCTTCTCCGGCGCTTTAGGTACTGTCCTCGCCGTATGGCTGTACAATAATTTCTGTCCCTTCCTGGGCATGCTCAACGCCACCTTACCCCCCATCGGCATCATCATTGTGCTGAGCTATTTCATGCATCGTGATAAATATCAGCCCGGTGCTAAGGTAGAGCTCAAGCAAATCGAATGGGGCTCCGTCATCGGCGTTATTGCCGGCGCAGTTGTTGCCAATTTGCTGCCCTTTGGTATCGCTTCCATTAACGGCATGGTCGTAGCCTCCATCTGCTATCTCATTGGCGACAAAATGAGCAAATAACCCTGTTGTAAAAAAAATCTAAAAAGCTAAACAAATAGACGCGAGTAACCTCAGCTTGGTTGCTCGCGTCTTTGCGTTTAATCATTATTCCATTAACAATCCACAGTAAAGCTAACCTTGGTGCCCTCACGAGTATGCTTATCACGCTCCACGATAATCTGGTTCTTGATAGCCTCCTCCAGCACAGGATTATGGGAAATAATGCCGATTTGCCTGGAGCCACCGGATAATTCCAGGAGCAGACGCTTCGTCTTTTCCAGCTCCTCCTTGCCTAAGGTGCCAAAGCCTTCATCAATAAAGAGACTTTCAATGCGGCTAGCCTTCTTGCTACAGCTTTGCACAATATCCGAGAGGCCCAAGGCCAAGGACAGAGAAATCTCAAACTTCTCGCCGCCGGAATTAGCACCGCTTTCCCGATGGCTCTGGTTAATGCAATCGTATACTGTAAAGCCCAAGCCTTGATTTCTTTTGGCCTGCCCCTCCTCGATGGGACGCAGCTCGTACTGACCGCTACACAAAACGCTCAAGCGATCATTGGCCTTATCCAGCATAGCGCAAAAGAGATCCTCCAGCACATAGCGATTAAAGGTGATGCCCGTATTAGCAGCATCTGCCAAGGGCTCAATTACCTGATGCACCCTTTGCTTTTTCACTCTATTGCTAAAGCACGCCGTTACCTTGGTCAAGGTCTGCTCCGTAAACTCCTTATCTGTTTGCAGCGCTTCCTTAGCTTTTTTATCCTCATTTAGCTTAGTACCTATGTCTTTAAGCGCATTTACAAAGGCCGTGGTTTCAATGCGCTGCTTTCCCTTAAGCCATTCCGTAACGCTGGCAATGGTGTGCAGATATCGGGACTCTGTTGTCCTGAATTCCTCTACCTTGGCACGAGTTTTATGAGTGGCTTCAGCTACATTATTACTAGTCAGCTTCTTTCCATCTCGATTCCTGCATTCTTCATGCATGCTAAAAAAGTCGTCCTCGCTAGCACCGCAGCCTGCTAGGGCAGCCTCATAATTAACCTTACAGCCTGCCACTTTATTCACCAAAGCCTGCTGATTTTGCTGAGCCTGCTCCAGCTTACCTGTAGCATTGGCAATTGCTTGAGTACAGTTATGCAATGCCTCAGTGGCCTCATGTACAGCCTGTTGCAGAGCTGCTTTTGCTTTTTTAGCATCGGCCAGCTCGGCAAATGCCTGCTCCTGCGTAGCAGGGCAGCCTACCAGCATGCCCTGCACCTTAGCAACCTCATTTTTTTGCTCATCCATAGCCTGCTTGGCCTTATCCCTAGCAAGGATGCTCCCATCCCAAGCCTTTTTCAAGCTCGACAAACTGGCCTTGACCTTTTCCATCTCGTCCTGCAGCCTGTCTTGCTGCTCCGCCTTCGCCCTTGCAGAGGCGAAGGCTCGCTCCAACGCATCCCTATGCTCCTGCTTTTGCGCCAAAGCCACAGCTACAGGATCACTAGGCTGCGTAAAATTCTGCAGCTCCTCCCAGCTCACAGCGCCCTCCAAAAGCAGCTCAGCCCTCTGTAGCACATTTTGCTGCGCAATCTCGTAAGCGACCTTACTAGTGGAGCTCTCATTTTGTGCCTTGACCAGTTTTTGGGCAGACCCTTCGTACTTAGCCTTCGCCTCAGCCAAGGCGCTTTTTTCCGGCAGCTCTGCACAGCTTTCCCACTGTGCCAAGGCTTCCACCTTATGCATAGTGTGACAGACGGGGCATTCTACCTCAGTAAGCTGCTTTGCTTGCACCTGCTCCCGCACCTTACTAGCAATGCTACCACTCTGGAATTTCTGCTCCGCCACATAGTATTCCTGCTGTGCAAGGTCGTATGCCTTTAAGCAAGCATCCTTTTCCTGCTCTGCTTGCTGCTCGGTCTGCTTATTATGGACATAAGCTCTTTGCTTACTATGGGCATTCTGCAAGTCCTCCTGCAGCCTTTTGAGGTCAGCCACCTGTTGCTTTGCATCCTTGAGCTGCCCTTCCAGCTCCACCCTGCGCGCTGTCGCATTGCCCAAAGCTTCTAATTGCTGCTCACAAGCCTCCTTCATGGCTACAGCCTTTTCATAAGCTGTTTGGTTGGTCTTAACCTTACCCTCTGCATTAGTGAAGGCCTGGGCCAATTCATCCAGCCTCTCCGTTGCTGTCTTCAAGCCATCGTACAAGGCTAGCGCTTTTTCCAGCCTTTGGCAAGTCCCTTCCAGCACGCTTATTTGCGGCGTATTTTCCTGCTCCACCGCCACTTTGGCCTGAGCAAGCTTAGCTTCCTGCAAGCTATTATGAGCAATATCCTGCTCGAAGCCGCTGATTGCAGCTTCATTACGCTTCAGCTCCTGAGTAGCGGTTTGAAAAGCCTCGAACTGGGGCAAAATTTCCTGCAGCTTCACCAAATATGTCAGGATCTTTTCCCAATGCTCTATATCAAAGCTCTTTTGTAAAGCAGCAAGCCCTGCCTGAGCATCAGCCAGCTGCCGCTGCTGGGCATCAAAAAGCTTGTTTTGCTCGTCCGCGGCGCCCTTTTGAGCATTAAGCCTATTAACCTCTGCCTCTTGCTCATTAATAGTACGCTGCAAGGCTCCAATTTGCTCTACCTTGCTCTCGAGATTTGTCCGCAGCGCTACCAGAAGCTCTTCATCCACCACCTGATATTGACTTTTTTCCTCCTCACTGATGGTAGGACGACCTTTAAGGATATTCAAATGCTGCTCAATCTCTGTGTCAATGGTCTCGATAGTACGCTTCAGGTAGTTTTTCAGCTCCTTCAAGCGCAGCTGAAAGTCCACATAGGCCTCGTTATCCACTAGCTTGGTTAAAATGGCCTCCCTATCCTGGGCGTTAGCATTGAGGAATTTGGCAAATTCACCCTGTGCCAAAATTACCACCTGACTAAACTGCTCGGCACTTAAGCCCAGCATCTCCATCACTTGTGTGGATACTTTGTCGGCAAAATTACCTGTAAAGGTGCCATTGCTGGCCCTTTTCGTATCCCTTACGATGGATTCGCCTTCGCATTGCAGCTCCATTTCATAGGTAAAGCCCTTGTTCTTACCATTTTCGCCCCATTTTATTTCCCGGGCAACATTATACAGCTTGCCATCGTGCTCAAATTCCAGCTCCACCTGCATGGGTGCGCGATAGACCACATTGCCCTGCTGGTCCTGCTCCTTGGCAAAATCACTGTGGTAGTCCTCCACCTTCCCGGCGCAACGGTCCTTGCCACTGCCCCTGCCGAATAAGGCAAAGGTGATGCCATCAAAAATAGCTGTTTTACCCACACCGCTACCGCCGAAGAGCAGCGTCAGCTTATTGCCAAATTGAGCGAAATCGATTTCCGTTACATCCTTGAAGGATAAGAAGGCAGCCAGCTTCAGCTTTAAAAATCTCATTGTGCTTCCTCCAATTCCTCTTCCAAGGTGGCAATCAGCTTTGCAAAGGCCGCCTGCTTATAGGCTTCCTTGTCATTGCCCGTACCCATGTTCTCAATATAGCCATCATTTTGCTGCTGCTCGATAATTTTTGCTACCACTAGCTTGCTTTTTGCATCCAGCTCCTGCTTATGCCTATCCTTATAAAAGCACGCGAAATTTTCCTCCATGCTGCGACCACCGCTACCCTTGGCATTGGCAATGGCGTAGCTGCTGGCCCCTTCACGCACGATTTCCGTTTCCAACAGATTATCGATGCCAAAGGCTGCGTACAGCTGCTCCTGGGCCTTGCCTACTAGGGAGCTGCTTTTGATGCGCACCTTGAAGTAGTATTTATCCTTATCAGGTATATTTTTGCCCAGCTCCAAGAGCTGCTCCAATGTGCCCGCAGCCGTGCCCTTGGGCAGCACCATCACCTCATGGAGCATGGGCAACGCTTTTTCGGTAATCTTGATATGGTCCTTACCATTAATTTCCACCAATAGATAGCCCTTCCAGCGCCCCTCTTCAGAAAAATCGTACTGCAAAGGCGCCCCTGCGTAGCGCACAGTGTCACGACCAATGGCCTGCATGCCGTGGATATGACCTAAGGCCACATAATCAAAGCCGTCAAAGGCTGTATAATCTACCTCGCCACTGTATCCAATATCTACCTCATGGTCGTTTAAAATGCGCTCCGTAGCACCGGCCAGCACGTTTTGGTGAGCCACAAGAATATGCACAGCCTTCTCATCCAGTGGCTGCAGCTTGAGCAGCTCCCGCACTGCGCTATCGTAGCTGGTAATATCGTCGCGGCCCAGCACTCTGCGCACATTTATAGGCTCCACATAGGGCAGCAGCCAAAAAACGACCTCTGTGCCATCGGGCAAGGGTAAAGCTTTATGCATCAGTTCCTTGGTGATTTCATTGGCAAAATAGATATGCTGCTTTTTGAGGATGTTGCTATTGGCCGCCAGCCTATCCGCCTGATCGTGATTGCCAGGCACGATAAAAACAGTAATCCCTAGGTCATTGAGCTTCTCTAAAAAATCGCCAAATAAATTGATGGCTTTAATAGGCTGGATTTTGTCATCATAAACATCGCCGGCGATAAGGACAACCTCAACACCTTCTTTTTGGATATCAGCTAGAAAATGCTCCATCCAAAAGGGTTGATCATGGTCGGCAAAATTGACCTTTTTTAAATCTTTACCGAAATGGGTGTCGGCAATATGCGCAATCTTCATGATAATGTAAACGGTCTCCTTACACAGTGTTCCATCGTATTCCTTATTCTACCAAAACCAAGCCATAAATCTTCAGCTCTTTAATCGGCCCGGTAATAACCTCCATCTTAAAGCCATTATCGTTGGCCAAGGCAAAAACATCTATGCCACAGGCTTCCAGCGAAGGACGGGCTTTAGTCGGATTAACACATTTTTTCAGATTGCACTTGTCGCATAGGCGGCAGCGGCCTGCCTTTAAGGCAAAGGCGCGATAGTGATTGAGCAAAAAGGCTTCGCGCTCCAGGCCCAACAGGATCTCCAGCAGGCCATTGCTCATCTTTAAATCTGCGCTAGCAAAATCAGCTGGCTTGACTCCCTCGATGTTCATGGTATATTCCACCAGCACAGCATATTGATATTCAGACAGAAACTTTTGCGTCTGTTCAAAATCAGGGGTATAGGGCGGGCAGCACAGGGTAGCGCCGTAATTAGGGCAGCCAAATTGGCATTTCATGCGCGTCCAAGCACCTGTTTTAATTTTAGGCACCTTCACTACTTTGGTAGCACTGGCTCCCAGCTCCACGGCCTGCGCCTGCAGCTTCTTTAAATCTATTTTTAGCTTTGCATCCATTATATTACCTCCTCGCTAATTTGCCATTTCTTACAGAACAGTTCTCAGTTCCATCCTCTATTATAGCAGAAAAATTTATCTCTTACCACTGCACAATCGGTGCGATTTAGACTCCTACTCCCAAACGCGGCAGGAAACAGGTGTTTGTAGCAGAGTGACCTGCACGTTACAGCAGTTTCAGCTTACCTCAACACTTCGCCCACTAGCACCATCCAGCCTAGGCACAATAACACTAGCTCTAATTCTGCGATAAACTTGTCATCCATGATTAAGCCTCTTTCCTTTAATAAACCAAAATTTGCGTTCAACCCCAAAGGTACCCTTCTCTGAGGCATAGAAGCCTAACCTTGCACAATACTCCTTATATAAGGAGTCGAGCTCCGAATTCGTAGTAGGATTACCTTGATTAATGGCAGCTGCAATGGCAGGATTAGTTTCACGCCAATCCTTAGCGCCATTATTTTCGTGCTGAATCATGGTATTATTCACATAGCCTATGAAGCGGCTAGGATAGAAGCTATACTGACCACCTTTTTCAATAGCCAAGAAACAGGTGCCGCGTTTGATTAAATCTAATGCATAGGTATATTCAGGATCCTTTCCGGACTTAATGTACCCATCTAAAGTGGCACAATTATCCAGAAGCTCATCCAAGCTCTCAATGGTAGGCACGTCATAGACTATATCTGCGGGAGACGGCACATATTTAGCAGGACGAACCACAGTATTTTTACTAGCTGGCCTACTAGGAATGGTCACTTTGCTCTCTGCCAACCTTTGCTCTATTCTAGCTTTCTGTTCTGCCTTAGCCTTGGCTTCAGCTGCTTTGATGTCTCCTAGCATTCCCTGTATCATGGATGCCACCGCCGGATTCTGCGCAGTTAAAAACTTTTCAAAAGCAGCGGGAAAAGTAAATTTACTGGTCTTGCTGGCAAATTGCACAGTAATAACCTCTTCATCCACTGCCACAACAGTGCCCTCGCCTAAAGATTTATGACTTACCTTTCCATTTAGAAGATTAAGCATAAAGGTCACACTCCTCTATAATGAGCATCAAACATAATACAGAATTATAGTTTACCTATATAGCCTACCAAACTTGACTTTAAAATATCCCTTACAAGCTGGCCCCAAATTTTGCAACAACATCATCCGTATCTCTACCAGTAACCTGTTTGCCTGTTGCACTCTCAATGAGATTTAAAATAGACTTTGCTCTTTCCACGAAATAAGCATCAAAATTATCGCTACGCATAAGTGCTACATCAATCTTGTGACTCACCAGTATATCATCTACTAGGTTACTATCGGCAACATAACCACGTCTGACTATCTTATCTAGGTACACGCTGGGCGCAGACCCTCCAATGATTCTATTAGAGCGGGCTGTGAGCATTGTTTTGTTGACTACGCAATTCCATTTTGTTTCCGGATACTTGTCTTTGCAATAATCACTTGGGAAAATATGATGAATATCGATGTATTCATTATCATACAGAACTTCATCCATCTCTTTATCACTGATAAAATCTCTTGCTTTGTTCTTCAAAAACAATGCCATAACGCCCTTGTAAGCTGCGCTCTGCCGTGTTTTCAATGTCAATAAACGAGTAGGATTAAAACTAAAATCACCAATTGTCTTCGGCTCTTCTTTACCATTGCATACCCAGTCAATTACACCGACAACGTCGTTTGCATATCTTGTCTCATTGGCACTACCATACAACTCACCAAATACGCCACACCAATACCATTTTGTTAACTTATCCCTAGTTGTAGAGTAAGTTAATTTACCATTTTCTTTCAAAATGGCACAGATTACAGCCAATGGCAAAAGTTGGGTGGGGTAAGGAAGATTATAACTGCTAAAAATTCTTTCTTCTTTCAACAGTTTTTCAGCTTCTACAAAGCCGTCAGTTAAGGCATCTGCATGTTCTTCGTATTCCTCTTTTGTTAATTTAAGAACATCGCGTTTTTTGCATGAAACGGTACCGCCCGATTTATACCTGACTAATAAAGTACAAGCCGTTAAGAAATCGGTATTGGATACAACGGTGGTCAATTTACCACTTAGTTTTTCAGTCTTGCGCTTGTCCCAATCCTCTCTGAGCTTGAACCCCTTCATGGCGAAAATTGCAGTCACCAATTCAAACACATTTAAAGCTACATTTTCCAAATAAGTATATATGCCTTATAATTTA
>JBJDXC010000089.1:0-1597 GCA_051866475.1 Phascolarctobacterium sp.
GCAAAGCCGTGCTCCGCCCATTGCTGCTCCATATCCTTGATTTCATCGTAGGCCCGCTGCCATTCATAATCCTTGGCAAAGCCCTCGATGCGCTCCACCATGACGCGGCCATACCAGGTTCTATCGAAGATGGCAATATTGCCCGCCTCCGGCAGATGCACCCAGAAGCGCCACAGGTAGTGGAACTGACGCTCCACCACGTTGGGAGCGGACACAGGATGCACGCTAAAGCCCAAGGGGTCCAGGGCGGCGGTCAAGCGGCGGATAGCACCGCCCTTGCCGGCAGCGTCCCAGCCCTCGAAGCAGATCACGGTGGGAATCTGGGCCTTGAACATTTCAATCTGCAGCTGCTTCAAGCGCTTTTGGTACTTGTCCAGCTCCTTCTTGTAGTCCTCCTTGCTCAGCTCCTGGGTAGCGTTGATTTTGCCCAAAACATCGTATTTAGTATTGGGGCGAATCACCGCTGCAGGGGCGCTGACAGAGGTGTTGATGGCCTTTTCCACGGTCTCCACAATGGAGGTGATGATTTCGATTTCCGCGCTGCGACGGTCATCGGCAGCAATGAGATGCCAGGGAGCGTTCACCTTGTCGGTGGCCTCCAGCATCTTTTCATAGCGCTCCAAATACTCATCATATTTATCGCTCTCGTCAATGGCAGGGCTTACATCACGCCAGGCCTTGCCCAGGGTTTTGGCATTTTTGGCAATGTTTTCCTTCTGCTGGTCCTTGGATAAATGCAGGAAATATTTCAGGATGATGTAATTATCGTCCGTGAGCATTTTTTCAAAGGTATTGATGTGGTCATAGGAAATAAATTGGCAGCAGCTAGCGTTGCCCTCCTTGCAGGCCACCTCATTGGCCGTTTTTAAATAATACCAGCTGCGGTGGTACACGGCAATATTGCCCAGAGCGGGCAGATGCTGCCAAAAGAAGGTGAAGAAGGGCTGCTTATGCTCCTCCTCACTCATGCGCACGGTGGAATACACATCAAAGCCACGAGCGTCCATTTGCTGCATCATGGTGTTGATAATGGCGCTGCGGCGGGCACCACGCCAGCCCTCAAAGACGATGATAATGGGCTTTTTAGCCTCGCGGGCCATGCGCTGCACCTGACCTAAGCGCTCTCCCAGCACATCCATCACAGCATTGTAGTTGCCCTTGGACAACTTTTTCTTCATATCCAGCTTTTCCAGCATACTAAATCCATCTCCTTCAATCTGCGCCAGTCCCCCTGCTTGGAGTGCCGACGTAAAGCATTTTATCTCCCTTAAATATTAACTAAATTATATTTCCTCAGTGCCATAAGGCTTAATGCTGCGTGGCTTATCCAGCACCTGGGCCATGATGAAGCCGTTGACGAGGGCGGTGTGCTTGAGCTTCACCTGGGGCTTGGGCTGCTGCTCCTGCTGGCTATAGCGGGCCGCAAAGGCAGCAGCCTGCTTATTAAAGAGCTCCTCGTTATAGCTGTAGTCCCCCTTGGGGTCACGATAAACCTTACTCTTATCATGCTGCAGGGCCTCGTTTTCACGGTGGATGCGCCCCTTGCCCTCATGCTGGGCTTCCCCATCATAATGCACCCGCTGCTTATCCTGGCGCA
>JBJDXC010000089.1:1697-14382 GCA_051866475.1 Phascolarctobacterium sp.
CGACGCTTTTTCTTGCCAAAAAGCACGTCCAAAATGCCCCTGAGCAGCATGAAGAGGATCACCATGGGCACTAGATTATCCAGTATATCAAACATGTCGCTACCTCTTATTTACCGCCTGCTTTGTCGGCTCCTTCCGCGCCCACGGTTTCCGGTCCCACCTCGGCGATGGTCTTGCGCATTTGGGTATCGGCCTGGATATTATTCAGACGATAGTAGTCCATGACGCCTAAGCGGCCGCTTTCTAAGGCAGCTGCCATAGCCGCAGGCACCTTGGCCTGGGCCTCCACCACCTTGGCCTGCATCTCCTGGGTATAGGCCTTCATTTCCTGCTCCTTGGCCACCGCCATAGCGCGGCGCTCCTCAGCGCGGGCCTGAGCAATGCGCTTATCGGCCTCGGCCTGGTCGGTCATGAGGGCGGCACCGATGTTACGGCCCACATCCACGTCCGCGATATCGATGGACAAAATCTCAAAGGCGGTGCCTGCATCCAGGCCCTTGTCTAAAACAGTTTTCGAAATATAATCGGGGTTTTCCAGCACCTTGCTGTGGTCGTCGCTGGAGCCTACGTTGGTGACGATGCCCTCGCCGACACGGGCAATAATGGTGGCTTCACCGGCACCGCCTACCAGACGGTCGATATTGGCGCGCACGGTTACGCGGGCCTTAACCTTCAGCTCGATGCCATCCTTAGCCACGGCGCTGACCACCGGGGTCTCGATAACCTCGGGGTTAACGCTCATCTGCACTGCCTCCAGCACGTTACGGCCTGCCAGGTCAATAGCGCAGCCACGCTCGAAGCTCAAATCGATTTGCGCTCTATGAGCAGCAATCAGGGCGTCGATAACCCTATCCACGTTACCACCGGCCAGGTAATGGGCCTCCAGCTGGTTCACGTTCACGTCCAATCCTGCCTTATTGGCCTTGATCAAGGGGAGCACGATTTGGGACGCCGGCACACGGCGCAGACGCATACCAATCAGATTAAAAATACCCACGTTGACGCCTGCGGCAATGGCGCTGATCCACAGCCCCAGGGGCACGAAATTCAAGAAAATGGCGATACCGGCAATGGCCAGAATAAACATGAAGCCGCTGCCAAAAATAGCATTAAACAATAAATCCACTTTTTATCACTCCTTTAGTCAATCTACGCAAATTCATATCTTATTATACCATATGAAAGAAAGGCTATGCCACAGCACAGCCTTAAAAAAATTTTCCTTAAAAATATTCATTGATAAAATTGCGTTGCTTGGGAAATAAGCCGTCCAAGAGGGCCAGCTTCTCCTCCCCGCCATTCTTGACGCGGAGGCGACCTGCTTCATAAAGCTCCCTAGCCGTAAAGGCGCCAAAATAGAGCTGGGTGAAGGCGCCCATATCCATGATGACCTCCTCCTGCTCGATGGTGCTCTTCACCTCTATCGCGCCCTCGTGCACATAGAGCTTCAACAGGTGATTGTTTCGCTCAATCACCTTATCCGTTAAGAGTAGCACCACGCTGCCGCCGGCCGCCCCCTCCGGCGCAGCCAGCTGCGCCAGCGCCCTGCGGGCGTCCAGGCAGCGTGCCATCATAAAAGGCTTCACCTGGGGCGCTAAGCCCTGGTCACTAAAGCCCAAGTACAGCCTATCCCACGCCGGCGCCAGCCAGGCGAGCTCCTTGGCCGCGCTTTGGTGCATGGCTGCATACTGCAGCAGACGATTGCGAGCGTCAAAGCTATCGGCTAAAAGCTCGTGCACTGTAAAGCAGCCCTCGCTGATGTAGTAGAACATATAGCCGCAGGCCTCGCCCCCACGATACACCACCGCGCACTGCATGCCTTCGAGAGTATGCACTGTCAAGAGCTTCTTCCACTGGAAATCCGTGCGCACGGGCACACCGTTATACTGTGACGTCAATTTGGCGTAAAGCGGTGCTAAAAGCTCCTTATCTAGGGGCTCACGCTCCACCGCCAGCTCCTTGCCAGCTGCCCTAGCCAGCTCCCTGGCCACATCCGTCAGCGCCATTTTATACTGCAGGCCCTCATAGCAATAGGCGAACTCATAGGGTAGATAGATGCCCGCATAAATCGGCATCAGTGTGGCGAAGGTAAAGCCCTCGGAGCGCAGCACCTCAAAGGTCGTTTCCAGTAGCGGCCCCAAGGCGTGTTGACCTCGCGCCTCCGGCGCCGTCGCCACGCCCACCAAATAGGGCGTCAGCTGCTCCCGGCCTCTAATGCGCAGCATATAGGGGTTCACATGCACCATGGTACGCAAGCTCTCACGCTGCTTACCATTTTCATCTGCGGGCCCCACCTTCTCAAAGCCGCCGATGACCATATTATTTTTGCCCACGTATTCCCCAAAATAATATTGGAAAAAGGGCTCCTGGCGCTTCTCAAAGCAGTAATCCCAGAGCTCCGCCACCTGGGGCAGGCGCTCCTCATTGACCACACGATAAATCATGCTGCACCTCATTTAGACTCATTTAAACTCATTTAAACAAAACTCAATTTATTTAAAATACACGTTATATTTCTTCACCATGAACTCAGGATGCAGGGCCTCCTTAGCATTGCGCAGTCCAGGAATGCCCATATCCTCCTCCCGGTTCAGGTAAATTACATCATCCCAGGCATGGGCGGCGAACTCCTTGGTGATGGCCGTGTACAAGCCACGCACATTATGGTCCGCCTTCTCCACATGGAGCACCGCCGTATCCTCGTTAATCTTCTTGCCAAAGCTAAAGGCTTGGATTTTGCCATCAAAGCGAATGGCGCCGCCCCGCAGCTCCAGCTGCTCAAAGCTTAAAAAGGCCTGCTGAATGGCGTACAGCTCGCACTCTAGGCTGGGGTCCTCCGCCTTGTGCTCGTTGCACCATTTCTCGCCAAACTCCAGGCATTCCCTCATATTGGCGAAGGTAATGGGCTCATAGACGAAATCAGGATGGGCCTTGCAGAAGGCATTGTAGTGATTCTTTTGCCCGTGGAGCTTGCGACCGCTCAGGGTGGCCAGCTTCTCACGCAGATACACATAATCCCAGTTGTCCCGATCCTCCTCGTATTCCAGGCCCGGCAGCACCCTTTCAAAGCGCTCCTTGGTAAAGTCATAAATACCGTGCATTTCAAAGGGACCGCCGTTGCTTTCGCGGATTTCTTCAATTAAGCGCGGCAAATCCTCGTCACGTCCACCAAAGGGCTGCAGATAAAAGTCCACATTTTTGCGGCGCACCTTGTACAGCAAAAAATCATGGGCTACGCACCAATAAATATGGTAGCAATCGCGCCACACATAGTTGTTGGAAAAGGCGCACTCGCTGCCCCGTTGATGACTTTTGGATATATAGCTTTCAAACAATGGCTTTTGGGCCAAGGTAACCTTTTGGAATTCTAAAATGGTCAAGACCTCCTTATTTTGCAGGGCATTCCTTGAGCACGAACTCGGTATAAGCCTTTTGCAGCTGGGGCACCAGCTCGCCCACCTTGCCGCCATTGACAAAGCCGCGGTCGATTTTGGTCACGGGCATGAATTCGCAGCGGGGGCCACAGATAAAGGCTTCGTCGGCCTTCAGGGCAAATTCCTTGTCAAAGGGGCGCTCAATGATCTGCAAATCCAGATCCTTGGACAGGCGCTCCATCAAAAGGCGGCGTACTACGTTCTTATGGATGAAATTATTTTCCGGATGGGTCCAGAGGATGCCGTCCTTATAAATGAAGAAGCTTGCTTCGGTGGACTCGGTAATTTTGCCGTCGCGGACGAAAAGGGCGTCAAAGGCGCGGCTAATAGTGGCCTTTTGCTTTGCCAGAACCTCAGGCATACGGTTTAAGGTGTTCACGTCGCAGCGGGACCAGCGCTCGTCCTTTTCGGTGATCACGTTCACGCCCTTGGCACGCTTTTCCGCCAGAGCCTCACGGTCCACGGGCACGGCAAACATGGTCAGGCGGGGCACGGAGGGCTCCGGATAGGCCAGGCCGTAGGGAGCGCTGCCGCGGGTTACCTGGGTATAAATCTCGCAGTTTTCTAAGCCGGTGGCGGCCAGCAGATTTTCGTGGAATTCCACCAGCTCCTCAATCATATAGACGCCGGGAATTTTGGCAGCAATGACAGAATCAAAAAGATTATTCATCAAGGGCAGCAGGGCAAAGCAGCGACCGTTATATACGGGCACCAGCTCGAACACGCCGTCACCAAAATTATGGCCACGGTCGTTCACATCCACAAAGGCCTCCTCCATGGGCATAATTTCCCCATCAATGACAACTAAATTGGTATTTTTCTCGTCCATTCTTACTCCTCCAGTAGCTGT
This sequence comes from Phascolarctobacterium sp., assembly GCA_051866475.1. Classification (GTDB taxonomy): domain Bacteria; phylum Bacillota; class Negativicutes; order Acidaminococcales; family Acidaminococcaceae; genus Phascolarctobacterium_A. Next base: position 5,982 of record JBJDXC010000089.1, read on the forward strand.
ATCATAAAAAAATTAATTTACTCTTTTTTCACCGTCAAAAGCTCGTACAAGTACCCTAAATTATTGTATAATAGAGCTATGGGTGACAATATTATTATTATACACCAAGTCACCCCTTTTTGGCAAAGAAGGAATGCCTAACAATACCTGTATTTTTTGTTATTTTTGTAAATTAAGGAGCTGTTGTATGAGTCATTTACCAACTATTATCACTGACCTGGCTATGATCCTCTTGGTGGCCGGTGTCACCACTATTTTATTTAAAAAGATTAACCAGCCCCTGGTTTTGGGCTATATTATCGCCGGCTTTATTACGGGACCCAATTTTTCCTTTTTTCCCACCATTACGGATAAGGTCAATGTGCAGTCCTGGTCGGAAATCGGCGTTATCTTTTTGCTTTTTGCCCTAGGCCTGGAGTTTAGCTTTTACAAGCTGAAGAAGGTTGGTAGCACGGCCTTTATCGCCACTGCCGTGGAAATCTTCGGCATGCTGGCCGTGGGCTATGCCGCCGGCACCATGCTGGGCTGGAACCACATGGACAGCCTCTTTTTAGGCGGCATGCTTTCCATGAGCTCCACCACCATTATCATTAAGGCCTTTGACGATTTAAAGCTGCGTGGACAAAGCTTCACCGAGGTAGTTTTTGGCATCCTTATCGTAGAGGATATTGCAGGCATCGTTATGATGGTGATGCTCTCCACCATGGCTGTGGCCACCAGCGGCATTTCTTCCGTGGAGCTCTTAATGAGTATTGCCCGCTTGGGCTTCTTCCTCATTTTGTGGTTCGTGCTGGGTATGTATCTGGTGCCCAGCTTCTTTAAATGGGCCCAGGATTTAATGAATGATGAGACTCTGGTTGTGGTTTCCATTGGTCTGTGCTTGGGTATGGTTTTTTTGGCTACGCACCTGGGCTTCTCCTCGGCTCTAGGCGCCTTCATTATGGGCTCCCTGATTGCAGAAGCTCCTAATGCGGACCATATTGAGCATTTAGTGGCTCCCATTAAGGATTTATTTGGCGCGGTCTTTTTCGTATCCGTGGGCATGATGGTGAACCCGGCCCTGCTTTTGGAGCACTGGCTGCCCATTCTGGTTTTGGTCATTGCTACTATTATCGGCAAATTGATTTTTTCCACCAGCGGTGTGCTAGCCTCGGCCCACAGTCTCAATACCTCCGTGCACTGCGGCTTTTCCTTGGCCCAAATCGGCGAATTTTCCTTCATTATTGCTTCCTTGGGCATGAGCTTGGGCGTGATCAGCGATTTTATTTATCCTATTATCGTTGCCGTTTCCGTAATTACTACCTTTACCACACCCTTTTGCATTATGAGTGCGGAGCCCTGCTATCAGGGCATGCTGCGCCTGCTACCGCCCAAGGCCATTACCTGGCTGGACCGCTATACTGATAGCGACAGCGAGGATGCCAAGGACCAGGATTGGCGCAATTTGCTGGCCGATTATGTGCTGCATATGCTGATTTATGCTACTTTGCTGTTTGCGATTATGCTGGGCTCCAGTCTGTACCTGCTGCCTTATTTGGAGGAGACGCTGCAGCTGCCCTATGCCAATTTCATTGCCGCCGGTGGCACGCTGCTGGTCATGGCGCCTATTTTGCGGGCGGTGCTGGTGAATAGGGCCGGCAGTGCGGAGCTTTTTTCCATTCTGTGGTTTAAGCGCAGGGCTAATCATTTGCCCTTGATGATTCTGGTTTTGGGTAAGGTGCTGCTGGCTTCCTTCTCCCTGTATTTCGTTTTTAATGATTTAGTGGGCATCCACGGCGTTTTGGCCTTCGCTGCCATTGCTCTGGTAGGCTATTTTATTGCTTCCTCTGACTGGCTCATGGGCGAGTATTTGCGGATTGAGTCCCGTTTCCTGGTTAATTTGAATGAGAAGCATATGCGCAAGCATCGGGAGGCCCAGGGAGATGAGGGCGAGCAGGGCCACTGGTTTGATGAGGAGCTTTTCCTTGCTTATTACAAAGTGGCGGATGATTCCCCCATTATTGGCAAGACTATGAAGCAGCTGGCTGTGCGGCAGCACTATGGCTGCAATGTGCTGCAGATGCGCACGCCCCAGGCTACTATTGATATGCCGGGTGGCGAGGTGACTGTGACTAAAGGGGCTAATTTCCTCCTGATTGGCAGCGAGAGTCAGCTGAAGATTATGGATGCGGCTATTATCCAGCGGCATTTGAGGCTGCACCGTATCTGGGGGCCGGTGACGCTGCGGCAGTTTATGCTGGAGGATCATGCTTATGCTCCGGAGCAGCAGTTTTTGTCCCTGGCTATTACTATTGATAAGCATTCGCCTATTTTAGGCACTTCCTTGAAGGCTGCGGACTTGCGGCACAAGTGGAGCTGCCTTGTGATTGGCCTGGAGCGCGGGGCTTTTACTGTTACTAATCCTGATGTGTCGCTTGTGTTTGAAGAGAATGATTTGCTTTGGGTTTTGGGCAAGCAGAAGATGATGAATACGTTGATTAGGGAAGAGATTCTGTAAGATTTATTTAACTATACCTGCCCTGCGCAGGTTCTTCACGCTTTCGCTCATGGTGACCATGCCCGCTTTGGCTCCTGTTTGCAAATAAGACTGCAGCTGGTGGGGCTGACCCTCACGAATAAGGTGCCGCACCGCCTCCGTAGCTACCAAAACCTCGAAGGCCGCCACCTGGCCCCGCCCGTCGGCCCGTGGCAGCAGCCTTTGGCTGGCCACCACCGCTAGGCTTTCGGCCAACTGACTGCGCACCTGCTGCTGATTGTGGCTAAGCACATCTAAGATACGGTTCACGCTGCTGGCCACATCCTGCGTATGCAGCGTGGCCAGCACTAAATGCCCCGTCTCCGCTGCGGTGAGCGCGATCGCCATGCTCTCACTGTCCCGCAGCTCCCCAACCAAAATGACGTCCGGATCCTCCCTAAGCGCGGCCCTGAGTCCCCGCGCAAAGCTCGTTGTATCCCGCCCTATTTCCCGCTGGTGAATAAGTGCTTTCCCAGCGGGATATTCATATTCTATAGGGTCTTCCAGAGTGAGGACATGGGCCGCGCGAGTCTCGTTAATGCGCTGGATTAACGCTGCCAGTGTCGTGGTCTTGCCGCTGCCCGTAGGGCCTACCAGCAAGACCAGCCCCTGACTTAGCTCCGTCACAGCCTGTAACGCTGGGGGAAGCCCCAGCGCTGCGCAGCTGGGAACGGAGCTATTCAAAAGACGCACGGCCATGGCATATTGCTCCTTCTGACGATAGATGTTCAACCGATAGCGCTCCGCGCCCCAGCTCCAGGCACAGTCTACCTCACCACGGCGCTCCAGCTGCTGCCGTGTTACATCTGGCAGCAGCGTCACAAATTCCGCCAGCTGCGAGGCCGTGACAGGGCTCACGGATAGGGGCAGCAGGCGTCCTGCCAGCCGCACCACCGGTGCGGCGCCGCAGGTAAGATGTAAATCCGAAGCACCCATATTCCGCGCTTCTTGAATTAAGCTAATGCACATACTGCGCCCCCTCACCGCCGCCATAATTCATGGCGGCTATTTCTTCGCCTAAAATGCCCACACGCCAGAGCTCGCTCACTGTAGTCTGCCCCGCTAGCACCTTCTCCACTGCGTCGGCATATAGGCTGTGCCAGCCTAAGCCGACGCCATGGCTCAGCAGCGCTGCCTTACCGGCACCGGCACTGATTAAGTCACCCATATATTCATCCACTGGCAAGAGCTCTTGCACCGCCATGCGTCCTGCGTAGCCGGTGCCATGGCAGTGCTCACAGCCACGCCCGCGCCGCAGCAGCAGGGGCTCGCCATTGAGCTCCAGCTTGCCTGCTGCTGTCAGCAGCAAACGTTGGTTGGGTGCACCAACAGCAGGACGCTGAAGCTTGCCATTTGGCAAGCTTGGCATCTGCTGTGCTGCCAAGGCGAGATACTGCTGCTCTAAAGGGGTGGGCGCGTAGCCTGAAGCGCAGTGTGGGCACAGGCGGCGCACCAGGCGCTGGGCCAGCACTCCGCGGAGCGCGGCTGCTAATAGATAGGCCTCCACACCCATATCTAGCAGCCGCGCTACAGCGCCTACGGCGCTGTTAGTGTGCAGGGTGCTAAAGACCAGATGGCCTGTCAGCGCCGCCTGAACGGCCATGGCTGCGGTCTCCCCGTCGCGAATTTCACCCACCATAATAATATCAGGGTCCTGACGTACGAGAGCCCGCAATCCGGTGGCGAAATCAAGCCCTGCCTTACGGTTCACCGCCACCTGATTGATACCTTCCAGCTTAAACTCCACTGGATCCTCTACAGTAACAAGGTTCAATTTATCCTGCTGGAGCTCCTTCAAGGTAGCATAAAGACTAGTAGTTTTACCGCTGCCGGTAGGTCCTGTTAGCAGAACCAAACCATTGGCCGCACTATACATTTGCCTATACAACCGCAAATTGCTGGCGCTCATGCCCAAATCCTCCAAATGGCGTACTCCCTGCTCCTGGTCTAGAATACGCACTACTACCTTCTCACCTCTAATAGTGGGCAAGGTTGAGAGGCGCAAATCAATCAGGCGACCGTCAATATTGAGCTGCCAACGCCCATCCTGAGGCACCCTTTTTTCAGCAATATCCATACCGCTCATGACCTTGAGCTGGCTGACCAAGGCAGCATAACTGCTCCACGGTAGGTGACATAGCTCCTGTAGAAGCCCATCGATACGCATCCGTACCCGCACTTCCCTTTCCATGGGCTCCACATGCAGGTCGCTGGCCTTGCTTCTAATGGCCTCCTCCAAAAGCTGTTGAGCTAATTTGCCATTATTCATCATTTCCATAAAGCATCAATCCTTTATTGCATTTTAAACAGCTGCGCGCGCTTTGCTTACTTACATTTTATCACAGAATTTTTAGAATGCAATAGTCTATTACGATTTTTCTGATATTTCACAATTAGGTATTGTATTTTGATTTTTCTTGCGATATAATCTAGGTGATGCATCGAATTCGCACAAAGGAGTCTGTTACTATGATGAAATTGCAAAAATTGCTCTATTCTCTTTGCTTCTGCCAGCTTTTATTGGTCTGCCATTCAGCTCAGGCTCAGGAGAATTTGCGTAATCCTTTTCAGGTACCTCCTGCCCAAACTATAACCTCTCCACAGGGTGCAACAGCTTCAGCTATAGCCCTGCTAGCACAGCCCCCTGTGCAAAGGCTTTATCCCCTCAGTTACTCTCAAGCTGGTGAACTAGCTACCGCATTAAAGGAGCTTTTTACAGGTAAGCTAGGTGTGGATAAAACCACCAATAGCCTTATTTTTTTCGGGCCTGCCACAGAGCAGGAACGGCTTAGCCAATTGCTACAAACACTGGATGCTCCTACTAAGCAGGTGACCCTAGAGGCCAAGATTATTGCCCTGAGCCAGGAGAATAATAAGAGCCTAGGCATTAACTGGAATTGGGATACTATACCACAACGAGACAATAATGGAGACGAGGATAGCTCCGACAGCAGCTCCAGCACCGATAATACCTACGGTGGCAATTTTAAGTTCTGGCGCGGCTATGCCTTCCGCTTCAACGCCACCCTTAACGCTCTTATCAGCAAAGGCAAGGCTAAGGTGCTAGCAAAGCCCCATATCATTACCATACCTGGACGTGAAGCCAATATCTTTATTGGCGATCATATTCCTGTGCAAACGGAAAAGCACGACAGCGGTGGCTATTACACAGCTACGGAATATATAGATGCAGGCATCAAGCTGCAATACCTTCCTTTGCTTAGTCAGGATGGCAAAATGGTGACTGCCAAGGTACATACCGAGGTTAGCACACCGGTACTCATCAGTGAGCTGAAGAACTATCGTATTACGAGCCGCACTGCGGATACCCATGTACGCATGTACTCTGGCCAAACGCTGGTTATTGGCGGACTCATTTCCGAGGAGGAGCAAAACACTTTGCAAAAGATACCCTTCCTAGGCGACCTACCTCTTTTAGGCAAGCTCTTTAGCAATCGCACGAAGAAGCACAGCAAGGTAGAGGTTATCCTCCTCCTCACCCCTCACATCTCAGCCCCTGGCCAGTCCCCCGCGCTCTATCAACAGCCAGCAGAGCCAGCAGATGCTCAACCAGCTCCCAGCCCAAACTAGCCAAAAAAATCCCCATGAAATCTGCAAAGCAGAGTCCATGAGGATTGCATCTAGCGATATATCGTTATCATATTCAAGCTAAGCCAGTCATTATCAAGCTAAGCCAGTCACTATCAAGCTAAGCCAGTTATTATCAAGCCAGTCATTTAGCGCTAGCCAGGAAAGCAGCAAAAGCTTTATAGGTGTAGTAAACGTCCAGCTTGCTGGTCAGCTCAAAGGGAGAGTGCATGCAAAGCACAGGCACGCCCAAATCCACCACATCCACATCCATAGCAGCCACATACAGAGCCACGGTGCCACCGCCGCCCTCATCCACAGCGCCCAATTCGCCAATCTGCCAATAAACCTTAGCCTCATCCATAATGCTGATGATCTTGGCCATGGTCTCGGCGCTAGCATCATTGGAACCGGACTTGCCGCGAGCACCAGTGTATTTGGTCAAGCAGGGTCCCTTATTCACAAAGCAGCTATTGCGCTCTTCATAAACGCTGGCAAAGGTAGGATCAAAGGCGCCATTGACATCGGAGGAAAGAGCAGTGGTATGGCGCAGCAGGGTGCGGATATTGGCCTTTTCCAGAGTAGCCAAATCCTCTAAATAATGCAACACAAAATCGGAGCTCAGGCCCGTATTGCCATAGGAGCCAATCTCTTCCTTATCTGCCAGAATGGTCACAGTGGTATAGTAAGGCGCCTTGGTGTCGATTTCCGCAGTGAGAGCGGTATAAGCGCACACCTTGTCGTCCTGGCCATAAGCGCCAATCAAGCTGCGGTCCAGGCCAATGTCCACAGCCTTCACAGCGGGCACAAACTCGATCTCAGCCCGCATAAAGTCGTGCTCGGTGATGCCATACATCTCGTTCAGGAGCTGCAGGGCGGTCAGCTTCACAGCGTTCTTGACCTCGTCCTTCTCGTCCTCACCCACAAAGGGCAGGCTGCCAATGACGATATTCAGCTCCTCGCCCCGGATGCCGTCAGCGAGCTTGCGCTCGTTCTGCTTAGCGCCCAGGTGGGGCAGCAAATCGGTCACGCAAAACTGGGGCTCGCCGGGCTTTTCGCCCACGCTCACCTTCACTACCTCCCCATCCTTCTTCACAATCACACCGTGCATAGCCAAAGGAGTGGTCACCCATTGGTACTTGCGGATACCGCCGTAGTAGTGGGTCTTAAAGTAAGCAATCTCGTTCTTTTCGTAAACCGGATTGGGCTTCAAATCAAGGCGGGGGGAGTCGATATGAGCAGCGTTCAGGCGCACGCCCTTTTCCAAGGGAGCAGTGCCGAAGGTGGACATAGCGATGGATTTGCCCCGGTTCACAAAATAAACCTTGTCGCCGGGATTATAGCTCTTAGCCAAATCCAAGGGCTCATAGCCAGCCGCCTTGAGGAGCTCCACAGCCTTAGCCGTGAACTCCCGCTCCGTTTTGCCCTCGTTCAAAAATTCTTTATAGCCCTCGCAATAAGCAAAGGCAGTGTCCTTAATAGTGGGCTCCGCCTTGCCAATATGGGGGAATTCCCAGGTCAAGCTTTTTTGTAGCTCTTTAGCAGAAGTCATCTCAATCAAATCCTTTCCTTACTTCACGCAGGAGCAGGCCACGAAGTGGTTGGGCTCCACCTCGCGCAGCACCGGATTGCCCTTGTCGCACACCCCCTCCACCGGGCAGTCGCAGCGCTTCATAAAGCGGCAGGCGTCCGGCAGATTAATGGGAGCCGTAATCTCGCCCTTAATAATCTGGCGCTTGGGCTTATCCTTGCCCACGATGGGCAACGGGATTGCGGAAAGCAGTGCCTTGGTATAGGGATGGAGCGGATTTTTAAAGAGCAGATTGGCCGGAGCCTTCTCCACCATGGTACCCATGTACATAACCGCGATATCATCGGAAAAATATTTAACTACGGACAAATCGTGGGTAATGAAAATATAGGTCAGGCCCAAATCCTTCTGCAGCTGCTTCAAGAGGTTCAAAATCTGCGCTTGAATAGACACGTCCAGGGCGGAAACAGGCTCGTCGCACACGATAATCTTGGGGTTCATGGCCAGAGCGCGGGCAATGCCGATACGCTGACGACGGCCGCCATCAAGCTCATGGGGATAAACATTGGCATAGCGCTCAGCCAGGCCTACCGTGCGCATGAGCTCCAAGGTGCGCTCCTCAATAGCCTCCTTGCCCTTAATCAGCTTGTGCTCGATAATGGGCTCACTAATAAGCTGCATAACCGTCTCACGGGGGTCCAGGGAAGAGAAAGGGTCCTGGAACACCATCTGCATCTTTTGGCGCAGGGGACGCATTTCCTTGCGGC
>JBJDXC010000090.1:0-14352 GCA_051866475.1 Phascolarctobacterium sp.
GATATAAATAAATGAACCAAAGAACACCTGAAAAACTCTGGTGCAAATGGCCATTGTATCCACATTTTCAATACCTGTCATGTTTCTTCCTCCAAAGCTTACAGCTGAATGTATTTATCCGGCATGGTCTTTTGCAGCTTCTTTAAGAAATTATCGCTGCATTTGAAAATCAAGCCTGCCAGCTTATTCTTTTTGCCCTCGGTGAATACCAATAAGCGCTGAGGATTTTCATCCAAGGAGCTATAACGATGAATGTAATGGGTCAGTTTGGTCTTGCGGAAGAAGCTGCGCACATATTTATTGGTAAAGCTTTCGGTGCGAGTCAAATCCACGCTGTAGCTGCGCTTAATAAAGAACATGCCCTCGGTGATGACCTCTAAACGTTTTTCCTTGTACAGGATAAGAGTATATTTAAAGGATACGCGCCAGCACCACAGGCCTAACAGCACAAAGTTCAAGCCCCAGCCTACTAAGCTCAGCTGACGAGTCTCCTGCACATTATTCCATTCATTTACAAATAAGCACGCGATGAGCAGCAGCGCTATGCCGGCAATTACCTTGCGTGTAAAATTAGTACTTGATTCCTCACGATAAATTTCTTCCAAAAAAATTCCCTCCATCTCTTGCTGTGTGGCAACACTATTCCATTTTTATCTTCACTATTATACCAAATTTCTTGCCTAAAGCATATACCCCAGACCTGCAATTCATGACAAAAAATGTGAAATTTACGCAAGTACCTTAGACTACAAGCCAGGTTTATGGGTAACGAAACGTTACCGAAAAGAATGTTTGCTATAAAACAAAAAAAATCGCTCACGCAAGGTGAGCGATAAGAACACAATACAATTCAAGTAAAGGAAGGACAAAGGTAGAAATATGAAAAAGCTTAAAGCACTAATGCCCTTTGCACAGCACGCAGCTTTTCTTCAGTAACAAACTGGTTCACTACGCAGCCAGGCCCGATAATAAGACCGCGTCCATCCACCTGGGCAATGGCCTCGCGTACATGGGTAGAGATTTCCTCCGGGGTGCCAGCTTCAAAAATATCGTCAGGCTCCTCCACGCCGTTCACAATTTTTTGAGCAGCACGAATGCCTGCCAAAAAGGCTTTATCGGTCTTTTGACGTGCTTCCGTCAAAGTCGGCGGCGTATTGCGGTCATGCCAATTGAGCACATTCACAGGATAATTAGCCAAAACCTCGTCAAAGTACACATCTAAGCCATGGAGATGCACCACATTGAACCAGGTTTTCTTCACATAGCTATCTAGAACCTGCAGGTCATATTTTTCACCAAACTCTTGGAACTCTGCCAAACTAATCAAGGGCTTGCGAGCATCCTGAGTAGCAAAGAAGAAGCCACTGACGCCGCGTTTAATATTTTCATTGACAAAATCAATGGTAATTTCTGTAATAACCTCTAAGGCGTGCTTTACAGCTGCCGGATTGGTCTTTAAATCAGTCAGCACTCTGTTGCCGGCTAACTTGTGCAAAGTAGTCAGAGGGCTGAAGATAGTTTGAATATAAGGAGTGTCCTTAGGCAGCAGCTTATTTAGCAGCGCAGAAAACTCTAATTGCTTGCCATAGGTACCGGTAATAGTGGGAATAGGACGCAGTGCCAGATAATCGCTGATGCTTTGGATGCCGGGACGATTTACCAGAGGCGGCTTACCCTGCTGGCAATAAATATCAATCTTTGCACCCAAATCCTGCACACCATAGAGGCCAAAGGGCATCATTTTCACAAAATCATAATCGTATTTTTTACTCAAAGCCACAGTTTCCTCAGCCAGGCTCACCGGATCCTGATCCACAGCGGACAGATGATACCAGATAGAATAAGGTACTCTATCCACAGGTTTACCGGCAATAGCTGCCTCCAAACGTGCAATTTTATTCATAATCATACACTTCCTTGTTAAATATCACTATATTTTTACGGGCTGCGCCCCTACCTTTAAGGAGCGCTCCCATTTATTAAAGATAAAGGTCAAGGCTACGCAAAGGAGCCAATAGATAACGGCATCAGCTACATAGGGCTCCGTGCGTCTGCTATAAAGAGCTGCATAAATATCGGCAGCGGCAAAAATATCCACAATCTTAATGGTAAAGAGCAGGGCCAAGCTCTTGATGCCGTGGAGATAATAGGTGAAAAATGAAGGCATAGCCACCGCAAAGGCCTGGGGTAAAATTATTCGCTTATAGGCTTGGTAATAGGATAGACCCATAGCAAGGCTCGCCTCCATTTGTCCCCTATCCACGCTGAGCAAGGCTCCGCGGATATTTTCCGACTGATAAGCCGTCTGGTAGATGATGAAGAACAAGTATGCTGTCCAATAAGGGCTCACGTCAAAGGGCTTCACCACCGTGCCAGTAACCGCGCTCAAAATCGGTGCCAAGAAATAGGGCAGGCTATAGTACATAATAAAGACCTGCAAAATCGCCGGTACCGAACGGAAAAACGATACTATAACAGCCAGAATACCATTGACTACTTTATTACTGCGTAGGCGGAAAATGGCCACCAAGGAGCCCAAAACCACACCAATGGCCAGCGTCACCGCCGGTAAAAACAGGGTTAAGGGTAAACGCTTAAGGATAAAAAAGAACGCATCCACTGCTGTTGCAAAATCAAAGGTCATGCTGCTTCCCTCCTTAAGAATTTATGACTACGGCGGTCTAAGTAAGAAGCGATAAACTCCATCAGGCTAATCATAGCCCAATAAATTATCGCTACTACTAAATAGCATTCCAGCTTGCCCTGGCCTAAGCGCAAATGAATCAAGAGATTGGCTCGCCCTACCAAGTCCATAAGGCCAATCATGTACATCAAGGAGGTATCCTTAATGATCTCAATGATTTGGTTCACCAGACCGGGCAGCATAATGGGCAGGGCCTGGGGCAGGATGATATGCACTACCCGCCGCCAAGGACTCAGGCCGAAAACAATGGCTGCCTCCGTTTGCCCGGCGGGCACTGCCTCGTAGGCGGGGCGGATAACCTCGGCAATAATGGGACCATAATGGATAAACATGGCCGCATACACGTAGATTTCACGAGGCACATCACTGCTCTCAATGCCTAAAGCCTGCAGAGGCATGGGCACAAGAAAATAGCTCAAAAAGAGCAGCAGCACGAAGGGCATGCTGCGCACCAAGCTCATCCACAGCTCCGATAATGCAAAGAGAATAGGAATGCGAGGGATGCGCACTAAAGCTACCAAAATTCCGGCGCCGAAGCTCACCAGCGTGCTCATGAGAATAAAGTAGAAGGTGAAGGGCACGGCCTCCAAAAGCTTGGGCCACACCGCTAAAAAATATTCAAAGCTAAAAGTAAGCACAATCCCACATCCCTAAGTATTATTTTTTGGCTGTGCAATAAGCACGCCATTCCTTCACTTCAACAGCTTCATCAAATCGTTCTTATACCACTTAATATTGATCTTGCTCAAGGTGCCGTCAGCACGCAAGGCCTTCAGGGCTTCATTGATTTCGGCGGCCAATTTATCTTCCTTCTTGTTAACCAGCACATAGGTTGCATTAACCTTTACAGGCTCTGCCAGAGCTACCAGCTTCACACCCTGTTTTTCCGCCAGGTCCAGCACGCCCAGATTATCGGGGATTACCAGAGCATCATACTGGCCATTTTTAATAGAGGTAACGCGTTCAGCAGCACTCATGCCAGCTTGCACGGGGATTTCCTTCAGCAGATTGCCATGCTTTTTATTCCAATCCGTAATAATGCGGAAGGCGCCGCCGTTAGGAGTAAAGGGCACCAGCTTCAGATTACCCTTCACAGCCTCTTCCAAGTTCTTATACTTTTTAGCATTACCCTCGGTTACATATACCACCAAGTTGCTAGCACCAATGGGGCTTTCCGGCAGGAGGAAGTTTTTCTCACGCTGAGCGTTCTTGAAATAGCCGCCTGTTGCTACCTTGGCATCACCGGATTCCATCATGACATCCTGAGTTTCAGGAGGAACTGCCTGAATGTCCAGCGTGTAGCTTTTCAGCTTTTTATTGATTTCTAAGAGTACATCATATTCATAGCCGTGCTTTTCGCCCTTTTCGTCCACCCAGCTTAAGGGTGCCTCGGTGCCACTGATGACGGTTTTCACAGCCACCTTTTTACCTGCTTCCGCCGGAGCCTTTTTACTCTCGCCACCGCAGCCAGCAGTCAAGGCTGCCACTGCCAATACGCTCAAGGATACTACTGCCAATTTATTTACTAATGATTTTTTCAACATCATAATCTCTCCATTCTTGTATTTTTTACACCGCTCTGCGAGCTTTTAAATTTTTAAATTACATATTCTATTTCCGGCGGAGGCAGCACACGCTTCAAGAATTTGCGAGTGCGCTCCTGCTTAGGATTCACAAAAATTTCCTTGGGTGGCCCCTGCTCCACGATATTGCCGTCGGCCATAAAGACCACATTGGTGGAAATCTCCTTGGCAAATTGCATTTCATGGGTCACAATGACCATGGTCTTGCCCTCGTCCGCCAGCTGCTTGATTACCGCCAGCACCTCGCCGATGAGCTCCGGGTCCAGAGCGCTGGTGGGCTCGTCCATAAGGATGATCTCCGGCTCCACTGCTATGGCTCTGGCAATGCCTACGCGCTGCTGCTGACCGCCGCTGAGCTGGCTGGGGTAGTAATCGTAACGGTCGGCTAGGCCAACCTTGTCCAAGGCCTTCTTGGCGATTGCAATGGCCTTATCCTTTTCCACGCCGCGTCCGTAAATCAGGCCCTCAGTAACATTTTCCAAAGCGTTTTTATTATTGAACAGATTGTAGTTTTGGAAAACAAAGGCTGTTTTCTTACGAATTTGCTTGATTTCCTTGCCTGTTACCTTGGCGTAGTCCAAATGCTGTTCATCAAAATCCAAACGGCCTGCGTCCGCATGCTCCAGAAAGTTGATGCAGCGCAGCAGGGTTGTTTTGCCACTGCCGCTGGGGCCGAGAATGCTCACCACATCACCCTTTTGTACCTCTAAATCCACACCCTTCAGGACCTCGTTTTTACCAAAGGCCTTGCGGATGTCCGTAACCTTCAACATCTCCTTCACCTCATCTAGTTTACCTATCTATTTTATAGGTTATTAGCTAATAAAAAAAGCAGGCTCCATGGCCTGCAGCATAATCATACTTAATTATCTACAATAACCATAGCAAAGACACATTCGCGCAGCACAACAACAGGACATAGCCATAGCGCCGTCCTGACACATGCAACACATCATTTGGGTCTTCACTACGTTAAACTTTTGCATTCTTGCTTCCTCACTTTCTTTCACCTATTATTCCTATATGTTTTCTGTGTTGTAGCTTATTATACGCTCTTTTACATTTTTGTCAACACTTTTTTGAAAAAACTTTTCCACGCACATAAAAAAGAAGGCTACACCCTAAAAGTGTAACCTTCTTTATAGTTTACTGCATTAGCCTTCGATAGCTATGTATTTTTTTGCTTCCACGGCCTTGTGCTCTACCTTAGGAATGGTAACCTTCAAAATACCATCCTCAAATTTTGCCTTAATATCCTCCTGTTTTACATCTTCACCGACGTAAAAGGTTCTTGCGCACTGGCCGGCATAGCGTTCGCGACGGATGTAAACGCCCTTGTCGTTCTTTTCGTCTTTATCTACGCCTTTAGCTGCACTGATAGTCAGGTAACCATTTTCCAGTTTGGCGCTGACGTCTTCTTTCTTGAAGCCCGGCAAATCAATGTCCATTTCAAAGGCGTCATCCAGCTCCTTGATATCGGTTTTCATGATATGGGAAGCATTTTTACCATACAGGGGATTGCGACGACCAAAAAATTCTTTTTCAAACGGGAAATCCATCAAATCATCAAATAAGCTTTCACCAAATACACTAGGCATCATCATAAGTCATTCCTCCAATTTACTTTGCTTGTAGTATGCATTTTCATGTTGACGCTGCAAGTATGAATTTGATTTTTAACTCAGAATTGAGTTGCTTACTTGTTTCAGTAGCTCTTTTCTTTTGTTGATTATGTTATACCACCATTTGTTAGCACTGTCAATAGGTGAGTGCCAGTTTTCAGACGATTTCACAGAATTAACAAAAAAAGCACTATACTCCCGCCGTTATCAGCGAAGTATAGTGCTTTTAATGCTTATAAACTATCTAATATATTGGTCCTCCAGCTTGTCCAGCGTGCCATCCATGTCCTTTTCTTCCATGAAGAAGTTTACATAGTTGAGCCATGCCTGGTCGCCCTTTTGCATCAGGATACCGAATTGGTTTCTGGTGAAGGGATCATCCAGAAGCGGCGCTGCCAAGCGCTTGTCATCACGTGCATAGCGGCGTGCTTCCATGGTTTCTGTAATCATGATGTCGGCCTTGCCTTCAGCAACCAATGCGGGAATTTCGGCATTCTGCGGATGCACTAACAGTGTGCAGTCGGGCAGATTAGCCAATGCAAATTTTTCATTGGTGCCGCCGGGGTTAACCATGACGCGTACATTCTTTTTATTCAGGTCAGCCACGGATTTGAACTTTTTCGCATCCTTTTTACGGCAGAGAATAGTCTTACCAAAGAGCAGATAGCCATGGGACATATCCATTTTTTGCGCTCTAGCAAAGGTACGGGTGATGCCGCAAATAGCGATATCAAATTTACCGCTCATGGTGTCGGCGGTAAGGGTCTTCCAAGTGGTGGGCACGTATTCTACGGTTACACCCAAGGATTGAGCCAAAAGCTCAGCCACTTCGCAGTCAAAGCCCTCGTATTTACCTGTTTCCTTATTGAGATAGCTCATGGGCTTGTAATCGCCGGTGCTGCCTACTAAAAGAGTGCCGCGGGCTTGGATGTCCTCCAGCTTGCCTGCCTCTGCAGAGGGCATCAGGCCACCGATACCCAGCATTGCTGCTGCCAATAAAGTTCCTACACATATTTTTTTGAAGCTTACCATACTACAATCCTTCCTTTCCAAAATAAATATGGATTGGCATAATTATAATACAGATGAGAAATTCTTGCTAGAAAGATTGCGAAAATTTTAATAGGAAGCTCAAAACATCCTTCTAGATTGTAAGATTGTTTACAGAATGAAAGAAAAGCTCTCAGCACACACAATAAAAGCGCCCCAGAGCAGTTATGGAGCTGCACTGAGGCGCATTTCTTTACTTATATCCTGTTCATTGTCACTGTACAATCGGTTCGATTTAGACTCCTACTCGCAAACGCGGCAGGAAACAATAGTTTGTTTTATGGTGCAACTAATTCTTTTGTCTATCTCTATTATCACCTAATTCTAATGATAACACCATTTAGTCACTCTACGCATCCCCCGTTCTCAAAAATCCTCATAATATTACGGTATGCGGTAACATAAGCATTAGCCAATTTATCTACACTGTCAGGTTTACGAAGGTTAAAAATACCTAAATCATAAGTATATGAACCATAGTCATCGTTATCGACAAAACCTCCAACTCCTAATGGATCCTTCCCAAAAAATGCTTTCATGGTTTCACTATGCTTCTTATCTACCCAGTTAACTAGGTAAAGCGAAACATTCACGAAATCTCCCTCTTTAGCCTCAACGTAGTAACGTAAACAATACTCATAGCTATTATACTTAAGAATTGCTTCGCCTTTAGCATCATTGAATCGTTCTGTACCACGAGTAGCAACTAGCCTCAAGCTCTCTATTGGCTCTATGCTATTAATTTTAGCGTTAACGGCATTTACAAATCCTTTTGTTCGTTCCCTTCTGTCCCAATCTCTTGGATTGGTATCGTTATTGGTATCATTGCCAACGGAGGTTATACGAGAAAACTTAAATATTTTTTGCAAAACGCCTAGTTCCTTACTATCAAGCTTCTTATTGCCATCTAAATCTACCACATTATAGAAGCATTCCATGAATTTGATAATCTGCCTAATTCTTTCGTTAACATCATAGCCAGCCTTACTAATGGACATTACAAATTCATCGTCTTCCTTAATTCTATCAGCAGCATTTTCGCCAACAAAAACCTCAAGCGTCTCTGCATCAAGATAATTTATCTGAGCCGCAATATAGCGATATAACTCTTCAAAGCTCATTTGCATACAGATTATACCAAAAAGCTCTCTTTCCCTAACACCGCCATCTAGTTCTGTAATTACATCTTTAGTGATAGTATCCAAAAGCTGATAGGTGTTAAAAAGTCGCTTCATAGCTCTAGGATTATAACCAATTGACGCTCCAATGAGTCTAACAAAATGCTCAGCCAAAGCATCATTAACACCTAGACTCATGCCAGTTAGTGTTTTCTGCACATATTCCTTTATGTCATAGTTAGAAACAGGCATTTTAAAAGGCAATTGAATTATTTTATCAAAGAAGCTTCTACCCTTTTCTTCAGTTACACTATCACCATATTTTTCCTTAACGCCTAAGGTTACAATCTCATAATCAACGGCCAAAACAAAAACACAATTCTCGCAGTCTAAAAACAGCTTTAAGACCTCTAGTAGCTCTATAGTTTTCCCTGGTTGCAAACGATCCAAATCATCAACAAATATAACAACCCTGTCGGCAACACTTTTCTTCAGCTTTTCATTAATTAGGTCTTGAAAGCTCTTTTTAAGCTCCAGTATTTGTAGTGCATAGTTTGCTTCAATGCCCTTATCAGTAATACTGTTAACTGCTTCTTGTCCATTGACTTGGTTCCCTGTAAAAAAAGAAATGCCAGCACCTACAACGCATTTAGCAATACCGCTACATATACTTTTAGCCTTTTTTACAGTACTACTTGAGCCATCATCAAGGCTATTCATCAAGACATCAAGCATGGCAAAAATCAAGCTATTATTAAGATTGAATTGGGAAAATTGCCAAGTATTAAACCAAATAGGAATGATACTAGTTTCCAAATCCTCCTTTAACATATTCATCATACTAGTTTTTCCACTGCCCCAATCACCTTGAATGGATATGGTCATAGGTGTATTGCAATGCCTAATAAAGCTGCTTAACCCTTTAACATAAGTAGAAATACTAAATGCATCATTTGCAAGTTTTGTTACAGGAACATCTGTTACACCACTAGCCATCATTTTACTCTCCTTTTCTTTTAATGATTTTTATTTGTAACCTTGCATTGAATCTTTCTAGTATAACCGTATCCCAAGCCATCACATAGCTGATACTAGTCTATATAATTCCATAGCCTAAGATTTTCTCCTGCCTCCCAAAGCATTTCGTAAATTGCCTGATGCTTTCATTAAGCAAACAATGAACGCGTATTGCTCGTAGTCAGCTCTTGAGGTTCATCTGCGTATTCATAGTATGCTTTCAAGGAGATTTTATTCTCGGCGCAAAATGTTCTGATGGCCGGGCTAGTAAAAACCGAGATAATTTCTTTTTGTAAACTAGAAAAAAGCTCCAGCAACTCTTCTTCTACAAAACTATCGTCAGTCCTCGGTCTAAAGAACAAATAAACCAAAGTGGCCTCCTTATTCTTACCACTATTTTGGCAAGCTATTCCCAACAAATGACATAGAAACTGCTTTAAATCAAAATGTCTTGGAAAGCTCTCTAAGCCAAAAGCTGTATAGGGAATGGCAAATACCGAATCTGGCTTTTCCTTCGCTTCTAGTTTGAAGCCTATACCATCATGGCAACCATAAATGTAGTCAGCATAAAATTTCCCCAATGTTTTTTGCTTGTTATAATCAAAAATTTCATGGCATTTTGCCTCAACATAAGTATTCTTAGAAGCAGAAAAAGCATCCAGCTGCGGTTGAATATTAGGCTTATCCTTAATTGGACACTCATATTCAAATTCAACATCTGCATCTATTTTTATATGCGGAGCTCCATTGCGTAACGCCATATAACAAAACCTGGATGAAGAAGCAACGCTTGCCATCTTGGGAGGATATTCTACCCCTTTGACTTTGTAGGGTTTCATTTCACTCCCCTTGCCTTCCCAGTATTTCTTGAAGTGCTTAGGATAATGTTCTTTCATTTTCTTAATTAACCTTTCAAACTCATCGTTGGAATAATAATTAGCATATTCCACAGCGTCCTTTGTTACATAACCAAATTTTTTATCACTACTCTTGCTTTGCCAATCCCTAAGCAACTTATCAAATGCTTCTTTTTTCATATTGTTCTCACCCCTAACAAATTCCCCTAAAACGGTAACTCTTTAATGACTCTATTATAGCATCCATGGATTCAATTATCGAGGAAATAATGTTTCCAACTGTTATACCTTTAAGGAAACAACCGCGCCGTAGCACATCTATATAAAACTTACATTCCCTCATTCCTGCCCCATCAGCAAGCAACAAACACAAAAGCGCCCCAACTGTATTGAACACAGGAGCGCTTTCATTCCGGTCGCCACATAAGCGACATTGAATTCAGTCTTGGTTATTGTACTAGGCCTCGACTACCTCAAGGCCATTCTCTTTGGCAAGGCTAACAATATTCTCTTCGGATAGCTTTGAATATTTTATAATCTTAGTCAGTGGCTCTCCATCCTTCAACATTTCAATAGCTGTTTCCCTACTTTTTTTAGCCTCTCCCTGTGCTTCGCCAGCAGCCAGACCTTTTGCAAGGCCTTTTGCTTCACCAGCTTCAAAAGCAATAATCTCCGTATCTCTCAATTCAGCCTGCAGTACCATATACTTCCGCCTCACTTCCTTGTCTAATTTCAAGCGCACAACCTCTGCCTCTAGCTCACGCGTGTAGGCATCATTTGGCACTTGAGTCTTTACGTATTCCAAAAAATTCACCATTTGTGGTGTTACATCACCTGCCACGCCGTTGGCATTCAAAAATATTGTGGTCACATCATTAGCAAGCTCCAGCTGCAAATTCTCCAAGCAACGACTTTTAAAGGTATACACATAGCGCCCTTCATTAAACAAATCAAAGGCACACACAAATACCAAAACCAGTGGGGATAGCTTGTCATATGTCTGCCCTTTCTGCAGCATATCCATATCCATTACGGATTGGTAATACCTAGCTCTTTTGGGCAGCAGCGACAGTTTCGTCTCCTTGCCAATTACATTTCTAACCTGCATTTCAAGATTGTACCGATTGTTGTTCTTGTCAACCACAATCACATCCAAACGTACGCACTTGCTATCAAAATAGGGCTCCAGCTCCTTTTCCGTATCAATATACTCCAAATCAACAACATCACACTTCATAACATTGCTGATAAAGCGCTGGCACAGATCCTTGTTGCCCATCACATGCTTAAACATGAAATTGCTTTGAATTGTTAAATCCTCAAATTTTGTGGTTTCAGTCTCAGTCATCTTCTCTTCCTCCTTAATTATAGCATAATCTCATTACTTCTTGCATGATAAATTTGTAAAACTCCCCCAATTAAACCATCCCCCAATACTTATCCGCCCTTATAGCAAAAAAAGCACCTGCCAAGCTCTGACAGGTGCCAACCGAACCGCACGTCCGGGCAGAAGCTCCTTGCACTCACACGAAAAACTGTGCCTGCAAGGCTACCGCTGCAACTACATTTATTATACAAGTTTTCTCTATTAAGCGCAACTGTTTATACTGCGAACGAATTGTAACATTTTCTTTCGTATACATGTCTCGCACATCCCACAATAAAAGCGCCCCAGAGCAGTTATGGAGCTGCACTGAGGCGCATTTCTTTACTTATATTCTGTTCATTGTCACTGTACAATCGGTTCGATTTAGACTCCTGCTCCCAAACGCGGCAGGAAACCTATGTTTGTCTTATCCTCTAACCTGTCCATTACCACAAATCAAGTACTTGGTGCTGGTCAGCTCAGGCAGAGCCATGGGCCCGCGAGCGTGGAGCTTCTGGGTGCTGATGCCAATCTCCGCCCCAAAGCCGAACTCGTTGCCGTCCGTAAAGCGAGTGGAAGCATTCACATACACAGCCGCCGCATCCACAGTTTTTTGGAACAGCTGAGCCTGGCTGTAATCATTAGTCACAATGCACTCGCTGTGGCCCGTGCCAAAGCGAGCTATATGCTCCATGGCCTCCTTGATGGAGTCCACAATCTTCACCGAAAGGCGCAAATCTCCATATTCTGTAGCCCAGTCCTCCTCCGTAACCGGCACCACCGCCTTGTCAAAGGCCTGCACGCCCTCGTCGCCGCGAATCTCCACCCCGGCCTCAGCATATTTAGCCAGCATAGCCGGCATAAATTTAGCCGCTGCGTCCTTGTGGACCAATAGCGTCTCCATGGCGTTGCACACAGAGGGGCGCTGCACCTTAGCATTGTAGGCAATCTTCACCGCCATCTCCACATCGGCGCTGGCGTCCACATAGGTGTGGCACACGCCTGCGCCAGTCTCGATAACGGGCACCGTCGCGTTCATCACGACCATCTTAATCAGGCCTGCGCCACCGCGGGGAATAACTACGTCCACGAGCCCATTCAAATGAATCAAATCCTGCACTGCCTGACGGTCGCTGGTGTCAATAAATTGAATCGCTCCCTCCGGCATGCCCGCGTCCGTGGCTGCCTCACTCAAAATCCCGGCCACCGCCTTATTGGACTCCATGGCCTCGCTGCCACCCTTGAGCACCACGGCGTTGCCGGATTTTAAGCACAGTCCTGCTGCATCCGCAGTCACATTGGGCCGTGCCTCGTAGATGATGCCGATAACCCCTAGGGGCACCCGCACCTTCGTAATCTGCAGGCCATTGGCCAGCGTCTTGCCGTCTAGCACATTGCCCACCGGGTCCGGCAGCGCGGCCACCTGACGGAGGCCGTCAGCCATACCCTCGATGCGGGCCACAGTCAGCTTTAGCCTATCCAGCATGGAGCTCTTCATGCCCTTGGCAGCAGCACGCTCCATATCCAGGGCATTGGCTGCCAAAATTTCTTCTTGTTTATCCAAAAGCGCCTGGGCCATAGCCAGCAGCGCTTTATTTTTCACCGCAGTGCTAGTCACAGCCAGCTTGGCAGCTGCCCTTTTCGCAGCCGCAGCCTTCGTCTTTACCAATTCATAAGTATCCATATCCATCCCTCACTTATGCAGTGCCTTGCTCTCGCAAAAGGCGCTAAGCACTTCTTATTGCAAAATCACCAAATCATCCCGATGAATGACCTCATCGTAATTTTTATGTCCTAAAATACTCTCGATATCGGCGGACTTGCAGCCCTTAATGCGCTCCAGCTCGCTAGCGGTGTAGTGCACCAGGCCCCTAGCCAGCTCGTGGCCCTCCTTGTCGATGACGCTGACGGTGCTGCCGGTCTGGAAATCGCCCACAACCTGATAAATACCGGCAGGCAAAATGCTGCAGCCACCGGCCTTGCGAATAGCCTTAGCACAGCCATCATCAACCACAATGCTGCCCTGAATTTTCGCGCCAAAGGCCAACCAACGCTTGCGGAACTGCAGGCGGTTTTCCCGGCTCACAAAGAGCGTTCCGATTTCCTCGCCCTGCAAAATGCGGGGAATAGCGTTCTTTTCGGTACCGCTGGCAATGACCAGCTGGATGCCACTATTAGTAGCGGCCTTGGCTGCCTGAATTTTGGTCGCCATGCCACCGGTGCCACGGGATGAGCCCACACCCCCGGCGCTAGCTTCCACCTCAGGCGTAATCTCCAGCACAGTGTGCACCAACGTTGCCTCAGGATGGGTAGCAGGGTTAGCCGTGTAGAGGCCATCAATATCGGAAAGAATAATTACTAAATCCGCATCTACAATGCCTGCTACCAGAGCGGACATATTATCATTATCGCCAATCTTCAGCTCGTCTAGAGCAACAACGTCGTTCTCATTGACAATGGGAATAACCCCCTGCTGCAGCAACGTCATAAAGGTATTGCGGCAATTGGTATAACGGTGGCGGTCAATAGCCTCGGTGCGGGTAATGAGCACCTGGGCTACAGTCTGGCCGTAATCGGCAAAAAGCTTTTCATAGGTGTGCATCAAAACGCCCTGGCCCACCGCAGCGCAGGCCTGCTTGCCGGGAATGGTAGAAGGCTTTGCCGGTAAACCTAAGCGGTCCACGCCCACAGCCACTGCACCGCTGGACACAAGGATCATCTCCTTGCCCTGGTTCTGCAAATCGCTGAGCTCCCTGGCCAAACGGTCAATTTGACTAAAATTACGTTTGCCATTAGCATAGGTAATGGTGCTGGTACCCACCTTCACCACAATGCGTTTAGCTTTCTTTAAGGCCTCACGATAAGATTTTCCTTCTCCCATAAGCTCACCTGTTTCTCATTTATTCTAAAAAACTTAATTATTATCCTTATATTCAAAGACCATATCACGAATACGCACGCTCTCACCCTCTTGCACGCCCTTTTCCTTCAGGGCCTCGTCAATGCCCAGGCGTTTCCAAATAAGTTTGAAGCGG
>JBJDXC010000091.1:0-3025 GCA_051866475.1 Phascolarctobacterium sp.
TGTCATGGACTTTTTTGATTTTCGCATCTGGCCCGTGTTTAATGTGGCCGATATTGCAATTTGTGTAGGAGTGGGTTGTATTATATGGAGCATACTATTGACGGAGTGGCAGGAGAAGAACAAGAACGCTTGATGATTACCGAGGAGCAGGCAGGGCAGCGGGCCGATGTGGGCCTAGCAGCTATGCTGGATATTACGCGCTCCAATATGCAAAAGCTCATAGAGGATGGGCGCGCTGTGAAGGGCGCTAAGGTTTTGAAGGCTAATTACAAGCTGCGGGTTGGGGACGAGATTGTGGTTACTCTGCCTGAGCCCCAGCCCTTGGATGCCCAGCCGGAGAATATTCCTCTTGACATTATCTATGAGGACGATGATGTGATCGTAGTGAATAAAGCACGTGGCATGGTGGTGCATCCGGCAGCGGGCAATTACAGTGGCACCTTAGTGAATGCGCTGCTGTATCACTGCAAGAATTTATCCGGCATCAACGGAGTTATCCGCCCCGGTATCGTCCATCGTCTGGACAAGGATACCAGCGGCATTATGATTTGTGCCAAAAATGACGAGGCGCACTTGTCCTTGTCCCAGCAAATTCAGGCCAAGACGGCTCAGCGTACCTACCTAGCGGTGGTGCGTGGTAATATTAAGACCGATAGTGGCACTATCGAAACGCAAATTGCCCGTGATAAAAACGACCGCCAGAAGATGGCGGTGGTGAAGGAAAATGGGCGTGAGGCCATCACCGATTATGAGGTGGTGGAGCGCTTTGGCAAATATACCATCGTACGCTGCAAGCTGCGTACCGGCCGTACTCACCAAATTCGCGTGCACATGGAGTATTTGGGCTATCCTTTAGTAGGTGACCCTAAATATTCGCCCATGAAAACCCCTTTTGCTATTAAGGGACAGGCCTTGCATTCCCAAACCTTAGAGTTTACCCATCCCCGCACAGGGGAGCGCATGCAGTTTGAAGCACCCCTGCCGGAGGATATGCACAAGATTATTACCCGCCTGCATTTGGGCCAATTTAATTAGTTACATAGCTCTAAGGAGCTAAAATAGATTATCCTAAGCAAATTTTTTAGTTAGAGGTGACTATATTATGAGTAATTTTGTTAAGAAGAATGTGATTATGGATGCGGATGCAATGCGTCGTGCCATCGTGCGTATTGCCCACGAGATTATTGAAAGAAATAAGGGCGTTGAAAACGTGGTTTTGGTGGGTATCCGCACTCGCGGCGTGCCCATTGCGGAGCGCTTGGCTGCTGCTATTAAAGAGATTGAAAAGGTGGAGCTGCCCGTG
This sequence comes from Phascolarctobacterium sp., assembly GCA_051866475.1. GTDB lineage: Bacteria > Bacillota > Negativicutes > Acidaminococcales > Acidaminococcaceae > Phascolarctobacterium_A. The sequence continues at coordinate 1,304 of JBJDXC010000091.1, forward strand.
GGCATGCTGGACATCACCCTATATCGCGATGACCTGTCAACTCTGGCTTATAACCCTGTGTGCCATGGCACCGAAATCGATTTTGATGTGGATGGCAAAACTATAATTTTGGTTGACGACGTACTGTACACCGGTCGTACTATCCGCTGCGCTCTGGACGCTATTATCGATATGGGTCGACCCAAGGCTATCCAGCTGGCAGTTTTAATCGACCGCGGCCACAGAGAGCTGCCCATCCGTGCCGATTTTGCCGGTAAGAATGTGCCTACCTCCCATAAGGAAGCCATTGAGGTATATCTGGCTGAGCAGGATGACGTGGATGAAGTTGCCATTGGCGATGTAGAGTAATTAGTATTTAGCAAAAAATTGTTTCCCCTCGCGTTTTCCGAGGGGAAGAATATAAGCGAACGTTCTTTTTGGTAACGTTTCGTTACCCATAAAAGTGAGGTAATCATTATGGAGCAAGCAGAAGTATTACGCAATCAGCTTTTGGGCGAAACCTTGATGAAGAATTTAAATAAACGCGGTATGGCTGCCTATTATTGCGCGACCAAGGAGGAGGCTGTGGCTAAGGCCTTGGAGCTCATTCCGGAGACCGATGTGGTGTCCTGGGGCGGTAGCGTTTCCATTAAGGAAGTGGGCCTGTTGGATGCTATCAAAAAGCGCAATCCTGTTATCGATAGGGAATTGGCCGATACTCCGGAGGAAAAAATGGAGCTCATGCGCAATGCCCTTTTATGCGACACCTTTTTGATGAGCAGCAATGCCATTAGCAAGGATGGCCAATTGGTGAACATTGATGGTAATGGCAATCGCGTGGCTGCCATGATTTTTGGACCCAAGCAGGTGGTTATGGTAGTGGGCATGAACAAGATTGCCGGTACCTTGGAGGGTGCTATAGATAGAGCTCGCCACGTGGCTGCGCCTATTAATGCAGCTCGCTTTGCAGGTTTGGGCACTCCCTGTGCTAAGCTGGGTACCTGCGCTGATTGCACCGCTCCTGATTCTATCTGCTGCCAAATGGTTATTACTAGAGTGAGCAGAGTAAAGGAAAGAATTAAGGTTATCTTGGTAGGAGAAAGTTTAGGATTCTAGGGCCAATCCAGCCTATAAGGCATCATCTGCTTCACAAAATCTCCTAGGAGTATTATTCATACGCCGTCGTCGATTTTGCTTGCATCTAATGCCTTCTAGACTGTCTTCTTTTAGTAAGGAGAAAAGTTATGCGTACTATTATACTTTTAATGGATTCTTTTGGTATTGGCTACGCTCACGACGCCGAAAAATACGGCGATAAGGGTGCCGATACCTTGGGACATATTTGTGCATGGTTTGCTGCCAATCGCAAGGACGCAGCGGGCAAGGCAAGGCCCCTGCATCTGCCTAACTTGGCAGCCCGTGGGCTGGCCAAGGCGGCCGAGCTGAGCAGGGGCTGTGTCTTGCCCGCGTCCTTGGGCGCCGAGCATAGCGTAGGCGCATACACCTATGCGCAAGAGGTGAGCCGGGGCAAGGATACATTGAGCGGACACTGGGAAATCGCGGGGGTGCCCGTGGATTTTGATTGGGGATATTTCCCCAATCAGCCCAAGTGCTTCCCTGAGGAGCTGGTGCAAAAGCTCATTGAAGAGGGCCATTTGCCGGGGGTTCTGGGTGAATGCCACGCCTCTGGTACGGAGATAATCAAGGAGCTGGGCGAGGAGCATGTGGCCACCGGCAAGCCCA
>JBJDXC010000092.1:0-14185 GCA_051866475.1 Phascolarctobacterium sp.
CATTGACAAATGCCAGAAGAATAATTATACTTGATGTATATAAAAATGACTATATGGTCATTTTAATTGCGAAAGCTATAAGGAGAAGAGGCCATGCCCAGATTAACAGAAGCGAAAAAGGTTCTAGTGGACCAATTTATCCGTGATAAAGCCTATGAGGAGGCCAAAAAGCTGCTCATGCTGCACCGGGTGAACCTGTTTACCATGACGGAGCTGGCGGAGCAGATGGGAGTTGCCAAGGGCACCCTGTATAATTATTTTGAGGATAAGCAGGCCGTGATTGTGTATGTCTGCAAGCGCATTAATGAGGAGCTTTTGGTAAAAATTCAAGAGCATGTAAGGCTGCAGCCCGAGGCCTATGTGGACAATCTGCGCTTTATTTTCCGCACCTATACCCAGGCTATGGAGCTGAACCAGTTTATGGATTTAGCCTCTATGACGCTGCATTTTGAAATGCTGAAAAAGGCTCCCTCCGAGCATAAGCCCATATATGAAGAAATCGTGCAGAAAAATAGGAGCTTTTTAATCGAGTTTATGCGGAATGGGCAGCAGGCGGGTGCGTTCAAGGAGCTGCCTGCGGAGCATCTGGCTGCCTTTGTCAGCATCCAGCTGTGGGGGATTAAGTCCTACCGCACGGTGCAGCAAAGGGATGTATTGACATCTCCTGCCATGGGTAAGCTTATAGATGATACTGAGGAGCTTTTATTAGACGCTATCTGCAAGGAGCCGCTTGCTCTGTAAGCTCTTGGGAGAGCATTTTGGGAGCTAAAGGATAAAAATAGCTTGAAGGAGCTAAATCATGAATATAGTTGATAAAGCCATAGAAAAATATGTAACAGTCATCATCTGCGCGCTGGCCTTGATGTTTGGTGGCATGTATGTCTTCACCCAAATGCCCATGCAAAAGCGCCCGGATATGGACTTTCCCCGCGTTACTGTGGTGACCACCATGGCCGGTGCCAACGCCACTATTATGGACTCAGATGTGGCCGATGTGCTAGAGGATAGCCTGAGCGGTATCTCCGGCGTGATGAGCCTTACCACCTCCAGCTACCCCGGTCGCAGCGTTACCATTGTAGAGTTTGATATGGAAAAGAACATCAACGATGCGGCCAGCGACGTGCGCGATAAGGTGGCCGCAGCGGCAGGTGATTTGCCCGATGATGCGGATACGCCCATTGTGCAAAAAATGGATATTACCACGGACGCGATTATCCAGCTGGCCGTCACCGGCAGCGCCAGCGAAAAGGAAAAGACCTTTTTCGTGGACAAGGTTTTAAAGACGGCCATTCAGTCCGTAAATAATGTGGGCACCATCGAAACGGCGGGCCTGCGTGATCGGGAAATCCGCATTTGGGTGGACCCGGCTACGCTGCATGCGCGTGGTCTCGTCATGAACGATATTGCCAACGCCGTAGCGGCCAAGCACGTGGAGCTGCCTGCGGGCTCTATTTTGGGCGCTAAAACCGATACGGATTTGCGCATTAACGCGGAATATGCCACGGTGGAAGAAATGCGCACCCTGCCCGTGCAGGTCAAGGATGGCGCAGTCATTCGCTTGGGGGATATTGCCCGCATTGAGGATGGCTTTGCCGAGCAGGAAAACCTGGCCCAATTTAACGACAAGAAGACTATCATCGTCAGCATTAAAAAGCAGAGTGGCGCCAACGAGGTGGAGCTGGCCGACGATTTGCTGAAGGCTCTGGCGCAGATCGAAAAAACCAAGCCTGCGGGCATCGATATCAACATTATTTATAATCAGGCGGATTATGTGCGCGCCTCCATCGGCGGCGCGGCCAAGGACGTTATGAGCGCAGTTTTGCTGTGCTCCATTTTGATGTTCCTCTTTTTGCAGACCTTCCGCGCGACCTTCGTCACCGTCATTACCATTCCGGTGTGCCTTTTGGGTAGCTTCATCATCATGTCCAAGCTGAATATTACGCTGAATGCATTGTCCATGATGGCGATTACTCTTTCCGTAGGCATGGTTGTGGATGCTACCACCGTCGTTTTGGAGAACACGGATAAGCACATGCGTCGCGGCTTGAGTGCCATGGAGGCGGCCTCCGTGGGCGCGAAGGAGGTATCCTTCTCCGTTATCGGCGGCGTGCTGACCACTATCGCCGTATTTTCGCCCATCGCCTTCATGAGCGGTGTTATCGGACGTTTGTTCACCGCCTTTGGCCTGACGATTATTATGACCATCAGTCTGTCCTTGGTGCTGTCTCTGAGCCTCACGCCCTATTTGAACTCACGGCTCTTGCGCATCACTAAGCCCAGCAAGGTGGGCGCTTACTGCGATAAAAAGCTGCACGAGTTAGAGGTTTTCTATCAAGGCGTGCTGACTAAGGCTGTTCATAAGCGTAAGCTGACCATGCTGGTGGCCCTGTGCCTCTTCCTCTTGGGCGGCTTTGTGGCGGGACGCACGGGCACATCCTTCATCCCTAACGAGGACGAGGGCCTCTTCAAAATCGATTGTGAGCTGCCCTTAGGCGCTTCCTTGGATGAAACCTATCGCACCCTGGAGGATATGGGCAACGCTATTCGCGAGAATAAGCATGTGCAGTTTACCTACGCCACCATCGGCGCCGGTACCGGCGCGGAAAAGAATAAGGGCACCATTTATGTGCGCCTTATTGATAGAAACCAGCGTCCGGTGCTCACCGATGTGCAGGACGAGCTGCGTCCCGTAACGGCTCAGTTCAAGGATGTAATCTGTAATTATTGCATCATCGTGGGTAAGGATGTGCGTATGACCTTGGTGGGGCCCACTACGGACGAGCTGCTTCCCGTGGCCGATAAGATAATGGCCGAGGCAGCTACCATGGGCAAAATTACTGATATTGAAAGCGACGTGCGCTTTGATAAGCCTGAATATGATATCAAGCTCAACCGCGGCCTCACGGATATTATGAATGTGGATGTGCGCGCCCTTAGTACGGAGCTCTACGCCATTTTCGGTGGCAAAAAGGTGGGAGTTTTTAAGGAAAGCGGCTATCGCTATGATGTGCGCATGATGGCGGACCAGCCCAAGCGCAACAGCCTGGATGCTATGGATACGGTGTATACGAAAAATGGCACTGGCGAGATTATTCAGGCCAATACCCTCTTTACAGTGGAGAAAAATCCTGCGCCTAATGTTATCAAGCGTTATAATCGCCAGCGCAGCATCACGGTTTCTGCCAACGTTACTAAGGATTATTCCTCCGGTCAGGCAGTTACTTATCTGCGTGGCTTGGCCAATAAATATGTGGCTCCTGATTCGGGCATTCGCATTGTGCCCACGGGCGCCAGCAAGTATATGCTGGATGACTTCCAGCGTCTGAAGGTGGCCTTGATTGTGGCTATTTGCCTCGTCTATGTCATCATGGCCATTCAGTTCCAGTCCTTCATTCATCCGTTGACAGTTATGTTCTCCCTGCCTCTGTTGACTCCCGGTGCCTTCGGCTTTCTCTACCTTTCCGGCTGTAAACTGGATATGATGAGCTATATGGGCATCATCTTCCTTGTAGGTATAGTGGTCAACAACGGTATTATTCTGGTTGATTTTATCAATCAGGAGCGGCGTAAGGGCTTTGATAAGGTACAGGCGGTTATTAACGCCGGCCCCATGCGCCTGAGGGCAATTTTGATTACGGCCTGCTCCACCTTGATTGGCGCAGTGCCGGCGGCCTTCGCTCTGACCACGGGCGCAGAGATGCGCCAGTCCATGAGTATCGCCATTTTCGGCGGTCTCTTGACCTCAACGCTCTTAACGCTGCTGGTAATTCCCGTTGTGTATTTGATTTTTGACGATGTGCAGGATAAATTCACTAGTGCGCTGAAGGCGCTGCATAGCAAGTACGGAAATTACTTAGGGGAGGATGCATAACATGCTGGAGAAATTAAAGGTATTACAAAATAAAAAAATCCTCATTCCGGCCCTCATTTGCCTTGTGGTGGTGGGCTTGGTGGCTAAACGCAATCTGACTAAGCCCCAAGCAGTGACCACGGAGGCAGTGGCGCGGGTGCAGGTGGTGAAGGTTGTGGCTAAGGAAAACACAGGCAGCTTGCTCAACACCACCACATCTTTGAAGGCCATTGCCGACGTGGTGCTGAAGTCCAAGGTAGAGACCCATTTGCAGGAGCTTTATGTGCGCAAGGGTGAGCGCTTTGAGAAGGGCCAGCTCCTAGCGGAGCTGGAGCATCGCAACCAAAGCGCCCAGGTGGAGGCTATGGAAGCCCAAATACGCGTGAGCCAGGCGGCGGCAGCTGCTGCGAAATCCCAAAAGGAGAATGCGGCCATTGAGCAGCAGCGTTACGACGCCCTGATCGCTAAGGGCTATGCCACGCGGCAGGAGGTGGACGCGAAGCGTACCACCAGCCGCACGGCGGATAGCGATTACGATAAGTCCATCGCGAACATCAGCTACAGCGGCGCCCAGCTGAAGGCGGCGCGGGCGACGCTGGCGGACTATCTTTTTAAGGCGCCCTTCGATGGCGTAGTTTTGGACGATTACGAAATGACCTCAGGCAAGAAGGTGACCAAGGAAACAGAGGTGCTGCGCATTGCGGATATCGATACCATCAAGGCCAGCATGGAAATTCCGGAAATGCAACTGGGACTGGTAAAGCCGGGTATGCAGGTGCAGGTCACCTGCGATGCCCTGCCCGAGGAAAGCTTTGTGGGCACGTTGCAAACCATTAACGATTTTGTGAATACTAATACCCACACGGTGCAGGCCGATGTGTATATTGATAATGCGGCCCTTGGCTATAAGCTAAAGCCCGGCATGTTTGCCCGCTGCGCCATTTTGGCGGAGGGCAAGCAGCAGGCGCTGGTTGTGCCCAGCGACGCCCTGCGCAGCGATGGCACCGTCCTCGTGGTGCGCGAGGGCAAGGTGGAGCAGGCCAAGGTGCAGGTGGCAGCCACCAAGGGTGAGGAAAGCTTCCTCACCAGCGGCATTAGCGAGGGCGATTTAGTGGTCGTCAGCGGTGGTCGCAAGCTGAAGAGCGGCGACAAGGTGACCTATAAGGAGCCTTAAGCCTCTTCATTACATTTGTTAATACTCCTATATAAAAGCTGTCGTCTTTCTGATTCACTGCTTTCGTGCAGTGGTGCAGAGGACGGCAGCTTTTACATTGTAGCACTAGGTAATTTGTGATACTTTTGTGATGCTGCTCCTGCTACAATGCTTAAATAAATATAAATCGGTAAATTAAGCGGCATGTGTGCAAGGATATAAGAAGCAAACTGTATATTTATTATTAAAAGATGATTGTAAATTGACGAGAATGGTTATATAATAAAAAATGGAGTATTGTAGTAATATACTTAAAGCTTAATTGTTCAAATTCGAAGTTGAAGAGGTGGCTTATGAAAATGCATAAAAAACACATTGTTGCTTTGGTTACCTTGGCTTGCCTTGCAGCAAGCAGCGCTGCTTTGGCAGCAGCACCGGATGCTAATGTACCCAATCCCGTTAAGGGCGATGCCGGTATCCAGATGAACCGCATGCGTAATTATTTGGAAAGAGAGCGCGTAAAACGCCAGATCGCCGAGGACCGGGAGGCAGCCAAAAAGAAGGTAGAAACGGAAAAAACCACTCAGGCTGCCCAGGGCGAGGCTATTACCTTTGAGCTGAAAAAAATCGTTACCGATCCTTCCGCAGTTTTGACCGAGGAGGAGCTGGCTGCCATTACCAAGCCCTATGAGGGAAAGCAGGTGCAGCTCAGCGATATTTATGCCATCGTAGAGAAAATTAACGCTTTGTATAACGACAAGGGTTACGTAACTTGTCGCGCTTTTTTGCCTCCCCAGACCATTACTGATGGCGCTGTAAAGCTGCTTTTGGTGGAGGGCAGAACCGGGGATGCGACTGTCAGTGGTAATAAATACACTAAGAGTAAATACATCAAAAATCGTCTGCATTTAGCCATGGGTGAGATTGCCAATGTGAAGCAGCTGAATAAGGATTTGCTGCTCTTTAATGCAACTAACTCCACCCAGCTGCGCATTATGATGAAGGCAGGCACAAAGCCGGGCACCACTGATTATGAAATCACTGCCTATGAGCCTAAACGCGATACCTGGACCATTTTTGAGGATAACGCAGGCAGCTACTCCAGTGGTGAGTACCGCACGGGTCTATTTTTCAATACTAAGAGCTTGTCCGGCAATTGCGATGCACTGAGCTTAGGTACTGTGTATAGCGAGGGCACGAGGGCTGCTAACGCTATGTACAGCCGTAGCCTGGGTCGCAGTGGCACCAAAATGAATTTGCTCTATAGCTCCAATGCCGTTAAGGTTGTCAAGGGCGATTATGAGGATATGATTAAGGGTCACGCTAATTCCTACGCTATTGGCTTTACCCAGCCGATTTTGGTAAATGAAACCACTCGTAGCGAAGTAAGCTTGGATTACAATCGTCAAAATTCTAAAACTGATTGGCTGACACCGCGCATCAATATGGTTGATGATAAGGTGCAGGATGTGGCTTTAGGATATGCCTTGACTAACTATGGCGCGAGTCACGTGTTCTACCAAAAGCATAGCTATGTACGTGGCTATAGCAAGCAGGAGGCCGATATGGGCACCGGTGCTGAGCCCAGCAACAAGCATTTTGGCTTCTACAAATTCAACGCTCTGTACCAAAAGCTGTATAAGGCAGGGCAGATGTGGAATTTGCGTGCGGATGCGCAATGGAGCGGTACCGATGGCATGGTCAGTGCTCGTCAGTTCTACATGGGCGGTATGTACAGCGTGCGCGGCTACAAGGAAAACTTCCTAGGCGGCGACAGCGGCTTCACCTTCAGCGCTGAATATGCAGTGCCTGTAATCAATAGAAATACCAACGCCTTCACCTTCTTTGATTATGGTCATGTGTATGGCAACGGTCAGAGCGACGACCAACACCATATCCTGTCCAGCGTGGGCTTGGGTGTACGTAGCACGATTAATCAATATTGCTCCGCTTCTCTGACCTTGGGCATTCCCCTGCAGCGCGAGTTTATTTCCGAGACTGTGAGCAAGACCAGACTGCATTTCATCGTGAGCGGTCAATTTTAATAAATTTTAATAGAGAAAGGATGTCTCCAGATGATGAACAAAAAAGCACAGATTTTCCAAGAGTATCTGCAAGAGAAAAATATTACCTGCTTTCAAGTGCAGGAGGTTCCCGATGATGCGCTGAATACGGTTGTCTTCCGCTCCAGTATCGAGGTAGAGGGCCAACAGCTACCTACTCTGGTAATTACCGACAGCAGCATTTATACCATGATTCGCGTGCGCGTAGCTAACTCCGCTTTGAAAGATGGCAATGAAGAGGCGCTGATTAAGGCTATTAATAAGATTAATGCCCAATACAAGATTTTTAAATATTATTTTGCTGAGGATGGTGCTTTGATTCTGGACTCCTATCTGCTGGAGCGTCCGGAGGAGCTGGATGGCGACATGGTTTACACCGTGCTGGACATCATTGTGAAGCATTTGCTGGCCGAGTATAAGAACATTATGAAGCTGATTTGGGCGTAAGCCTTTGTGTGTGGCTCGGTTAGCTTGCTTGCGCTGGCCTAGCCAATAACTAAAAATTTTGCGTAAGGAGGTGCTATTTATGGGTATCAGTGTTCGGCAGCAGCTGGAAGCCTTCGCCTATTGGCGGCGGCAGCTGGTTTCTGCGCCCTGGGGACAGGAGCTGTGGGGACTTACTGCGTCTACGGAGGCGAAGCTCATGAATGAGGCGCCTCTTTATGCTTTAGATGGCGCTAGATTGGATTTTTATCTGGAGGCACCCTTAAAGGGTGAGCCTCAAGTTGATTTGTCGGCCCAATACTTTGCCGAGGCCTTTGCGGAGCGCAATGAGCTGCTGGGGCTGGAGGTGGAGCAGGAGGGCGACTTTTTTCACTATTATGCGAAGGAGTTAGCGCGGCTGAAGCCGACGCTTTTGCAGCATTGTAATTTATATTTAGAGGCGGATATTGCAGATGAGGGCGAGCCCAAGGTGGCCTCCTTTATTAATTTGTCCGGCGATTTTGTTGAGGAGCTGCTGCCATCGGTGCTGGCCTATCGGGGCCGCCTGAAGCAGCTGCACCCTTTGCGCGCTCTCTTAGATGATATCAAGGAGTGGTGCGAGCCCTGGCATTTTGGCTTTATGGAGTCCAGGGAGATCAGACCCCTGCGTTTAGTGTTAATTTTAAAGCAGGGTCTAAACGATTTACCGAAGGTTTTAGAATGTATTGACGCTCCGCCCCTCCCCAAGGAAGGACGAGAGCTTTTAGCAAAAATAGATGCTCTAGGCATTTTTAAATTTATGCTGGATGTGGATGTGTTAGAGGATGGCGGCTTGGGTGATACCTTAGGCATGGAGCTTATTCCTCAAGAAGCAATTTTCCCGGCCACCCAACAGCAGCTGGTAGCAACGCCGCAATTTGCAAGGCTGCGCGAGCTCCTAGAGGAGGCGCAGCTGGTGGACCGGCGTATCAAAGGCTTAGTAAATACGATTTTTGCAGCACCGCTTGAAACGTGTGCTGATACATATATATATTCCCGCATCTCCCATTTGAAGCTGCGGTGGCAAGCTGGCGAGGCACTGCCTGCCAAGGTTTACCTGCAGATGCGGCCCGTAAAGCGGCAAAGCTGCTTGAACGAGGCACTGGGATACGAAAGAGTTTTAGACAACGGGGAGGTTAATCATGAGTAGCAAGAGAAAAGGCTTAAGATATAGTCAAAAGCGTTTGGATTATAAAAGAGATGAGAGTGCGTCCTTGCGCATGAAGGTGCTGCGCTCAGTCCTAGCTGTGGGCGTGGGCTTTGCCCTGACGCCTTGGCTGGGACGGGAGGCTTATGCGGAGAGCAACGGCATTGTAAGATCGGGCTCTGGTCAGACCAATTTGATTGGTGCCAATGGCAGCCCTGCCCATGTAGCAGATATTTATGCTGAAAGTGCTGCAAATGGCGTGGGCCTTAACGCCTTCAAGCATTTTGAATTGGGCAATAACCAGATTGCCAATTTGTATTTTAGAACTGCCACTAGTGATACAGTTTTAAATACCTTGGTTAATACTGTGGAAAATAGAATCAGCATCAGCGGTACTGTCAACGCCATTCGGAATAATACGATCGGCGGTAATTTGTATTTCCTCTCTCCCAAAGGTATGGTCGTAGGCTCCACAGGCGTGATTAATGCAGGCTCCTTGACTGTGATGACCTCTGGACTTACCTTTGGCAATGCACAATTTGCGGCTCAAGCTGTTAGTGACAAGGTCTTAGGCGACCTAGATAGCACTGCTTCTATCGATATTCACGGCAAGATTAACGCTGCTACCGGCATCGATTTGCGCGCTGCCTATATCAATGTGACGAAAGCTAGTGGCTCTGATATTGCGCCTGCTTTAAAGACGGGTGTAGTGTTTGCAAATACCGTTAATACGACTGAGATTGATAAGCAAGCTGGTAATATCGTATCTGGTAGTCGTTTGGCTGCTACAGTTGATGATAAAGGCAATATCGTTATTGCTGATCCTTCCAATCCGACCGGCGCTAAGGGCGATGCTTTTGTTAAGGGTGACGGTAGCATAAAGCTGGCTGCTTACTCGGATAGCCGTAATACGAATACTAGCTTTTTAGGCGTAACCAGCTTTAAAAATACTGTAGAGTCCAAGGTAGAAGTGGGCAACGGTGCTACTATTGATGCTCTTGGCAATGTGGATATTAGTGCTACGGCCAGTATTACTGCAAAAACTAAGATCTTGCATTTTGTGGATTTATCCGGCTATGCTAAGGCCAGTGTCAATGTAGATGGCGCTGTTACCGGCACCAACGTAAACATTAGCTCCAGCGCTAAGGCTAACTATAGCGGTGGTAATTTTGCTAATATTTTGGATGTAGCTAACGACGGCACAGGGCAGCTAGACACCAATATTCAAAGTAATTTAACCAATCTAATCTGGGGTAAGCTAGAAAAGGCAGGCAAGGTTAGTGGCACTGCTAATCTAGTCAATAATATTGTTAATCAGCTCTATATGCCCTTTAATTTATGCGATGCTGAGGCTACTACTACTATTGGCAGCAACGCCAATATTCAGGCCAAAGCGTTAAGTGCTAATAACAAAACCGTTGGCGGCGATGTCAATATTAAAGCAGCCAGTGCAGCTACCAATAAAATGAAGGTTGGTCTTGCACCGAAAATAAACAAGGGCGACCAGGATTTCTCCAAGTATTTCACAGGTGGTTTTATCTATGAGGATAGCACTAGTAAGGCCATTGTGAACGTGGATGGTATCGTCCATGCTGATAATAATTTAACTGTTAAGGCCAATGCTGAGAATGCAAATAGCAGCAGCTTGGCAGTAAAGGCGCCTAAGGTTTATAAGGTTCCTAATCCTGGCCCCAATGATCCCTATGATTCTCCCATGATTGCAGTGGGTGTAGGCATTGCCTATCAGGATACTACTGCAGAGGTTAATATTGGTAAAAATAACGCAGCAACCGACTTATCCGCCGGGAAAAAGCTGTCCATTGCAGCTGCAAGCGATAATACTATGTCCAGCGATGTGTCTGTAGAACTGAAAAGTGATACAGCTTTTAATGTTGCTGTGAATGTGGTTGGTAGCGAGGGAACAGCAACCGTTAATAATTATGGCCATCTTAGGGGTGACAGTGTAAATATTGCTTCTGAGCATACTTTAAGCGAGTTCAGTGTGTCTACTAGCAATGATATAGTGGGCGAATATACTGGCCTGGATTGGCTCTTAGATAGTAAATTTGTTAGATCCCAAGCAGATAATATAAGTGATTTTGTGAAGTCCTTTAGCAATGGCAGCCAACAGGCAGCGGGCAATAATGTGCAGGCTCCGGCCCAAGGTGGCGGTGGCGGCGGTGGTGGTCAGGCCTCCACTCCTGCTTGGAATGACTACTTTGATGTGGGCGCATCTGTAACTGTGGCTAGCTCTGAAAACGATGCTAAGATAAATCTTAAACCTACATCATCTATAACGGCCATTGGTGATGTGGCAGTTAATGCTAATATTGATATTGCAGATAGCAATATTGTGACTAGCAATGTTTTTGTTAATACTCAAAAGGCTACAGAAGCAGTTGTGTCGGCAGCTGTGGCTGTAGAGAACATGAATAATACCTCCGAGGTAAACTTGGAGTCTGATAGTACAAATCATCCCTCGATTAATGCCAATGGCGCCGTGGAGGTTACTGCCACCACGGAACAACGCTATAATCGTGCAAAACAATTAGTACAGGATTTAAAGGATGCAGTTAAGGCCTTTAAGGAGTATTGGTCAAAAGAGTGGGGTTCTCAGAAGGATTTAAATAAAAAGCTCGGCAATCTGCAGAATATCATTGTGGATATGGACACCCTGCTGGAAAAGGATGATGCAGCTAACTTTAAGGAAAGTGATAAATTTGTCGGCAAGGCCAAGGCTGGTTTGGATATTATCACATCTCTCACCGGTACGGATGGTATCAAAAAAGCCTTGGAAGCTTTTTTTGACGTTTCCAATTATGTGAATATGCATGTTTCCACAGGCATAAGTAATGATGCTGAAAAGGTTGATACAGATATTACAGCTGTAGTTACCGGATCTGTAGGCGTGCAAAATCTGCATAATACGGCCAATGTCAATATTGGCGCCGGCTCCTTGATTACAGCAGGCAATTATGATGCAGTTACTATCAATGCAGATGTTGTGGAGAGCAATGTGCTTTTAGTCGGTAAAATGGCGCTGCTTCCTGACGTGGAGAGCCTTTCCGATGCTAAATCAGGCCTGGGTGGCTCCGTAGGCGTACAAAACTCCTATTCCAATAGCAAGGTCAATATTATGAATAACGTCAAGATTGATGCCGGTGCTATTGCTATCGGTACCAAAAATGATGTTATGAATATCGGCGTTGTTTTTGGCGGCTCCCAAACTAGTAAGCTGGGAATCACGGGCATGGTGTCCTATATGGGCGGTGAGTCCCATGCGGAGACCTTAATTGACGACGATGTGGAATTCATTGCCCGCAAAAAGATAGAGAGGGTAAAAGAAAAAGATAAGGATGACAAGGAAGTAGAGGTAGACAAGGTTACCTCAAGTGGCGCAGTGGATATTAGCTCCACCAATAAGACCATTGTAGTTGATGTGGTAGGCGATTGGAATAGCTCCGAGGCCAGCTCTGTGGGTGTGAGCACGGGCGTGGTTTCCTATGACGTAAATAGTATTGCGGAAGTGACTAATCAAGAGCTGAATGCTGATGGCAGTTCTGCCGAAACCAGTGCTACGGCCAACCATAAGGGTAGCATTTCTGCCAATAGCGTAAATGTAAAAGCTTTAACTGACGGCGTTATTAATAACATCACTATAGCTGGTGTGAACAGCAGCAAATCGCAAAATAGTAACGCTGCAGCCGGTGGTGTGAATGTGGCTGCAGCTGGCGGACAGGCCGCTGGCGGCGTGCAAAATGCGCAAATCAACGGTGGTAACGCCGGAGGACAGGATGCCAAGGTAAAAATTAATGCGGTGGGCAGCGTTTCCTGGAACTACGTTGTTGATGAAACCAAGGCAACTCTTGATAATGTAAAGATAAGCTTGACTCCTCCGGAAAAAGGAGCAAATGTACAAGATACTGATGTTACAGGCTCTGTAAGGGTGGAAGCCGAGGATGCTTCCTATATTGGTGCCTATAGCGGTGCTATGGCGCTGACCAAGCTTGGCAATAATAGCTCTAGCGGCTTCCAAGGCTCTTTAGCAGGTGCAGTTGCCGTAAACGATTTAAAGAAAACCACTACTTCTACTCTAAAAAATAGTGATATTGCTAGAGCGTCCAATGCCAATGTGGGAGTGGATGTGCTTAACTACGCCCATAATAGCGGTGCTCAGGTAGCAGCAGGCCTTTCCTTGGGCTTAGAAGTAGGCAAACGTAGCGGTGGCGTAGATGTTAATCTTGCAGCAAGCGGTTCTGCCAATTATGTGGACAGCACTGTTCATGCGGATATGCTGAGCAATACTGTTCAGGGCGGGAACAGCACTGTCGTTAATAATGTTGCCTATGACAAGGATGTGCAGGTTGCAGGTGGCGTAACAGTGGAGGTTGCTTCTGCTACCGCCAGTGTGGGCGCTGCCGTTACTGTCAACGATGTCAAGAATGATATCAAGGCAGCGATGAACAATAATAACATTGGAACAGCTGCTTTGCATGCTAGGGAAGTACACAATGTGGCCGCTAGCAATTTGACTCAGGTGGGAACTGCTGTGTCCGTGGGCGTGGTAACCGGTGAAAAATCTTACGCTACCTTGAATGTGGCTGTGGCTAGCAACAAGATTAATAATACTGTGAATGCCAGCACGGATGGTGGCTTCATCTATGCTGATAAGTTCAGCGACGAGGCCAAGGATGGCAAGGTATCTCTAGATAATGCCAATAATAAATATCTGACCGAGCTGAATACACAAACTAGCAGTGTAGTTACTGTAGACGCCAATGGCAATTTTGTTCAAGGAGATGAAACCTTACAGCGTTCTATTACCTTGGGTGAAGATGGCTATTATTACAAGAATGGTGTCAAGCTCACTCCATCTGTAGAGCTACGCGAGGATGGTTATTATTACAGTGGTGATGACAAGCTCACTCAGGCGATAGAGCTGCGAGCAGATGGCTACTATCAGTTTGGAGAAAAGCTGACACCTAGCATAACTCAGGATGCGAATGGCAATTACTTTGATATTGACGGCAACCCTATTAGATACAATACTGAAGATGGCTTGTATTATAATAATAAAGACCAAGCTGTAAACGTTGATAATGTTAAATATTATAATGCGAACCATGAAGTTGTGGATATTAACGATGTAAATTACTATAATAGCAACCATGAAGCTGTGGATGTTATAAATGTAGTCTATACTGATCCTAGTGGCAATATCGTAGATATCAATGATGTTCAATATACTAATGCATCTGGCGCTGTAGTTGATGTTAACGCTATTAAAACTGAGCAAAAGAAATATTTTGACTTGGATGGCAGCGAGGCATTGCAAAATGCCAATGGAGCTAATGGTGTTGACGATACAAACGGCGTCGATTTAGGCGTTACTGTGGGCGCGAATGCAGATAAGGCTACTTATAATAGCTCCAAGATTTCCCTCACCAATCAGGGCAACACCATTGTGGGCGTTGCGCTTGGCCTAGGCGTGAAGGCAGGCAGTGGCGGAC
>JBJDXC010000093.1:0-3003 GCA_051866475.1 Phascolarctobacterium sp.
TTTTAATAATGCTGCCGTTGGCCAGAATATGGGTCTTATCCACATGCAGCGCTTCCAAAATCTTGGTGTTATGAGTGATAATCAAGAGCGCACCATTGCGATGCTCTTGGAAGGTTTTGATGCCTTGGGAAACAATCTTGACTGCGTCCACGTCCAGACCGCTATCGGTTTCATCCAAAATAGCCAGCTGAGGATTGAGCATCAAAAGCTGCAAAATCTCGGCCTTTTTCTTCTCGCCGCCGCTAAAGCCGGTGTTCAAATCGCGCTCAGCGTATTTATTGTCCATTTGCAAAAGAACCATAGCTTGGCGCAGCTCCTTGCGGAAGTCCCAAGCTTTAATGCGCACACCGCGCTGTTGCTCGAGAGCAGTCTTGAGGAAGCTGCTCAGGCTGATGCCGGGCACCTCCAGCGGGTTTTGGAAGGACAGGAACATGCCTGCCTTAGCTCGCTTATCCACGGATAATTTAGTAATATCCTCACCGTTGAAAAGAATGCTGCCACTGGTAACGGTGTATTTGGGATTACCCATAAGAGCATAGCCCAAAGTGGATTTGCCTGCGCCGTTAGGTCCCATGAGCACGTGGGTTTCACCAGGTTTAATATCAAGATTAATGCTGTGCAAAATTTGCTTGTCCTCTACATTGACCTCTAAATTTCGCACTTGTAATAATTCTTCAGCCATATATATCCTCCAATCGCCTGCCAGGCAGGCACTAAATTCCTTCACAAAATGCCTACATCAATGTTATTAGCTAGCTCGCAAGCTAGTTTCATAACTAAGCATTTAATTCCCATTTATTTAGTATGAATTCACACTCCTATTATAGAAGTATTTGCCCACTAATGCAATAGGCAAAAGCCGTATTTGCCTATAATTTGCAAAAAATTCGCAGGCAGCTCACGGAAAATCCATATCACTTAATTATATACTAAATCTTAATTTTTGGCTATAAAAAAGCAGAACCTTTCCGGCTGATTAGGCAGCAAGTGGTTCTGCTTTTGTTGTTATCATAAATAATTACGTAAATTCCACAAGATATATAGGGGTAGGCTAATGGTTTCGGTCATGCCATCAGCATTTGTTCCCATATTCTTCATAGATATTTTAAAGCCCTTTTTCGGTTGATACCTGTTGCAAAATAGGCTATAGCTTTTTGCTCTTGTGTGAATTTCAGCCTTTGCTTCCACGGGCACAATTTGATTTTTATACTCAAATAAGAAATCAAGCTCTGCTGTATTGCCTGAACGCCAAAAATAAGGTGTCAACTGCAATTTGATCAACTCATTCAGTACATAATTCTCGGTTAAAGCACCTTTAAAGTTTTTATAAAAAGGGCTTTCTGTTAATACGCTATCGGAATTTAACCCACAGCGACGGCATAAAAGGCCAACATCGGCCAAATAAACCTTGAAATAGCTAGCATCCGCATTAAAGGATAGAGGGGCTTCGGGATTGTTCACTAAATTCAACACTGAAACTAGGCCTGCATTCTTTAACCATTCTAAGGCGTCTTCCAAATCTTTTGCTCGCTTTCCTTCCTTGACGTGGGAAAAGAAGAATTTATTATTCTCCCTAGCTAGCTGCTGAGGAACGGACTGCCAAATCCAATTGATTTTAGGAATATCATTATTGGGAGCATATTTGGCAAAATCATTAGCATAATCCTCTAGAATACTATCCTGCAAAGAAGCAACTTCAGTAAAATCGTGTGTTTCTACCCAGCGACTCACAACTTCAGGGAGACCACCAACCAAATAATAATACTTTAATTCTTTTTCCAGTGTGGTAGTATAAAGCTCCGGCAGTGCATCTTTTGTAGTGTATTTGACAACTCCGTTTAGCAATGCTTCATGACCATTGGCAAGCAAAAACTCTTTAAAGCTCATGGGATACATTTTTAAACGATCCACCTTGCCTACAGGGAAAGATATATTATTACGCTTTAAAGCTACTCCCAAAAGTGAGCCTGCGCATACTACATGCAGCTCCGGCATAGTTTCCTGAAAATATTTAAGAGCTGTTAACGCCTCAGGACATGCTTGGATTTCGTCAAATATAACCAAGGTTTTTCCTGACACAATCTTTTGCTTGCGCATAATTCCCAATTCATCAATAATGCGCTTAGTATCAAAATCTACTTTAAAGATAGAAGCCAATCTACTGTTGCCTTCAAAGTAGAAATAAGCTACATCTTCAAAGAAGCTTCCTCCAAATTGTTTAAGAATATAGGTCTTGCCACACTGCCTTATGCCAGTTACAAGCAATGGCTTTCTATGTGGAGAAGCTTGCCACTTTTTTAAACCCTCGAGCACTGTTCTATACATAATATCACCCTCTTGCTACTCTCTTACAACTATATTATAAATCCACATTCCTGTTACCGCAAGATGATATTTGCGTTTTTCCTATGAAAAACGTGCCTTAAATTGCAAAGTTCATATGAAAAAGATGATTAGTGCTGCAAAATTCATAGGAAAAGCTGCTCAGGCTTATTGTTAAGTGTAGTAATAGGATATAAAAAAGCCTTCAGGCAGAGCCTGAAGGCTTTAGTTAGGGACTATATGAAGTTGAAACTCAAGGTACTAATTATTTGCCGGGGAAGAACGGCCATACCATGGGGATTACAACCAAGGAGATTACGAAGCAAACGATGATCAAGCCAGTGCCTGCTTTTACGTAGTCCATGAATTTGTATTGGCCAGGGCCAAGTACCAGGGTGTTCGGAGGAGTACCAACAGGAGATGCGAATGCGCAGGATGCTGCAACAGCGATAGCCATCAATACGGCACGAGGGTCAGCGCCCAGGTTCTTAGCGATAGCAATACCGATGGGGCACAGCAGAGCTGCAGATGCAGTGTTGGACATGAATTGGGTCAGACCGCAGGACAGGATGAACAGAACTGCAGTTACAACCATCGGGGAAGGAGAGCCGCCCATCAGGGATACAGTCCAGTCAGCAATCAATTTGCCAGCGCCGGTCTTGTCCATAGCAGAGGATACAG
>JBJDXC010000094.1:0-14046 GCA_051866475.1 Phascolarctobacterium sp.
AGCAGCGGGGACCATTGCGCCGTACTGCACCTTGTGCAATTCGTTGGCAATATTTTGTCTGTTATCATCCAAACCCTGCAATGCACTCTGCAATTTTTCGCCCAAAAAGGCCATCATATCATCAGCATATTGCAAGGAATCCTGTTTTACACGCAAAGCATAATCATCAGCAGCTGCTTTAGTCTCCTCCTGATAACGCAAGGCATTGGCCTTGATTTCCTCGGACACAGCATTGGCCTGCTTTACAATCTCTTCCTGTTGAATTTTGGCGTCAGCCTCAGCTTGGGCCACACCCACAATGCGCTCAGCCTCATTCTTAGCCTGCTGCACAATGCGGTCCGCATCGGCATAAGCCTTGTTCACAATATTCTTCTGCTCCTCCAAAACCTGGGTAGCGCTCTTGATTTCACGAGGGATAGCATTCTTCAAATCCTCGATGAGATTTACTAAATCGTCCTCATCCAACATAATCTTTTCGGTAAAGGGAACACCTCTAGCCTCGGAGATCATCGTATAGAATTCTTCAAAAAGCTTTTCTAAAGCCACATTAGTATTAGTGCTGCGTTCAATCATCTTCCATTCCCCACAATCTATTCAAACTTAGCGTACACGTGCTTACGCACACGTTCTTCAATGCATTCCGGCACTAAATCCTTCAATTGGCCACCAAAGGTTGCCAGCTCACGCACACCGGAGGAGCTCACGAAGGAATATTTCGCATTGGTCATAATAAAGACCGTCTCCAGCTGGTTGTCTATCTTCTTTAAAAGCAGCGCTCTCTGGAATTCATATTCAAAATCCGTAAAGGCGCGCAATCCTCTTACAATAAAGGGAGCATTCTCCTTTTTGCAAAACTCATTTAAAAGGCCGGAAAAGCAGGTGACCTTAACATTGGGAATATGCTTAGTCGCATCCCGTAGCATTTCCACCCTTTCCTCCATGGTGAACATGGCCTTATCCTTTCCCGGATTATGAAAAACGCTGATAATCAGCTCGTCAAACATTCCACTTGCTCTCTCAAAAATATCTATATGGCCCTTGGTTACAGGGTCAAAGCTTCCTGGGCAAACTGCTCTACGCATAGCCAGACCTCCTAAATTCCCTTGCTTCCTGCTGCAAAGACAAGAAGCCCTATTTCATCTCTTATCTATTCGACACGAAATACTAATATCCTTTTTATTTTAACTCATTTTTTAGGAATATTCCACAAAATAAAGTCAATTATCGTTTCACCGTAGCGCTGGCTACGCACCAGCTCACAGCCAGCGGGCAAAGCTGGCAATTCATCGTGAGCGGAACGCTCTACGACCAGATAGCCCCCGTCATTTAAAAAAGGTGATTTGCCCAAAACAGCAATAATCTGCTGCACCAAGCCCTTATTATAGGGAGGGTCGCAAAAGGCAAAATCAAAGCGCTGACCCTGCTGAGCTAGGCGTTCTGCCACCTGGGGCGCGCTGCCCTTTATGATAGTGCAATCGGCCTCAGCCCGACATTTAGCAATATTGCTTTTCACAAGGCGCAGTGATTCTTTGCTCTCGTCAATAAAGGTAATGGCCTTGGCCCCACGACTCCAGCTTTCTAAGCCTAAGTTGCCTGTGCCGGCGAATAAATCCAGGACGGTGGCACCAATGATTTTGCTGCCAATTATATTAAAAAGTGACTCCTTAACCCTGTCCGCTGTTGGACGTACATCATAATTTTTGGGTACAGTTAGCTGCAGGCCACGGGCCTTGCCGGTGATAATTCTCATGTATGGACTCCTGTGATATAATGAATGTGATAGCCTGCTGTGGCTACCGAAATTTCTTAGAAAATGCTTCCGAAAGCGGTCTAATCGATGAAAAAATATTTTGTGCTTTTTCTTGCTATCATAATTATATATTTGAGCACATTTTTGCCAAGCCATAATACTATGCAATTGCCTGCCTTGCCGGTGCAGGACGAACTGCTGTTAATGCCTTTGGATAGTCGCCCTGTGTGCAGCACCATGGTGCAAAAGCTGGGCCGCTTGGCCGGTATCAATGTAATTGTACCGCCAAAAGAGCTTCTTGACAACTACCAAGAGCCAGCAGACAGGAAAAATCTTTGGCAGTGGCTGCAAAGCAATGCTGGGCTTTATCCGGCGACCTTTGTAGCGACGGACATGCTGCTCCACGGCAGCCTTTTGCAGACCCGTCAGCATGTGGCAACAGAGGCCGAGCAGGATGAGTTTTTCAAGGAGCTAGCCAAGCTGCAAAAGCAAATCCAAGCTCAAGGAATTTTCCAAGCGCCATCTAGTAAAAAATCACCTAGCGCGCCCAATTTTACCCTTTTTTCTGTAATTCCTCGACTTTTGGTAAGCGACGATATCTATCCCGACTGCTGGTACCAATGGCATCTCATGCGCTATTCCCAGCTGCTGGACATGGTACAAATCAATGGGGATTATGCTATGACCAAGGAGCTTGAAGAGTATAGGAAGGAAATTCCGGCTGAAATTGTAAACAAATACACCAGTATTTTTACCCAGAGCCAAAGGTTTAATGAAAAGCTGTTAGCTAGTCTTACACCTAAAGCCAAAAACAGCAACAGCCTGCCAAGCACTGCTCCCTTAAGCTATCAAAAGAAAGATTATCCTGCTATGAGCTTAATCATCGGTCAAGATGACTCCTCCCCCTTCGGCTTGCCTAAGCTGACAGCTAATTATTTAGAGCGCATTATTGAGCAGCGGGAGCTGCAAAAGCAAGCACAGCTAACCTATGGCGCTGATGAAATCAGCGCACTATTGCTTGCGCGTCATTATCTCCAGAAAATTTCTTGGAAGCCCAAGATTTTTCTGCAATTCCCTAATTCTCAAACTGAATTTAAGCATATGCCCTATATGGCTGTCAGCACTGGCGCGACACTGCGCAACCAAGCGCAGCTGGTGGGCGCGCAGCTCGTGCCAACGCCCAAGGACGCTGACATTGTACTATTCGTACACTGCGGCGACGATGACGCCAAGCCAACAGCTAGCGAAGCGAGCGAGTTAAAGCAGCTGCTTGCCGCTGGCAAGCAGGTAGCTTTAATCGACCTGAGCGCTAATTTTGAGGCGGGGGAAATGCTTTTGCCGGAGCTGCTCAAGCAGGCTGTGCCGGTGAACCAGCTGGCGGCTTACGCCGGCTGGAATACCTTTAGCAATTCCTCCGGCACTGCTCTAGCCCAAAGCGTCATCTTTGCGGGACGCTTAAGGGAGCTGCGTCAGCATGACGCAGCGCAAAGTCTTACTAGCGGCGAACAGCAAACAAACCCACCATATGCCACATCTAAGCAAACTGACTCCACTGCCATCGCCTCCCTCTACGCCGCTAACCTCAACTTTACAGTTGAGCGCATGCTGGAGGATTACTACTACCAAAAGTGCATCCATCCCGAGCTACGCCCCTATCTAGAGAGCTTCGGCACCACACCCACTGATCTAGAGCCAGAGGAAAAAAAGCAGACCGAGTATCGCATTCAGAAGCGTCTCGCCCTCTACGCTGATTGGCTGTACTGGCGTAGCCTTAGTCGTACGCCATTCTACGCCGACGCGCATAACGCTTACTATCTCGATGACCTTAAAGTAGGCGCCAAGCTACCTTGGAACAGAATTTTTGAAGTAGACTTAAACATACATAGCAAGATTAGCACAAAACCAATACAACGGTAAAAGCAAAATCATAATAAGCCACAATCTAGCAACTCAACTATTATTCCCATAAAAAAGGACTTAAACAGAGCACTCACTCTGCTTAAGTCCTTTACTATTCATAATACATACAAAAGCTAAAAAACGACCTCTTTGTCAAAAAATGACGGTTTTTTCCGTTATAAGCGTCGTCATGGGCCTTTAGCACTGCCAAAAATGACGGAAATGACGGAAATGACGGCTTTTTACGGCTCAATAGTGGTTTTATAAACCTGTCTGCCGTCCTTGTACTCAATAATGGCCACGCTCTTTACCGCGTCGTGGTTCTTATCCAATGCCAGAGAGCCCGTTACAGCCTTAAAATTCTTGGTTGCGGCTAGTGCCTCAGCTACCTTTTGGGCATCTATAGAATTAGCACGCTGCATAGCGTCCGCCAACAGCTTCACGCTGTCATAGCCCAATACTGCACAGGCCAAGGGCTTTTGCTTGTACTCCTTCAAATAGTTCACCACAAAAGCCTTCACCTCAGGGGACTCCGCATCCGGAGAGAAGTGATTGGTAAAATAAGTATTATTGAGAGCGCGCACGCTGGCGATTTCCGGCAGCTTGGGGCTATCCCAGCCGTCGCCGCCTACGATGGCGCAGTTCATATCCATAGCGCGAGCCTGCTTAATAATGCGGCCCACCTCTTCGTAATAACCCGGTACATAGAGCACATCGGGTTGGGTTGCCTTAATCTTGGTCAAAGCCACTTGAAAATTAGTTTCCTTTTGGGCATAGCTGTATTCAGCCACAATCTTGCCATCCCGCTTGGAGAAGGACTCCTTGAAATGCTCTGCCAAGCCCTTAGCGTATTCGCTGGAGCTATCCACATAAATGGCCGCCTTTTTCGCCAGCAACGTATCCGTAGCAAAGCGCGCACCAATATCGCCTTGGAAGGGGTCGATAAAGCAAGCTCTGAAGGTATAGGGCTTCACCTTGCCATCCTTACCCACGGTGACTGCAGGATTAGTTGCGCCGGTGGCCAAATAAGGCACCTTAGCCGCTTCGCTGACCTCGCTGGCCGCAATAGCGCTAGCGGAAGCAAAAATACCGCTAGCCACATCCACCTTATCATCGTTCACCAGCTTGGCCATACCCTTGGCCGCAGCATCGGCAGAGGATTTCGTATCCACCGCTACCAGCTCCAGCTTTTTGCCGAGGACGCCCTTTTCATTGACCTCCTTCACAGCTAAGCGCATACCATTCAAAATGGCTGTGCCGTAGGAGCCATTGCTACCCGTGCTTTCTGCCAAAGCACCAATCTTAATAACCTTACTATCCTTTTTACTGCTACCGCAGCCGCCTACCAAAAGGCCTAAAGCCATGGCAACTGCTGCACATTTAAACAAAAACCTTCCTTGCATCTTCTTTTAACTCCTTCCCGAAGCCAAAGCCTGCTTCAGTCAGCATGGTTTGTCCCTCCATGCAAGACTTAAGATTAAAATACATGGTCAGTATATCACTATTAACCAAATATCGTCAACCTGTTATTTTATGTATACAGAAAAAATCTATCTTAACACCCGATGTCCGCCATATGAATTCATGTATACATTACAAAGCCCTTGCATTTTTCCCGTAATAGGTTTATGATATGTACATGGTTGAGTTTACAAGAGCTTAGCCAGTGGATGAAGCCGCGCGGGAGAAGGCATGAGCCTACCGAAGGAGCAATACTCTCAGGTGCACAAGCAAGGACCGCAGGTGGACACGACTCTGGAGAGTTCCTTAAATGGACGCCGAAGGTGCAAGGGCAGTGTTGCCTTAATCTCTCAGGCCAATGGACAGAGATGCTTTATCACGCTAGGGGATTACAATCCATAGCTTGATTAAGCGCACCAGTTCAGTATAAAACCAGAGTTGGGATGACTCTGGTTTTTTTATTTCCTGATTTTGAACTAAGTGGGAGGAAGAGTATTATGAAAATGAAAAAAGCGATTTCCTGTGCTGTAGCTGCAGCAATGTGCATGGCCTTCATCAGTGGCTGTGGCGGTTCCAAAAA
This sequence comes from Phascolarctobacterium sp., assembly GCA_051866475.1. Lineage (GTDB taxonomy): Bacteria > Bacillota > Negativicutes > Acidaminococcales > Acidaminococcaceae > Phascolarctobacterium_A. The sequence continues at coordinate 5,691 of JBJDXC010000094.1, forward strand.
ACAAGATGTTGTTAAAATCGGCCTGTTGGCTCCCTTGACCGGCGGCAACGCTGCTCTGGGCGTGGGCATGAAGAACTCCGGCCAATTGGCTGTTGACCAAGCCAATAAATCCGGCAAATATCCCTTCAAATTTGAACTGGTTACTGTGGATGACGCAGGCGACCCCTCCACTGCAGTAGCAGCTATGAATAAATTGATTGCTGACAAGGGCATCAGCGCCATCACCGGCCACTTCAACAGCGGCTGCGCTCTGGCCACTGCTCCTGTTGCTCATAAAGCAGGCGTTCCCTTCCTGGTAACCGGCGCTATTCACCCCGGCATCACCGCAAAGGGCTACAAAGAAATTACCCGTATTATCACCGCTGCTGATATCCAAAATAAATTTGCCGGCAAGCTGGCTGCCACCGAATGGGGCATCAAGACCATCGCCCTCATCAATGACCGCACCGACTATGGCAAGACCAATGCGGAGCAATTCGGTAAAGCTGCTGAAGCTAACGGTGCCAAGGTAATTTCCGTGGACGGCATCAGCGTAGGCCAACAGGACTTTGCAGCACTGCTGACCAAGATTAAAGCTAACAATCCCGACTGCATCTATTTCGGCGGCGTTGCTACCGAGGCAGGCCTCTTGAAGCGTCAAATGGCTGATTTGCAAATGAAATCCCTCTTCCTCAGCGACTCCGGCATCATCTCCGATACCTTCAATAAAATCGCCGGTCCTGCTGCAGCAGGCATGATCGCCTTCAACATCGGCAAACCCTTGGAGGATTTGGCCGGCGGTAAGAAATTCCTGGATGATTATGAAGCAGCTAAATTTAAAGAGCCCGCTGATAACATCGGCCCCTTCACCTATGATTCTGTAGGCCTTTTGATTAAGGTTATCGGCGAAAGCAAGGAAACCAAGCGCGACAAGCTGATTCCGCTCATTCGCAAGACCACCTATGAAGGCGTTTTAGGCACCACCTCCTTCGATGAAAAGGGCGATACCAAAAACGATTTGATCACCACCTACATTTCCGAGGGCGGCAAATGGGTTCCCTACAACAAAGCTAAGGTTATGGTTAAGGATAAAAAAATAGTTCAAAAATAAGTCTTTTTCGCAAGGACGGGCGCCTGATTTTCAGACGCCCGTATTGCTAATTTTTTAGGGAGGGGAAACTTTATGGATGTTTTTATTCAACAGTTCATTAACGCCATGAGCTTAGGTGTTATGTATGCCCTGATTGCAGTAGGCTTCACCCTATTCTTCGGCGTTATTGAGGTTGTCAACTTTGCCCATGGCGAGGTTTTCATGCTGGGCGCCTTCGCCGCCATGATTGCCAGCGCCATTTTCGCCAGCTGTGGCCTGACCCAGGGCACAGTGCTTTTCGTTCTGCTCGTACTCGCGGTGGTTGTGGCCGTGGGTGCCCTCTTTGGTGCGGCGCTGGAGCATTTAATCGTGCGCCCCATGCGTAACGCGCCCTCCATTATGACCCTTTTGATCACCGTTGGTGCCTCCATCGTTGTCCGCGAGGCTATTCAGCTTTTCGTGCCCGATGGTCGTAACCCCCAGCCCTTCCCCAACCTGCTGGATTTGCCCAGCGTGAACGTTGGCGGCGCCCTGATTAAGCCGGAGACATTAGTCTGCATCGTCGTTTCCGCTCTTTTAATCGGTGGCATGTATCATTTAATTGAAAAAACTACCTTTGGTCGCTATATTCGCGCCACGGCTCAGGATCGCGAAGCAGCCATGATGATGGGCGTTAACGTTACCCAGGTTTTCATCATGACTCTCGTTTTGGGCTCCGTCCTCGGCGCTATCGCCGGTATGATGAACGGCATGAGCTATGGCATTATTAAGTTTAACATGGGCTTTGCTGCAGGCATCAAGGGCTTTGCTGCTGCCGTTGTAGGTGGCTTGGGCAATATCTACGGCGCTATCGTGGGCGGTATGCTCCTAGGCTGCCTAGAGATTTTCACCGTCAGCTGCATTCCCGGCGGCTCCACCTATCAGGAGCTCATCGGCTTCGTTATCGTTATCCTTTGCCTAGTATTCCGTCCCACCGGTCTCTTTGGCGAAAAGGTTTACGAAAAGGTATAAGGAGGCAGGCATATGAAAATCGTTATCTTAACCGAAATCATCATCTATCTGCTCCTTTTGGCCTTCATTTTAATCGAGGATCCCTTGATTGTAACGGGCTTTTTGGTAGCGCTTGCTGCTGGCATTTTCTTGGCCCACAAGCAGCTCCCCCAGAAGGTCGCTCTTATTAATGAAGCCTTTGTCAACAATATTCCCAAGGTTGGTGCGGTGGCCTTCGTGCTCTCCCTCACCTTCCCCTTCGCCATTGACGGCGACCCTTACTGGCTGCAGATTATTGACTTCGCCATTTTGAACGCCATTATGGCCCTGGGCCTGAACTTTATGACCGGTCGCGCAGGCCTCATTTGCTTGGGCTACGCTGCCTTTGAAGCCATCGGCGCTTATACTGTGGGCATTATGTGCCTCAAGATGGGCATGAGCTTTTGGATTGCCTTCCCCTTGGGCGGTGTTTTGGCCTGCGTTTTCGGCGTTGTCCTGGGCTTGCCTGCTCTGCGTGTTAAAGGTCACTATCTGGCGCTGGTTACCATTGCCTTTGGCCTGATTGTACAAGAAATTTTGCTGAACTGGGAAAGCGTTACCGGCGGCACCAACGGCCTTATCGATATTCCTTCTCCCAGTCTTTTCGGCTTTGACTTTGGTACGCCCACGGATTTGGGCTTCACCAGCCTGCCCTATTTAGGCAATTTCTTCTATCTTGGTCTGGTCATTTTAGCTCTGGCCACCATGATCGTTTACAAATTCAGCAACTCCTTCTTCGGCCTTTTGCTGAACGCTATGCGCGAGGACGAGCTTGCTGCTCAATGCTATGGTCTGAATTTGACCAACTACAAGCTGTATGCCTTTGGCATTGGCGCCTTCTTCGGCGGTCTTGCCGGTGGCATTTACGCCGGTATGATTAACTTCATCGCTCCGGAAAACTTCGGCTATGGCCTTTCCGTTATCGTCATCAGTATGATTATCCTAGGTGGTCTGGACTCCATTCCCGGTGCCATTGTGGGCGCCTTCTTCCTCACCATTTTCCCGGAAAAATTCCGTGCCTTCGAGGATTATCGTATTATGTTCTACGGCTTTATTATCGTCTTCTGCTTACTCTTCATGCGCGAGGGCGTGCTGCCCTACAAGCTGCGTATATTTAAGGCTTTGGGCCTTGACAGCAATTCTGTAAGTAAGGAAGCTGAAGCTAGTAAGGAGGCGGCATAATGAGTCTATTAGAGGTTAAAGACCTTACTATTAAATTTGGCGGCGTTATTGCTGTAAATAATGTTAGCTTTGATTTAGAGGCCGGTCAGGTGCTAGGCGTTATCGGCCCCAATGGCTCCGGCAAAACCACCCTTTTCAATCTGCTTTCCGGCATTTACAAGCCCACCAGCGGCAGCATTAAGCTTAACGGCGAAAGCATCGATGGCATGCGCTCGGACCTGGTTTTTGCCAAGGGTATTTCCCGTACCTTCCAAAACGGGCGTTTGTTCTGGAATTTGAGCGTGCTAGAAAATATTATGGTTGGCCTCAGCGAGGTGCGCCACACCTCCCCCTTTGCAGCTCTGCTGCCCAGCAAGGCAGAGAAGGAAAAGGAGCAGCGCTGCATCGACAAAGCAGTGGATATTATGAAAATCTTCGGTACCCTGCTCACCAGCCAGGCCAATAAGCTCTCCAAGGATTTGCCCTATGCGGATCGACGCCGTTTGGAAATTTGCCGTGCTATCGCCTCCGACCCCAAGGTTATCCTTTTGGACGAGCCCTCCGCCGGCATGGACAGCATGGAAACCATGAAGCTGATGAACGACCTTTTAAAGGTCAAGGAAGCCCTGCCCCATCTGACCATCATTGTCGTAGAGCATGATATGGACTTCATTAAGGGCTTGGTGGATAAGGTTATGGTTTTAAATTATGGTCAAAATATCGCCCTAGGCAGCTTCGACGAGGTCGCTCAAAACGAAGCCGTTATCAAGGCATACTTAGGACAGGAGGAGGAAGGCTGATGTTAAAGCTAGAAAATGTTTCCACCTTTTACGGCAGTGTTCCCGTACTCCGTAATGTAAATATCGAGGTTCCCAAGGGCAGCATCACCTGCCTTTTGGGCAGCAATGGTGCGGGCAAAACCACTACCATTAAGACCATTTTGGGTATTGTGGTACCTACCAGCGGTCAGGTAATCTTCAACGGTCAATGCATCAATAATTTTTCCACTGAAAAAATTGTGCATATGGGCGTGGGCGTTTCCCCGGAGGGTCGCAGGGTCTTCCCCAAGATGACTGTGGAGGATAATCTTTATGTAGGCGCTTGCTGTAATCCGGACAAGGCTTCTATCAAGCGCAATCTGGAAAGGGCCTACACCCTTTTCCCCCGCTTGGCCGAGCGTCGCTGGCAAATGGCCGGCACCATGAGCGGTGGCGAGCAGCAAATGCTGGCTATTTCTAGAGCCCTCATGAGCAATCCTGAGATTGTCCTTTTGGACGAACCCTCTTTAGGTTTGGCTCCCTTGGTAGTTAACGATATCTTCTCTACCATTAAAGAGATTAATAAGGAAGGAACTACCGTCCTTTTAATTGAGCAAAACGGCTTTAAAGCTCTGGCCATGGCCGACAAAGCATATCTATTGCAAAAGGGCGAGATTATCGCCTCCTGCTCCAATGATGACCCCGGCTCCAAGGAGCGCCTCAAGAACTCTTATCTGATGAGCCACGGTGAAAAATAAAGGTTTTCGATTTCAGTAAGGCATATATTAATAAAGCTTTACGATTGTAAAAAGGAAGCGAGCACATGGAAAAAATCACTTTTGATCATGAGGAAGCCTTGGCGCTTTTAAAGCTCATGATCAGCACCAACACTGTCAATGGTAATGAAATTGTTTTAGAGCGCAAGCTCAAGGAAATTCTGGAAAAGGAAGGCCTTGAGTGTGAGATTGATGAGTTCGGCCCCAATGGTCGCGCCAACATGGTGGTTAAGTATCCAGGGCTTGACCACTCTAAGCCTGTTTTGGCCATGACAGGGCACATGGACACTGTGCCCGTGGGCCAAGTGCAATGGGAGCACGAGCCCTTCGCCTGCGAGATAGCGGACGGCATGCTGTACGGCCGCGGCGCAGCAGATATGAAGGGCGGCGACGCCGCCTGCCTCTACGCTATGCTTTTAATGAAGCGTGCTGGCGTTGTCCCCAAGCAGGATTTGCTTTATATCGCCACTGCCGGGGAAGAAACGCTTTCCTTAGGCGCTAATCGCTTCGTGGAGCAAGGCGGTATGCAAAATGTGGGTGCTCTCATAGTCTGCGAGCCCAGCGGGCTGAAGCAGACCATTGCTCATAAGGGTGCCATTTGGGTGAAGGTGGAGTTCTTTGGCAAGACGGCCCACGGCTCCATGCCCCATTTGGGCATTAACGCCCTGCTGCAAATGACGCGCTTCGTAGAAGCGCTCAGGGATTTGCCCTTTGCGACGGAGCCTGATCCAGAGCTGGGCATGCCCACTGTCAGCGTCAACAAATGCGTTGCCGGCGCCGCCACTAACGTGGTCCCCGACCACGCAGAGGTGGAGCTGGACTATCGCACTATACCCGGCCAAACCTGGGAGGATATCAAGAGTCATATCGAGCGCGCTCTGGCCCTTGCCGCCGAAGGCGACAAGGATTTCAACGCTCGCTATGCCTACATGGGCAAGGTGCTTGCGCCCGTGGCATGCCCGTCCAAGCACCATATCATGGATGCTTTGGACGAGGCAGCCGGCCGCAAGCTGGTGCGCAAGAGCGTCAACTTCTTCACCGACGCTTCCGTGCTCGTGGAGCCCGGCCTGCCCGTGGTTATCTTTGGGCCTGGCGAGGACGACCAAGCCCACAAGCCCAACGAGCATATTCCTCTCGAGCAATTCTATGAAGCTATCAATATCTACTATAATTTTATGAAGGACTACGAGGTATAAGCTTTCGAGCTTTCCTACATAACCCTCTCCCACTTAAAACAGTAAAACAGCCGCTGTAAGCAGTTCATCCCACTGCCCAGCGGCTGTTTTACCTTTTATGCAATTATAAATTAAAACCAAATCGCTGCATCCAAAGCCTTTACCGTTCCGGGAGTAACCTTAACCTCCTTGCCCTCCTCTAAAGCAGTGAAGATGCACAGGCACGCATCCGAGGTTGCATGCTCTTTAATATAGGCAGCATCAAAGCTCATAAGCTTGTCGCCCTTTTTCACCTCTTGCCCATCCTGGACAAATACCTCAAAGCCCTTACCCTCTAGCTTCACCGTATCCACACCAATATGCAGCAGGTATTCCACACCGTCATTGGTCATCAGACCCATAGCATGCTTGGTATCGAATACAAAGCCCACCATGCTATCTGCCGGCGCATACACAGTGCCGTCCGTAGGATATACAAAGAAGCCATCTCCGGTCATTTTGCTAGCAAAGGCCTCGTCAGGCGCCTCTGTTATAGGATGCAGCTCACCAGTAAAGGGTGAAGCAAAGCGATAGGCCTCAGCAGGCGCTGCGTCCTTAACCTGGCTAGACTTGGCAGCCTTCGGCTCTTCATCCACAGCAGCAGCTTCGCTGGCAGTCCCTGCATCAGCAACAGGTATAGATGCTTCCTCTACAGGAGCAGTAGCTTCTACAGCATGCTCTTTAGCAAGCTGGGGATTATTCTTTAGCTTTTCTAAATAGGCCTCCAAATTGAGCTTAATGCCTGTAACCTTGGGTCCATATATTACCTGCAGCTGCTCGCCGGCGTGCACCACGCCCATAGCGCCGGTAGCTTTGAGAAGCGCTTCGTTCACCTTGCTATCATCAACCAACTGCAAACGCAGACGGGTAATGCAGCATTCCAGCACCGCAATATTATTGGCTCCGCCCAAGCCTTCTGCAATCCTAACACTCAGGGCATCATCCTCGGCAGTGCTTGTGGTAGCCGCAGCAGCAACCTGCTCAGCCTGCTTTTCTGCTTCCTTTTTAGCCAAAACATCGGCCTTGGTATAAAGCTTGGTTTCTTCTTCATCATCCTCGCGGCCGGGAGTTTTGTAATTAAAGCGTTTAATCATAAAGCTAAAAATAAAGTAATAAATGAAGAAATACAGCACGCCCAAGGGCATAAGCATCAGCCAATTGGTCTTAGCATTGCCCTGCAGCACGCCAAAGATAAACAAATCAATTAAGCCCGATGAAAAGGTAAAGCAAACTGTAATATTCAAAATTTCGGCAATCACAAAGGCTGTGGAAGCCAAAAATACTTGAATATAATACAATAAGGGAGCTACAAAGAGGAAGGAAAACTCAATGGGCTCCGTAATACCCGTCAGCATCGAGGTTAAGGCAGCGGAAAGCAGCAAGCCCCCCACAGCCTTTTTCTTTGCAGGCTTAGCTGCACGATACATGGCTAGGGCCGCACCGGGCAAGCCAAAAACCATGAATAAATAGGAGCCACTAAAAAAGCGCGTGGCTTCCACACTAAACTTAGTAACATTAGGAGAGGCCAGCTGGGCAAAGAAAATATTTTGCGCGCCCTGCACCAGCTGCCCATCCACCATCATGGAGCCGCCCAGGCCCGTTTGGTAAATAGGGATATAAAAGGCATGATGCAGCCCAAAGGGAATCAGGCTGCGGTCGATAATGCCGTAGAGGAAGGTTCCCGAATAGCCCGTGCCTGTTACCAAATTACCTAGCATAAAAATGCCGTTTTGCACGCTGGGCCAAATAAAATACATCAAAATGCCCACGAACATATATACAACAGTGGAAATAATGGGCACAAAGCGGGAGCCACCAAAAAAGGAAAAGGCGCTGGGCAGCTCAATATTGTGAAAGCGATTGTGGAGCCAGGCTACACCCAAGCCCACGATAATACCGCCAAAAACACCCTCCTGCAAGGACATAATGCCACACACATTGGTAATGGTGCCGCCCAGCACATGGGGCGCCAGCTTGCCATCAGGCAGAATATCTCCGGCCAGCTTCAGTACGGAGTTGGTGGAGGCGTGCATAACCAAAAAGGCAATCAAGGCCGATAAGGCTGCCACTTCCTTTTCCAGCTTAACCATACCAATGGCCACACCCACTGCAAAAACCACAGGCAAATTGGCAAAGATAATATTGCCTGTTTCGCTCATAATGGTCAAAAGGGAGTGCAGCAGGGTGTCATCGCCTAAAAAGCGCTCCAAGCCATAGGTTTGAATGGTGGTTTTATTAGTAAAGGAAGCACCAATGCCAAGCAGCATGCCTGCAATAGGCAGCACGGCAATGGGCAGCATAAAGCTGCGGCCGATTACCTGAAGGATGCGAAAAATTTTATCTTTCATC
>JBJDXC010000095.1:0-2977 GCA_051866475.1 Phascolarctobacterium sp.
GCACAGCTTAATACCCTTATAGTAGCCATCCTTGGTCACTGCTCCTGCTGAGCATACGGCAGGGACCATGGTTACCAATAATGTTGCTATTAGTAAAATTTTGGTCAAAAACTTCATTGTACGCACCTCCATCAGTCATCTCCGTAATTACATAGCTTGAAGATTATCCCTGGCTTCCTTATTATTTGTAATTATTGCGCTAAGTTTATCGCAAACATTCATTTCACTACATTCTGCACAGGTGGCAAAATGCTTTTCCATTGCACATTTTCTGATCGGACACAAGGCTTCGCAGTAAACCGTCTTGACCCCATTTACACGACAGCCTTCACAATTAATCATCTCTGCTGTTATTTCTATACCATTAAGCTTAGACCACTCTTCAGCAACCTTCTTTCGCAAGTCGTTATCGTTGTTTATCGTTGCCAGTCTAGCTTCACATTTTTCACAATCGAGACCACAGCATGCAATGAACATGTTCACATCCATCACCACCTACCACCTATTATAACACGAATACAGCTCTGTTTATACACACCATAGCACAACTTGCGCTCTTATTGAACCACTTCTACTAACTCGCCCTGACTTCTCAACCAAATATCTATGCCGCTGCCAAATACCTCGGCGGTGAGCAAATAACCCTTCTCATTATGGTCAACAATCTCTGCTGTGGGTAGTCTGTCCAATACTGGCTCTGGATTGGGCCCCTTATAATAAAATTTGAGCTTCTGCAGCCTGCCACCATACATAAACTGCACCCGCTTACGGAACTCGCCCTCCTCAAATCTACTCTCATAGGGCACATTATAATGCCTATCTGTAACCTTGAGGCTCTCAATCCTATCTATCCTATAAATAGTGGGGAACGGGTCATTTTCAACCTCGAACTCAATTTTCTCTTCCTTCTGAGGCACAATAAACCCCGCCAAGTAAAAATAAAACTCCGAAAACATCACCCCGGCCGGGCGCAGCACCCTATGCACAAGGCTGCCATCGGCAGGCTTGCGGTAGTCAATTTCTACCTCCTTATGCTCCCTAAGTGCCTCGCCCAAGCGCCACATGGTCTCTAACACCTCTTTGTTATGACGGGGTGGCACATAATGAAAGCGTTCGTTACTAATCAAGCCATTAACATAGCTCTTGCACTCCTTGGGTACGCAGCAATCAATGAGCTTATCCAAAATCGGGTCCAGCTCAGCCTTAGAAAGAGACCTGCTTTCCAGCAATATTTTCAAAACTGCAAAAACCTCTTTATTACTCAGCACGTTTCTTAAGGGTGGCACAAGCTTATAGGCATTATGCTTTTTATCATAAACTAATTCCTGCACTACTCCACTAGCATCACTCTGGTTATGAAAAAATGCCCGCAAATCCTCAATATCACGCTGAATGGAGCGCAAAGAACATTTGTAATGCTCCGCTTCCTCCAATTTATAGAGCACCTTGCCCTCAGCCAGCCTAGCATACATTTCCAGCAGCCTATCCTTGCCAATTCTGTCTTCAGCCATTTTTACATCTCCCTCCTACCGCATGATAGGTATATTTTAACATACTTAATGGACAAAATCTGTCTTTCTTTTTGGGCAGGAGCAAAAAATCAGCTAAAAAATCAGCAAAAATCAGATTCAGATTTATCCTCAAAAAACCTATTTCTCAAAGCGATTATATCCGTTGCAAAGGGATAGATACCATCACTTTGGCGCAGAGGATATACCTTCTCTTTCAGCCACTTATAAAACTCCTTGCTTTCCTCATCACCAAGCTGCCATTTGGCCTTAATAGCCCCATGCCGCAGCGTAGTATCTGCAATCTGGCGCAGCTTTTTCCATTTGGAGTAATAAGCAAGCTTAATTTTGGTCATAAAGTTGTTTTCATCCTCAATAACAAAGCCCTCGATGTGCTTGCCTTCATAGAGATAATCACTCTTCATAGTGTCCTTGAGCCATTTATAAAACTCATCCCAAGAATTAAGGGTAAAGGCCAGCTTCTTTACTTCCACTCCCAATTTTTCACCCAAAGCACACAGCTCCTCATAGGACAGATGCTTAAAGGTCATATCATTCTCGATGATTTCCAAAAGAACCACATGGGGTCTATCATATTCAATAATATGAGGATCCTTAAAGGGCTCCACGCACTCAAAAATCACGGAGCAGTTATTATCGCGGACGAACGCTTCCAGAACAGGCATCTTCTCCTTCAGCTCTTGAGCCAAGGTATTATAGAAAATCTTAGCATAAAGGCCTAGCATATCGCCCTTAGAAGTAACAATCATCTGCTTTTTGGCATTATCATATCCCACAATCCCTAAAAAGCCATTTACCTTTACGTAGGCCTTCACCGGGAAAACAAGATTTTCCCTTAGCGCCCTTAGCCTCGTTTCCGGACGCTCCTCCAGGTTAAAGAATTTATCGTAGCTGCGTGCTACGATTTTTTCTTGTGCCCTATCGATAAACAAACCCCTGGCTCTGCAGGTAATATCATCCCAGGCCTTGTTATAAAAGGCTTCACGGCTGAAGTTGAAGGAAGAAATACTGCCAAAGCTACGTTCCTTGATATAAGGATTGCCACTGAAGGATTCCAAAAGCTCATGGATGGTTTGAGGATTATTGTTTATAACAGCATCTTTATTAGCCTTAACCCTAGGAGCATATTCCAGAGCATTGCCAATGGCTACAGTAGCAAAACCCTCCTCCGTGAGCTCCAAAGCTCTGAGCTGACCGCCCAGCTCCACTCCGCCATCAAGATTAAAGCAATGCTCATTGACCTGCACAGGCACACTCTCATAATTACGGTGACCATGAACCTGATACTCATTTTCTTGAGCGAGCTTCGCAAAACTCATATCCACATCAAGGCCATCCTCGTATTCACCAGTGCCATAAATCATCTCTGCCGTGGCCACCAGCGTAAGATTTTCAGGCATTTTAGCTAGGCCGCCATGAGTAGCCAGCACCTTTTTGCCATGATAGGT
>JBJDXC010000096.1:0-13987 GCA_051866475.1 Phascolarctobacterium sp.
CAAATATTTTTCAGAGCAGACAACAACGAAAGCAGCACCATCGTTAATAAGACAGGAGTTAGCAGCTGTAATAAACTCCCCGCCCTCCAAAACCTTGGGCAGGCGATCCAAGAGCCTTTGGCTCATGCGCGGGCGAATACCCTCGTCCTTAGTCGCACCATAGCAAGGCGTAATTATTCCCTGCAGGCTGCCCTTTTGCTGCGCCTGGGCAGCCAAGCGGTGGCTGCGCAGCACCCACGCGTCCAGCTCAGCCTTGCTGACCTGTTCCCGCTGGCAGGCCAGCTCCGCCCCCTCCAGCATCACCGTTTCACGGTGCATGCCTGGCATAAACTTAGCCACACTGTACCAGCTATCCCCGGCATAATCCGGATGGTTGGCGTTGTAACCGCGGCGAGGCTGGGTACTGCTACTCTCAAAGCCTCCGGCTATAATGCAGTCCGCCTCGCCGCTGGCGATTTTGGCTGCTGCCACAGCAATGCTTTCCAGCCCGCTGCCGCATTGCACATCAATGGTAAAGGCCGGCACCGCCATGTCCACGCCGGCCTCCAAGGCCATCAGCCGCGCAATGTTGCCCCCGGCGCCCACGCCGTTACCGGCAATAATATAATCCGGATTCTTGATGCCATATTTATCCATAACCTGGCCCAGCACCGCCGCACCCAGCTTTTCCGCTGGCACATGGCGATACATGCCATTAACCACGCCCACGTAGCTGCGCAGTCCCCCTAAAAGATATACCTTATCCATATTTCCCACCTTATAAAGAACCCCGTATTCACGCTAGCGCAGGCAAATACGGGGAGCATTTTTATTTATGATCAAAAATTCGATGAATGGGGCCGGCTAGGAAGGCTGCGCCCAAGCATTTCACGATATCTAAAGGAATGAAGGGCAAAACGCCTGTCATAAAGGCCTTACTCCAAGGCATGCCTGTAACTAGCTTTAATTGCACAAAGCCGAAGAGATAAATCAAAGGGATGCCCACGATGCAGCCCAGCAGTGCATAACGTTTAAAATTATATTTCTCACCGCGAGTTGCTGCCAAGAAAACTGCCGTGAACAAAAAACCAATAATATAACCACCAGTAGGACCAAAAAGCTTGCCCGGTCCACCCGTGCCGCCTGTGAACACCGGCACACCGGCAAGGCCGACCAAAAGATATACCAGCATGGTCATGAAGGCCTGCTTTACGTTCAAGACATAGCCTGTTAGATTAACAATCAAGGTCTGCAACGCAATGGGTGATAGAGAAAAGGGCAAGGGAATAATAATATAAGCAGAAATGCAGTTCATGGCTACCATCAGCGCCATTTTCGTCATCTCCGCAGTTTTATTTACATTGGGATTATTCGTCGTCATAAAAAGCACCAGCCTCGTTTATAATTTAATGCTGAAAACCTTAAAGCCTTCCACATAAGCTGCCAGCTCTTGCTCACTAGCGTAAACCACAAGCTTATCTCCAGTGTAGACCGGAGCCAAAAAGCTTATACGCCAATCCAGCTCATGTAGCTGCAAAGCCTGCTGCAGCCATGCTGCCATGCACAGCCCCGGCACAATGGGATGCTCACCCTGATGGATGATATTTTCATCCCCGGTGTAAGCCACATAATCACGTACCTCCTGTACAGTGAAGACATGCTCAACAAGTAGCTTCCCTTGTGGCGCCTCTGTTACCTTAGGCTTGGAGCCCAGCTTATTCTTGGGCAAAACCAAAAATACTCGCAGCTCCTTCACCCTTTGCTCAGCAGCAGTGCCCAGCACTTGGATAATGCATTTACGCTCCTTTTCGAGAAGCATGCGGTTTTCCAGCTGTGTAGCCTGCCCGTGAATATGAGCTTCTACCCCTGCTAAAACCCAGCCACCGAAAAATTTAGTATCACTGTCCGCCAGTTTATGTGCAAGCTCTAACATTTTCTAACATCCTTTCATGTAGGATATTATAAAACAGCCATGCTATTTAGTCAACCTTTAATTCCATAACAGTTAACACAAATTGTGTATTCACCTAGAACTCATATGCGATTATTAAGGAACTCGCTGGTTTTACAGAACTAACAGATAGGTTAAGCCGCCTAAGAGAAGTAGGCCAGCAAAATTATAGTACAAAAAGGTACGCAGGTAGGTCCCGGCTTGATAAGGATGCTCAGCCACGAAAAGCTTATAAGAAATAACGCTGGCCATGGACGCAATCAAGGTACCCAAGCCGCCGATATTGACACCTAAAAGCAAGGCATCCGCCTCCGATGTGAGACCCGCTAGCAGCATAGCTGCGGGCACATTACTAATAAACTGGCTGGCTAACGCCCCTGCCACATAGGTTCCTACTGCGGTTCCTAAAAGGGACTGCTTGAGATACAAGGCTAGGCTGGTCTGGCTGATATTGCCGATGAAGATAAAAAAGCCCACAAAGGTCACCAAAAGACTGTAATCCACAGCCAGCAGTAAGCGTCGCTGCCTGAGCAGCACGTAAGCCACCGTTATCAATAAAGCGACTGTTTTATCCAGCCAATGCAGCACAGCAGCAATATTCAGCAGCAGCAGTCCCAGCAATAAAGCAGTTTGCAGCATGTCAGGACGAGCCTGCTCCGGCAGCGTCAGCTGCAGCCTTGCATTTCTGCCACGCCAGATAAGCAAGCCTAAAAACACTATGGAAAGCAGTCCCGGCACAGCCATAACTTGGAAAAAGCTGGTGGCCGTGTAGTTATAGTGCGCATAAAGGAAAAGGTTTTGCGGATTTCCCGGCGGCGTCACCATGGAGCCCAAATTGGCTGCCAGTGTTTGCAAAATGATAACCCGCGCCACATCCCGCTTCAGCTCCCTGCCGATGATCAAGGCCAAGGGCACAAAGGTAATGAGAGCCACGTCATTGGTGACGAACATGCTGGACACATAGGTCACGCTCACCAGCGCCAGCACCACGCTGCGCCAGCTGGCGCAGCGCTTCAAAAGCTGGCGCGCTACATAGTCCAAAAAGCTGACGCTTTTTAGTCCGGCCACCACCAGCATCAGGCTCAGCAAAATGCTGAGCACTGCAAAATCGATGTAGGCCAGCTTAGGCCGTGCAAAAAGACTAGAGCCAAAAGCTAGCAGCACTGCCACGCACAGCACCGTTTCTTGTTTAAAGTATTGTTTAAGCTTAGTTAACAATTCACTATCCCCAAATTAATAAACTTTACTCGTATAATACTCCTAGGAGCCATTGTGAAGCAGATGGCCCTTTATGGGGCACGTTCGTTAGTATGCTGGCGCTGTCAGCGCTAGCCCATGCACCTCGCTAGCCCCCGCCCCCAGCAGCACCGAGGCGGCCTCCGCCATGGTGCTGCCGGTGGTGTAAATATCGTCGCAGAGCAGCACGCGCTTGCCGGCAATGAGCCGCTGTGCCCCCGGGCCCAGCGCGAAGCAGCCGGCAAGCTCGCTGCGCCGCTCTAAAGGCGCCAGCTCGAAGAGGGGCGCGGTGCTACGCACACGCGCGAGCACGTGGGCGTGGAACTCACCGCCGCGCTGCTCTAGAAGCGGCGCGAAGATTTCCTCGGGCAGGTCGAAGCCCCGGCGCGCTCTGCGCTCCGGGCTGGTGGGGATGCAGGTGATCACATCATACTGCCCCAGCCAGCGCAGCTTGGCGGCGGGCAGAGCTGCCTCCGCCTCTTCCCTGAGCAGCGGTAGCAAAGCTGTATTGCCGTTAAACTTAATCTCGTGTAAGGCATCCTTAAGGATGCCGTCATATTTATAAAGCACCAGTACACTTTTCAGTACATCGCAAGCCTCAGGCTCCGCCTGCCCTGCCAGATACTCCTCCCGTGGCTCGTACTGCACATATTTTTGTAGCAAATACCCCTTGCGACATTCAGGGCAAAGATAGGCATTGTCGATAACGTTGCCACAAACAGCACAATGGCGCGGGAAAATCAGCTCCCGCACCACGCGCGTATAATAATTCACTGCTCGCATATATTCCTTGAGCATTAGAAAACCTCCGCATCCTCCTGCAGTCGTTCCGCCAGCAGGCTATGACGTCGCCGTGTTTTATCGTTCTCCACTGCCGTCAGCACCGCCCTCTTGGAGCCCACTACTAAAACTCTTTGCTTGGCCCTAGTCACGGCTGTGTAAAGCAAATTGCGCTGCAGCATCACATAATGACTGGGCACCATGAGCAAAATCACACAGGGATACTCGCTGCCCTGGGACTTGTGCACGCTCATGGCATAGGCCAGCTGCAGCTCCTCGCATTCGCCCTGGCTATAGGACACAAAATCACCCTCAGGCCGCTCAGGATAAGCCACCGTCACCGTCTTGCCCTCGATTTTATACACACGGCCAATATCGCCGTTAAAAACATCCTTTTCGTAATTATTGCGAATTTGCATCACCTTATCCCCCACCCGCAGCACATTACCGGGAATATTGACCTCGGGCTTGGTAGCGCTGGGAGGGTTAATATAGCTTTGCAAAAGCTTATTCAAATTTTGCACGCCGCAGGGACTTTTATGCATGGGACTCAGCACCTGGACACGCCGCCAATCCCCATCCCTAGTCATATCAGCATAGGTACGTGCCACATATTCCGCCGCTGTAGGCTCATCTAAAAACTCCTGGATGGCAAATTCGCTGCCCACCCCAGCTATAAACTCCGGCATCTGCCCATGATTGATTTTATGAGCGTTGAGCACAATGGGGCTGACCTCCGCCTGCCGGAATACGTTTTCCAAGCGCACAACAGGCATCTTGCCTGAGCGAATCATATCCTGCAGCACCGAGCCAGCGCCTACGGAGGGCAATTGGTCCACGTCACCTACGAAAATCAAGCGACAGCCTCCCTTGACGGCCTTCAAAAGATGATAGGTCAGATTAATATCCAGCATGGAGGCCTCGTCAATAATAATCGCCTCCGCATCCAAGGGATCCTCATCATTTTTGCCAAAATAGAGACCATCCCCGCTGGGCTGGAACTCTAAAAGTCGATGCACCGTAAGCGCGGGATGCCCAGCCGAGTCCGCCAAGCGTCTGGCCGCTCTGCCCGTGGGCGCTGCCAAAAGAATGCGACAGCCCGCCTTTTCCAGCACATTCAAAATACCCTTCACAACCGTGGTTTTACCGGTGCCGGGGCCGCCCGTGAGCACGAAAACGCCGTGCTCAAGGCTGGTGTAAATGGCCTGTCTTTGGGCCTCTGCCAAATGAATACCGGCCTCCCTTTCCCAAGCAGCAATAACATCATCCGCATTCACACGAGTGATGGGCTTGGCCTGGTCACGCAAATAGAGTAAGCGCCGCGCCGTCTGCACCTCCGCCCGATATAAATATTCAGGATAAATAAAGCGCACGCCTCCAACCTCTTCCTTGCGCAGGCGATCCTTTTCCATAAGCTCGTCAAAAACCTGCTGCACCGCCTCCCGGTCCACCACCAGCACGCGAGCCGTTTCCCGTACCAAAAGCTCCTCCGGCACGCAGGTATGCCCTGCGCTCGCCGCGGAAACCAGCGCATAGCTGATGCCCGCCATAAGCCGCTCCTGACAATCGTGCTCCATGCCCATAGCCATAGCAATTCTGTCCGCAGTTTTAAAGCCAATGCCATCGATGTCCTGAGCCAGGCTATAAGGATTTTCCTTCAAGCGCGTGATAGCCGTGTTGCCATACACAGCCTGCAGCTTGGCCGCATAACCGCTGGAGACGCCGTTGGACTCTAAAAACAGCATCAGCTCTCTCAGGCCCGACAGCTCTTGATAAGCCTCGCCTATGGCCACTGCCTTTTTGGCGCTGATGCCTCTTACCTTAGCCAAGCGCTCCGGGTACTGCTCCAAAACTGTCAGCGTATCCGTGCCGAACAGCTCCACAATCCGCGCCGCCGTCACCGCGCCCACACCCGGCAAAGCACCGGAGGCCAAAAAGCGTTCCATGCCTGCTGCAGAAGTAGGCTGCATTACCTGCAGGGAAGCAGCATTAAACTGCTGCCCAAAGCGGGCATGCTCAACCCACTCCCCCTCCAAGCTGATTTGCTCGCCCAAATAGGGAGCCGGGCCTCGGTAAACCACCGTGAATTTGCCCAAGGCTTTATTTTCCACACGCAGCACGCTGTACATACCATCATCGCTTTGAAACACGATGTCAGCTACAACGCCCTCTTGCTTTTCCATAGCTTCACCACCACTAGTATTCTTGTTACCTACGAAACAATTGTTTTTCAAATATATTCATATTATAGCACGAAAAAGCACTTTCGTGGAGCATTTAGCTTTACAGGCTTTAAAAATTTAGCTATAATATAAGGGTAAGCGAGCCTCCGAGGTATGAAGCAAGCCACCAGGATGGCCGCTATTTGCTTATTTTATTTTTTAGGGGTGTAAACGTGAAACAAAAAAGCTTTCTGGGTAAATTAATTGCCGTTGATATGTATAATTGTGGTACCGAAGAGGTCGTTACTCCTGCCGTAGCTGAGGAAAAGCTGCGCAAGGGTTGCGAGGAATATTCCATGCGCTGCCAGCAAATTGTATGCTACCAGGAGGAGGGTGCTAAAGAGTATTCCCTTTTCGCTATTTGCCAGCAGGGCCATGTAACTTTACACATTTATCCGGAAATGGGCTTTATGACCGCGGATATCTTTAGCTGCTTTGCCGATGCTGATCCGGCGGCCATGGCTCGCTATTTGCGGGAAGCCTTTGATGCGGATAAATCCAAGATTACCCTTTTGGATCGTGGCGATTTCGGCAGCAAGAATGATATGAAGCCCACCCATCGCTCCAAGATTAAATTCATTCGCCGCACCAAAAACGTGACCAGCAACATGGGCAGCAAGCTAAAAAAGATGATGATGAAGCCTCGCTCCATATAATGCTCGTGGTTGAACCCAAAAGGCTGCCCCAGTGGCAGCTTTTTTTATCTTAAGCTTTATTCCCCAAACCAAGGGAGGTTTAATACATGCAATATCTCATGTGGGATGTGGATGGCACCCTGGTGCTCACCGGTGGCGCTGGCAAGGATGCCATGATTAATGTGATTAAGGATTACTATTTTTTAGATGCCTTTGATTTTACGCGCTCCCTTGCGGGACGCACGGACTCGGATATTATTAAAGCCGTAGTCACAAGGCTCAGAGGTCGCTGCAGCAGCGCCGAGGCTGCGGGCCTTTTAATTCGCTACCAAATGGAATTACCCAAGCAGCTGCCACTGCATCAGGGCAGGGTTCTGAAAAATGTTGAGAAAACGCTGGCTTATTTTGCTCAGCCTGATAGCAAATACCAAAACTGCCTGCTCACTGGTAATATCCGCAGCGGTGCCCAAGAAAAGCTGGCCTATTACGGTCTGGACAAGTATTTTTCCTTTGATGATAGCGTTTTCGGCGAAGCTAGCGAAAACAGAGAGGAGCTGGCGAAAATTGCCTTTTCCCGCTTCTTTATGCGCCATAACCAAAGCTTTACGCCGGACCAGATGATTTTTATTGGCGATACGCCTAACGATGTGAAATGTGCTCAAGCTATTGGTGCTCGCTGTCTGGTGGTTCTGGATGGCTCGGGCTATAAGCGCGAAGATTTTACGGACTGCCAGCCCTGGAAAATTATCGATGCCTTGCCGGATGAGCCCCGTGATTTGGAAAAGCTTTTGGATGAAGCTTGATGTGAAAGCAGGTGTTTAAGAATGCTAATGAAAAAGTTTTTACTGCTAAGCTTTGCTCTGTCCCTATTCTCTCTGCCAGTACTAGCTTATAATAATGCTGATTTAGCTACTGTGCAAAAGGGAGGCAGCTGTCCCGGCGGCGACCTATCCGGTGCCGATTTATCAGGCTATAACCTCTGTGGACGCGATTTTGCCGGTGCTGACTTTACCGAAGCTCGCTTAGATGGCACCAATCTGGACAAAGCACAGCTGCACAACGCTGTGTTTCGCAGCGCTATTTTGCATCGTAGTCGCTTACGGGATGCTGACTTATCCGAGGCAGATTTGAGCTATGTCCAGGCCACAGATGCGGACTTTACCAATGCCAAAATGCATAGAGCAACCCTCTATCGCAGCCAGCTCCAGGGCAGCAAGCTGCTCAATGTAAGTCTTGAATACGCGCACATCCAAGAGGCTGTGCTGGACAAAGTCCATGGCGATTACGCTGATTTTAGCTATGCCAGCTTGCCCTATAGCTGGCTGCGTGAGGCCAGCCTTCCCAACGCCTGCTTCTACGGCGCCAATATGTACAGCGTACATATGGCTAAGGCTGATTTGACCCATGCGGATTTGCGCAGCGCCAAGCTGGGCCATGGCGATTTGCAGCAGGCCAAGCTTAGTCGAGCCCTACTCGATAGAGCTATGCTGGAAAATGCTGATTTACGAGGCGCCGAGATGAAGTATACGATTTTCGGAACTGCCTTTATGGATAACGCCAAGCTGGATAAGTAGACTTTGAAGGTCTATCTGTACCTAAAGCCTATCTAAAACCTCTATAGCTGAACATTATTGAACTCTAAATATTGGGGCCGATTGACGCCACCCTGCGGGGTGGCGTTTTTATTTTGCGTTTTTTATTTAGCATTCATGACGAAGCATCGTACAACCAAATTAGCGGACACAAGGCCCATGCCCTGCCCCTTGATTTCAATTTTTTGGATGGCGACGCGCTGCTTCTCCACCTGCTTCAGCCAGCGCAGCAGCGCAAAATAATCGCCCACTAGCTCCAGCTTAAGCTGGACGCTAGTCATGCCCAAGCTAGCTTGTGCTTGGGGCGCAGGTATTTTCCCCTCAGCTTTACTCGCAATTCTACCATCATTGCCAGGCACAACCTGCATATTTTTTACCAGCAGTTTATTTTTAGCCGCCCCCAGCTGCAGCAGCTGCTGCAGCTGATTGCTATCCGTCGCCTGCTGCACCCCTTCTTTAAGCTTCACTAGCTCCCTAAAGCGTGCTTCCTCATAGGCGGCATAGTCAGCGTGCCTTGCAGCAAAGTCAAGCAGCCTCTCGAGCTTGAGCTTTTGCTGCTGGCGCTGGCGCCACAGCCCTTGCCCTTCCTCGCATTTTGGCATAACCACTGCCGCTACCGTCCAAGCCAACACAGTTAAGCCTAAGAAGAGCGTAAGCCCATTTAGCGTTTTCCCTTTGTATGTACTTATTTTATCATGTAGCTTTTCCATCCTCGTCATAGCTACTTTTCCTTTACCATCAAGCTAAATAGCTGTTTATTACCCAGCTGCTGGCTGCTGAGCAGCTGCACCTGCTGCAGCTTGGGGTCCTGCTCCATATTTTCGATAAATCTATTCATGGCTGCTGCTTCATAGCAGGACCCCTCCAGCTGCCACGTTTTGCTTTGGGCATCGCTGCGCAGCAGCTCCAGCCAGCAGCCTGCGCTCACTCGCTGACCCAATCTTGCTACCATGCCAGCCATGTGGCTGGCATTACCCTGCAAGCTTTTGTCCAGCTGGCGATATTTTTGCAAATCCCTCTCTAGTTTTTGGCTGCGCTCCAGACGCTGCTGCCACACATGGTACTGCATAATCTCCTGCTGCGTAGCCTCCAAGCTTCTACTAGCCCAATAGCACCCTGCTTGGGCTGCCACATATAAGGCTAGACTAAGTGCTATACCGGCCTTGCCAAGCTTTTTAGGATAGTCCGATGCTAGAAAATCCCCTGTGTGTTGCTGCCAATTAAAGGCCCCATCCTCTAGGCTCCAATGCTTAAGATTGTACCCCTTGTACCAAGCCTGTTGCGCCTTTTCACAGCCCATGCCCACTAAAATGCCCTGCAGGTGCAGATGTAAGCCACTGGCCAATTGGTAAGCCCTTTGAGCCTGCTCCTTCGGCCAGGCCCAAAGCTGTACCTGCAATTTATCCTCTCCCGCCTCCGTTGCTGCAAAGGCCGTATGATAGCTTCCCTCCTCCCAGGGCACCAGCTGCTCCGCTTCCCAAGCTATGGCCAGCAGTAATTGCTTTTCCTGAAGGGCGGGTAGCTCCAACAGCTCGCTAAAAACCAGCTCCTCCTCTAAAAGGAAAATGGTATCCACCATTTCCGGTACCCTGGCCCAAATGAAAATATCCTGCAAGGCTCGCTCTAATTCCTGCCACCACTCATGGCTGGTCCCATGCCCGGAATTGAGCAAATCCTTTTCCTTATGCCACAGGCAACAATCCGCCTGCCAACAGCCAACTTCAACAACCGTGCTGCTCAAACGCACAAGCACTAGCTGCTTATGCTGGCGACCCTTCTTGAGCCATTGACTGCGCAGATTCCGCCAAACCTGTAAATTTCTCTCTTGTTTCATTCTCTTGCAACCTCCCAAAGTGTATGAGCATACGCAAAAATTTCTTCAAAAAATTTTCCTTTACGGCAAATTCCTCCAAAAAATTTACAATTCAAAGCCTAATTTAGCCAAAAAACTGCCAATACCAAGCCAGTATTGCTGTGCCGTGAACATAGCAAGCTATGCCGCTGCCTGCCAAAAAAGGCCCGAAGGGCAGCTGCTTGCTTTGCTCCGGCTTACACAATAGCATTGAGCAGCCTACCACAGCACCGCTTACAAAGGCCAGCAGTAAGCAGGCTAAGCCCTGCTCCACCCCTAGCCAAAGGCCTAAAACAGCTGCTAATTTCACATCACCCTCGCCCATACCACCTCTCGCAGCGTAATAAATGAGCACCATGAGCCCACCTAGCAGCAAAAAGCCCTGCCACACCTGCTCTAGCAGCCCCATACGCCAGCCACGGACTACGCCTACAGTGATTAGAAAGGCATTGGTGCTATCGTAGAGCAGATAGTAACGACAATCAGTATAGCAATGCCTAGCTAAGCCTAATCCTAAAGCCAGCAAATAATAATCCATAGCATCAACTCCTTATCCCAAATAGCTGGAAACAAAAAGGCTCCCGTACTACATACTGCAATACAGGAGCCTCAAAGCTCTTCACTATTTTCTGTTGTTGACACTAGTATATAACGCGGGTGCCAATTTGTCAATAGTTTTTAGAAAATTCTCATTTGAAATTTAATTACCAGTTCAGATCCTCAACATCTTGGCGGCCACGACCGGTGAGAGCGTCCAGCATAATGCGTTGCTCGATTTGTGCAGCCAGCTTCTTGGTGAATTTTACGGTATCGGGGTTTACGGACATGCTGTCGATGCCGCTCTTAATCAAGAATTCGCAGAATTCAGGATATACGCTGGGAGCTTGGCCGCAAATGGATACGGTCTTGCCACCCTTATGAGCAACCTCGATCAGGTGACGGATAGCACGGCGAACTGCCAAGTTGCGCTCATCATAGATATGGGATACGGTGTCGTTATCACGGTCGCAGCCCAGTACCAGCATGGTCAAATCGTTGGAGCCAATGGAATAGCCATCAACATAGTTGTTGAATTGGTCGGCCAAAATAATGTTGGAGGGGATTTCAGCCATCAGCCATACCTTGAAGTCCTTACCACGGCGCAAACCGCAGTCAGCCATAATAGCTACAACCTTTTCGCATTCCTCTACGTTGCGGCAGAAGGGAATCATTACGTTCAGGTTCTTCAGGCCGAACTCTTCGCGTACCTTGCGTACAGCCATGCACTCCAGCTTGAAGGCTTCGATATATTTAGGATCATAGTAACGGGAAGCACCGCGCCAGCCCAGCAGAGCAGAGGGTTCATAGGGCTCGAATTCGTCGCCGCCCTTCAAATCGCGGTATTCGCTGGATTTGAAGTCGGAGAAGCGCAGGGTAACCGGTCTAGGAGCCATAGCTTGGCATACTTGGCGAATGCCTTCAGCCAGCTGGTCCACAACCTTTTCCGGTTGACCAATCTTAATCAAATACAGGGGATGCTCATGGATATAGGTGGTCCAGATGAACTCCTCGCGCATCAGGCCGATACCATCGCAGGGCAGGGTGCTGTATTTTTCAGCCAGCTCGGGGTCACCCAAATTCATGTAAATTTTGGTGCCGGTGGGCGGGAAATATTCAGCAGCAGCCACAACCTGTTGAGCAGCAGGTTGTTCAGTCTTGGGCTCCTCGATGATACCCTCGTAAACAACGCCATGGGTAGCATCGATGGTTACATCAATGCCATCAGGGATGGTGGTGGTAGCAGCTTCGCCGCGGCTCTTGGTGCCAACGATGCAGGGGATGCCCAGCTCGCGGGATACGATGGAAGCATGGCAGGTCATACCGCCGCTATCGGTTACAATAGCTTTCGCCTTCTTCATAGCCGGTACCCAGTCGGGAGCGGTCATTTCGGTTACCAGGATTTCGCCTTCCTTGAACTCGTCGATGCGGGAAGGATCCAGAATTACATGTACGCGGCCAGCCACATTACCGGGGCTAGCAGGCAAGCCTTTTACAATTACTTTGCGATCAGTAGTCACTTTCTTCTCCTCTTTCGGTGCGCCACCATTTTCTTTATTGCGACGGCTCCATACGGTTTCCGGACGGGCTTGCAGAATGTAAACCTTGTTGTCGCGCTCGTCAACGCCCCATTCCATATCCATGTAGCAGCCATAGTGAGCTTCAATTTTCTTGGCGCATTCAGCCAATTCTTTGATTTGAGCGTCGGTAAGCTTTTGCTCGTTTTGCTCATCCAAGGGCACGATTACTTCTTCGCAATCGCCGGTAGCCTTGCGCACCAGCTTAATATCCTGAGCATTAACGTTCTTCTCGATAATTTCACCGGAAGCCTTGTTAATGGTGTAGTTATCAGGGGTTACAGTGCCTTGTACTACATATTCGCCCAAGCCCCAAGCGCCTTCGATGAGGATGTTCTTGTCGTCGCCGGTAGCAACGTTAACGGTGAACATAACGCCAGCAGCCTTGGAGAAAACCATCATTTGTACTGCTGCGGAAAGAGCTACGTCCAGATGGTCAAAGCCTTGTTTTTCACGATAGTATACAGCGCGGTCGGTGAAGCAGGAAGCATAGCATTCCTTAACCTTAGCTACGATGGTAGCAGCGCCCTTCACGTTCAGGTAGGTATCCTGTTGACCTGCGAAGGAAGCGTCCGGCAGGTCCTCAGCGGTAGCGCTGGAGCGAACTGCCACGAAGGGATCAGCCTGACCCACCTTTTTGCCCAGCTCTTCATAAGCTTCGGCAATCAGCTGTTGCAGGTCCTGGGGCATTTCCTTGTCCATGATGGCTTGGCGGATTTTAGCGCAAACCTCGCGCAGCTGAGCGCTGTTGTCAACGTCCAGGCCGGCGATGAGGTTTTTGATTTCCTCATAGAGGCCGGTTTTTTCGAAGAAGTATCTGTAAGCGCAAGCGGTGGTTGCAAAGCCATAGGGTACGGGAACATCCACATGGGAGGTTAACTCACCCAAAGAGGAGGATTTGCCACCAGCGATGGCTACGTCTTTTCTTTCCAGTTGGTCAAACCACAGCAAGAATGCTTTGTCTTTTTCCATTTTTCTTAGCTCCTTTAAATTT
Source organism: Phascolarctobacterium sp. (assembly GCA_051866475.1). Classification (GTDB taxonomy): domain Bacteria; phylum Bacillota; class Negativicutes; order Acidaminococcales; family Acidaminococcaceae; genus Phascolarctobacterium_A. The sequence continues at coordinate 13,356 of JBJDXC010000096.1, forward strand.
TTTCTTTTGAAAATACTATACTTAATTTAGAGGTCATTCCTTAATATAGTGTATACTATATCACATCTACAAAGCATATTCAAGAGTTTTTACACAGATTTTACAATTTTTTCTTTTCTCTCTGGTATTTGACAAAAAGCGGGCTCCCGCTTATAATGTTAGGCAAGAAAGGAATGGATTTATGTACACTTATACTTATGCTTATGCAACTAAATTACCGTTAATTTGTGATGATGGCCACGGGGATTACAATCGCAGCTACGACAGGGGCTATGATGATTTTGACTATGCGGATTATTCTACGGACCACCGTGACAATAATTTCCGCAATTACGAGAAGAAGCGCCGCAAGACCAATAAGGAAATCATTGAGGATATGCTGAAGCGCTGGGATTGAATTATAGGCAAAAAAAGGGACAGCCGTAAAGCTGTCCTTTTTTATTTGCGTATCGAAATTCGTAATTAGGTAACATCCTGCTCGCATAAAGCTCGCCGGCTGTTACCTAATTACTCAATTTCGTGCGTATCGTAATTCGTAATTAGGCAACATCCTGCTCGCATAAAGCTCGCTGGCTGTTACCTAATTACTCATTTTCGTGTCACGTTTAAAATTGTTTAACAAAACTGTAATT
>JBJDXC010000097.1:0-13967 GCA_051866475.1 Phascolarctobacterium sp.
CGTCAATAATATCCTGCAGGGTAATATTGTCCAGATAATCGGCAATAACCTTGCTCAGACCCTGCCACATGGGCAGCGTTATACAGTCGTTGCGGCGCTCACAGCCCTCGGGATTCCAGTCCAAACAGGCAATGGGAGTCAAACTACCCTCAGTCAGGCGCAAAATGCTGCCCACAGTGTAGGCGCTGGGGGGATTGACTAGGCGATAACCGCCCTGAAAGCCACGGTTAGCTTGAAGAATATTCGATTTATTTAAAATAGGCACGATTTGCTCCAGATATTTTTTGGAAATATTTTGTCTGGAAGCAATATCCTTTAAGGCAATAAAGCCGTCCTGTTGATGCAAGGCTAAATCTATTAACATGCGCAAAGCATAGCGTCCTTTAGTAGAAATTTTCATAGCAAAACCACCTTTACCTAGCAATGTGTAATCAGCGTAAGCCTAGTTAAATTATATGCTATTATTGGAGAAGAGTCAATGCTTTCCTAGCGTGCTTTTTATAGTGTTAAAGCAGTGCGGATTGTTGTAACATTATTTACGATATGCAAATAGAACTTAAATAAACAGCAAAATTTCAGAAAAAAGGTGGACATATGGCGTATATAGTGTATAATATTATGTAATAAATTTGTGAAATGAGGTGGATTAATTGAAAACCAATCTCCAAAAAGGTATCTTTACCGTGGCAGTTGGCCTGGTATTATGGTTCCTGCCCGTGCCCGCGGGTCTGAAGCCCCAGGCTATGCATATGTTTGCCATCTTCGTTGCAACCATTGTGGGCTTTATTCTGCATCCCCTGCCCATTGGCGCCATTGCGCTGATCTCCGTAGGCTTAGCAGGCTTCTTAAAGGTTATTAAACCGGCGGAGGCTCTCTCCGGCTTTGGCAATGCTACCATTTGGCTCATTGTCAGCGCCTTCCTCTTTGCCTTGGGCTTCATTAAGTCCGGCCTGGGCAAGCGCATTGCCTATAAAATCATGGCAGCCATTGGCTCCAGCTCCCTGAAGCTTGGCTACACCATGGCAATTACCGACTTCATTATTTCCCCTGCAACTCCCTCCAACACTGCTCGCGGCGGCGGCATCCTGTTCCCCATCGTGCGCAGCCTCTGCGCAGCCTTTGAGTCCGAGCCCGATGAAAAGAGCAGAAAGCGCATCGGCTCCTATTTGATGAAATCCACCTTCCAGGCGGACTGCATCACCTCCTCCATGTTCATTACCTCCGTTGCGCCCAACTCCCTGTGCGTAGCTTTGGCAGCACAATCCATTGGCGTTAACCTGTCCTGGGGCGGCTGGGCTCTGGCCTGCATCGTTCCCGGCCTGTTGGCTTTAGTTATTTGCCCTTATCTGGTTTACAAGCTGTTCCCGCCCGAGCTGAAGGAAACTCCTGAGGCTCCGGAAATCGCTCGCAAGGAATTGGCCGCTATGGGTCCCATGAGCAGCGATGAAAAGACCGTTTTGGGCGTATTCATTCTGGCCTTGGGCCTGTGGGCAACCTCCTCCTTCACAGGCTTCAACGCCACCATGATTGCCCTGGTGTGCATCGGCATTATGCTGGCGCGCCATGCTATTGAGTGGGAAGACGTTATTAAGGAAAAGGGCGCTTGGGATACCCTGGTATGGATGGGCGGCCTGATGAGCCTTGCAACCGCATTGAACAAGTCCGGCTTCATTAAATGGTTTGCCAAGATTGTTGCTGCTAACATGGGCGGCATCACCGGCATCACCGCGCTCATTATCCTGTGCTTGATTTACATGTATGCACATTATGGCTTCGCCAGCCTTTCTGCTCACGTTTCTGCTATGTTCGCTGCCTTCGCAGCTGTAGCAGTAGCAGCAGGCGCACCGGCAGGCCTTACTGCCATGGCACTAGCTTCCTTGACCGGTATCATGGGCGGCCTCACCCACTATGCAACCGGTCCTGCTCCCATTTACTTCGGCGCTGGTTACCTGACCCAGGCTGAATGGTGGAAGATCGGCTTCATTTGCTCCATCGTGAACGTCATCTGCTTCCTCGGCGTTGGCACTATCTGGTGGAAGGTTATCGGCCTGTGGTAAGATAATAAAGCAAAAAAATATCCCTGCTACCGTAAAGTAGCAGGGATTAATTTTTTTATTTTATTTACCTTCTACCAGAGCCATGCCAGCTTCCAGAGCCTTGGTGTTGGCTTCCTCGGTTCCCTTGGGAACGCGGTTCAGCACTGCCTTGGTGATGGCTTCCTTGGAAACGCATTTGGTCAGGCCCACTACAGCGCCTAGAGCTACGATGTTGGCAAACAAAGCCTTGCCGCAAACATTGTTGGCGGTGTGGGTGATGGGCAGGTCCACACGCTTGCCGTATTTACCGGGAACATCCTCAACAAAAAGGGTGTCGGTAATAATGGTGGTGTGCTCGTCGCAGTCAGTAATGTATTTATTGGCTGCTTCCTGGCTCATAACCAGCAGGAAATCCGGGTCAATAACACGGCTGAAGTAAATTGCTTCATCGGAAATAATAGCCTCGGCCTTGGAGGAGCCACCGCGGGCTTCCGGACCATAGGATTGGGATTGAACAGCCAGCTTGTCATCTAAGAGGGCAGCTTCGGCTAAAATGATACCAGCGGTGATCAAACCTTGGCCGCCGGTGCCGGCAAAACGAAAGCTATGTCTCATAATTATTTACCCCCCTGTGCGCGTTTGATAATCTCATCATAAGCTGCGGTGTATTCCTGTACATCGTTGTTTTCATACAAAACGCCGATGGGGAATTTGCCGGCAGCAATGGCCTCTGCCTTTTTCTCCTCGTCCATGCGGTCCCAAACAGCCTTGAGCACGCCATGGTCACGCTGCCACATCATCATTTGAGCAGGGCCACCCATTTTGTTTTGACGGCCGAAGGAAATGGGGCAAGCGCTGACAACCTCGATAATGGAGAAGCCCTTGTGAGCAATGCCCTTAGCAATGACATCAACCAATTGGGGCACATGATAGGTGGTGCCGCGAGCTACATAGGTTGCGCCGGCAGCCTGAGCCAATTGCAGCAGATTGAAGCTGGGCTCGATGGTGGCATAGGGAGCGGTGGTAGCCTTGGAGCCTTTGGGGGTCATGGGGGAGTATTGACCGCCGGTCATACCATAAATGCTGTTGTTATAAACAACCAAGGTCAAGTCGATATTACGACGAGCAGCATGGATCAGGTGGTTGCCGCCGATAGCGGTGCAGTCACCGTCGCCGCTGCAAACGATAACATTCAGCTTGGGGTTACCCATTTTTACGCCGGTGGCGATGGGCAGAGCACGGCCATGCAGGGTGTTGGCAGTGTTGAAATCCAGATAGCCGGAGCTACGGCTGGAGCAGCCGATACCGCTGATAACAGCTACATCGTCCTTAGCCAGACCTTGCTTATCAATGGCCTTTACAATAGCGCCGGTGATAACACCGTTGCCACAGCCGGGGCACCAGATGTGAGGTAGACGGCCCGGACGGAAATATTTAGCGATTAAGTCTTCCATTACGCTCATTTAAAATTTCTCCTCTCATCCGATTAGGCCATAGCCTTTTTGATTTCAGCCAAAAGCTCGGCCGGAGTAGCAGATTCATTATCGTATTTAGCATACAGGCTTACAGGAACCTTGCCTGCTACAGCGCGCTCTACTTCCAGTACGTATTGACCGCAGTTGAGCTCGTGTACCAGGATGCCCTTAACCTTAGCGGCCAAGTCCTGCATTTGCTTTTCAGCAAAGGGCCAGATGGTGATGGGGCGTACAAAGCCCACCTTCAGGCCTTCAGCACGAGCCATATCAACGGCTTCATAGGCAGTACGGGCAGCACCACCGAATGCTACTACGGCAAATTCTGCATCTTCCATTTTGTAGTTTTCTACTTGCACGATATCGTCCAGATTATCGGTGAGCTTGGTGCGCAGACGGTCCTGGGATTCCTTGGTAGCAGCGCCGGTGCCCTTGGGGAAGCCGGTCTCGTCGTGTACAAGGCCGGTTACGTGCCAGCGATAGCCGCTGCCAAAGGGAGCCATAGCGGGAACCTTGGAGCCTTCCTCGCAAGCGTAAGCCTTGTAGTCTTCGGGAGCGCAGGTGGGAACCTTGCGTTCAGCTTGCGGAATTTCATCGTAGTTATCGGGCAGCTCGATCTTTTCGCGCATATGGCCGATAACCTCGTCCATCAAGAGGATAACGGGGCAACGATATTTTTCGGACAGAGCAACTGCACGCAGGGTTAATTCAAAGCATTCGGGAACACTGGAGGGAGAAATGGTAATCAGCCAGTGGTCGCCGTGGGTACCCCAGCGAGTTTGCATAACCTCGCCCTGAGCAGGGGAGGTGGGTTGGCCGGTAGCAGGGCCCACACGTTGTACGTTTACGATTACGCAGGGAATTTCAGCGATGCAGGCCAAGCCCAGCATTTCCTGCTTCAGGGAGAAGCCGGGGCCGCTGGTAGCGGTCATAGCCTTTTTGCCTGCCATGGAAGCGCCGATAACGGTGCCTAAGCCCGCAATTTCGTCCTCGGTTTGCATGAATTTGCCGCCAACCTGGGGCAGACGCAGTGCTAATTGTTCAGCAATTTCAGTAGAAGGGGTGATGGGATAGCCGCCGTAGAATTTGACACCGGCAGCAATTGCACCCTCAACAACTGCTTGGTTACCTTGTAACAGCAGGATTCTTGACATGGGTAAATCACTCCTTTTATTTATCTAATAAGATAGCATAATCCGGGCAGCGCATTTCGCATTGTCCGCATTTAATGCAATTTTCTTCAGCAACGGCTTCGACCTTGCCGATTTCGCTGACTGCCAGAACCTTCTTCGGGCAGAACGCTGCACAGATACCACAGCCCTTGCAGCGCTTGGTGATAATTTTTAAGCTCATATGGTGACCTCCTCCTTATGAAACCTTAAATAAACAAGCATAGAACAGCCTAGAGTATATTATATCAAAAAAAAACCAACAGTAATGTATTTTTTTTGTATTTTCTTCAAGAAAATAACGTTTTGGTGCTGTGTATGCAGTATTATTTTATTGGAAAACAGGCCTTGAATTGCTAGCATTTACGCTCTAAATAAGCTATAATAATATAGATAAAGAGAACGTCATTTTCGCAAGAGGGAGGTATGAAGGTGAAGCTGGATAAGGCTGTGCCTAAGGATGTGCGCATTCTTGAGGCTGCAGAGAAAATTTTCTCCATGTATGGCTACGAAAAAGCAACCCTAGACGAGATTATCGCCTTGGCCGACGTGGGCAAGGGCACCGTATATAAATATTTTGGCAATAAGGAGCAGCTTTTTTATAAGCTGGTGGCCCAGAAGAATGCGCCCTTTGTAGAACGCTTGCAAAGGGCGGTGCTGGGCAAAAATACGCTGCAGGAAAAGATGTATGCGTATTTTTGCGAATTTGTGAGCTTTTATTACGAAAACAGTGCTCTCTGGCAGATTATCTGCTTTGAAATGCTAGGGGCTAGCTCTGCCTGCCGTGTGCAGAAGGTGGACGGGGTGTATAGAGTTTTGCCACGCTATAGTCAGATCAAAATTTCTGCTGAGCTGGAGGAGCAGATTTTGCGCTATCATGAGCTTTTACATCAAGAATATATTATTTTGGAGGATATTATTCGCCAGGGCTTTGAGAGCGGGCAGCTTAAGGGCACCGGTGATTTGGAAACCTCCAGTAAATATGTGTTTTTTGGAGTGGCCATGAGCATTTTTAATCCCACCCAATCTATTAAGCAGAATATGCCGGCTGCAAAGGCTGCAGAAATTATCGTGGACCGCTACCTGTACGGCGAGTCATTAGTGTGATATAATTAATATGTTATTTCTAAATGCAAGCTGGGTGCTGCGTGCAGCTCCTGTGGCTTAATTAAACAATATTAGGATGGTGAAAAAATGAAAGTATCTGCTGAAGACGTAAAGCACATTGCACAGCTTTCCCGTTTGACCGTTCCCGCATCTGAAATGGAAGTGTTCACCGAGCAATTCAACCAGATCCTGAACTATGCCGATATTCTTGAAAAAATTGATACCACCGGTATCGAGCCCACTCCCTACGTGCTGCCCGTCAGCAACGTATTGCGTGAGGACGTTGTCAGAGAGGGCGTATCCCATGAGGATGCCCTGAAGAACGCTCCCGCTGTTCATAACGACGGCTTTAAGGTACCGCGCGTAATCGACTAAGAAGGAGGCACTACTGTGGAACTGTATAAACTTACGGCACACGAGCTCCATGACAAGCTCGTTAAGAAAGAAGTCAGCTCCGTCGAATTGACCAACGCTTTGTATGAGCGCATCGACGCAGTTGAGGACAAGGTTAATGCTTATGTAACCTTGGATAAAGAAAATGCTTTGGCACAGGCTGCTAAGGTGGATGCGAAAATCGCTGCCGGCGAAGAAATCGCTACCTTGGCTGGCGTGCCCGGCGCTATTAAGGACAATATCTGCACCAAGGGCTTACTCACTACCTGCTCCTCCAAAATGCTGAGCAATGTAGTGCCCATTTATGATGCTCATGTAATTAAAAACCTGCGCAAGGACGAAACCATTTTCTTGGGCAAGACCAATATGGACGAGTTCGCTATGGGCTCCACCACTGAGACCTCCTTCTATGGTCCCACTCATAACCCCTGGAATTTGGAGCGCGTCCCCGGCGGCTCCTCCGGCGGCAGCGCTGCTGCTATCGCTGCCGGTGAAGCTATCTGGACCTTGGGCTCCGATACCGGCGGCTCCATCCGTCAACCGGCCTCCTTCAACGGCTGCGTTGGTATTAAACCCACCTATGGCCGTGTATCCCGTTATGGCTGCGTAGCATTCGCTTCCTCCCTGGACCAAATCGGACCTATCACCCGCGACGTAACCGACGCTGCCATCGTGCTGAACACCATTTGCGGCAAGGATGAAATGGACTCCACCTCCTTGGATGTGGAGGTTCCTGACTTCACCAAGGCACTGCGCTCCGATGTAAAGGGCCTGCGCATTGGCCTGCCTAAGGAATACTTTGGCGAAGGCATTGACCCTGAAGTTAAGGCCGAAATCATGAAGGCTGTGCAGAAGTACGAGGAGCTGGGCGCTGAAATCGTAGAGGTTTCCCTGCCTCACACCGAATACGCTGTTATTACTTACTACATCATTGCTCCAGCAGAGGCTTCTGCTAACCTGGCCCGCTATGACGGCGTGCGCTATGGCTATCGCAATTTGAATGCTACCTCCGCTCCGGAAATGACCACCATGAGCCGTACCGAGGGCTTTGGTCTGGAGGTACGCCGCCGCATTATGCTGGGCACCTATGTACTGTCCAGTGGTTATTATGATGCATACTACAACAAGGCAATGCAGGTGCGTACCTTAATCCGTCGCGACTTTGAAGCTGCCTTTGAAAAATGCGATGTGCTCTTGACTCCGACCTCTCCTGTGCCCGCTTACAAGATTGATGGCAAGATGGACCCGCTGACCATTTACATGCTGGACGTAACCACCATTCCTGTGAACATGGCCGGTCTGCCCGGTATCTCCATTCCCTGTGGCTTTGCTAAGGACGGTATGCCCATTGGTATGCAATTAATCGGCAAGGTTCTGGATGAAGAGACGATTTTGCGTGCTGCTTATACCTTTGAACAAGCAACCGAATATCATAAAGTATTCGCACCGCTGGGAGGTAACAAATAATGACTAGATATATTACCGTTATCGGCCTGGAGGTCCATGCCGAGCTGAAAACTAAAACTAAAGCCTTCTGCAGCTGCTCCACTGAGTTTGGCAGCACTCCTAATACCCATGTGTGCCCTGTTTGCTTGGGCATGCCCGGCGCACTGCCCGTGCTGAATAAGCAGGTGGTTGATTTCGCTATTAAAGCAGGCCTTGCTTTGAACTGCGATATCCAAAAATACAATAAATTTGACCGTAAAAACTATTTCTATCCCGACCTGTCCAAGAACTATCAGATTTCCCAATTTGATAAACCCATTTGCTTGGGCGGCCATATCGACATCGTGGTAGAGGGCGAGCATAAACGCATTGGTATTACCCGTATCCACATGGAGGAGGATGCCGGCAAGCTGAACCACAGCGGCGCTACCATCTCCACCTCCGACTCCTCCGCAGTTGACTACAACCGCGCAGGCGTACCCCTAATCGAAATCGTTTCCGAGCCCGATATGCGCAGTGCTGCTGAAGCTCGCGCTTATATGGAAAACCTGAAGGCTATTTTGGAATATACCGATGTATGCGACTGCAAGATGCAGGAAGGCAGCCTGCGCTGCGACGCTAACATCTCCATTATGCCCGAGGGTGCTAAGGAATTTGGTACTCGTGCCGAAATTAAAAACCTGAACTCCTTCCGTGCTCTGGAACGCGCTATTAACTATGAAGTAGAACGTCAAAAAGAGATTTTGGAGGACGGCGGCCACGTAGTTCAAGAAACCCGTACCTGGGATGAGGCTAACGGCGTAACCCTGTCCATGCGCTCCAAGGAAGAGGCGCATGACTATCGTTACTTCCCTGAGCCCGACCTGGTGCCCGTACAATTGGACGACGCTTGGATTGAGCGCATTCGTGCAACTCTGCCGGAGCTGCCGGCACAGCGCCAAGCACGCCTCATGAGCGAGCATGGCCTGCCCGAATACGACGCTTCCCAAATCGTTTCCACCAAGGCTATGGCTGAATACTTTGACGAGGCAGTGAAGACTGCTAAGGACAGCAAGGGCGTGTCTAACTGGCTGCTGGGCGATGTTTCCGCTTATATGAATAACGAGGGCATTACCATTAGCGAGTTCAAGGTTGCTCCTGCTCATCTGGCAGAGCTGGTTAACCTGATCAAGGACGGCGTGCTTTCCAGCAAGCTGGCTAAGAAGGTCTTCGCAGAAATGCTCAAGTCCGACGAGGCTCCTAAGGCTCTGGTGAAGAAGTTAGGCCTGGAGCAGGTAAGTGATGAGGGCGCAATCCTGAAGCTGGTTGAAGAGACCATCGCTGAAAATCCCCAGTCTGTGATTGACTACAAGAACGGCAAGGATAAGGCTATCGGCTTCCTGGTTGGCCAAATCATGAAGAAATCTCGCGGCAAGGCTAACCCTGGTATGGTTACTAAGATGCTGAAAGAAAAAATGGTATAAGATTACTGGTACTTTCTGAACAGTAATCAATTTGCTATTAAAATAATTAAAGCTAGCGTGACTGACTGTAGTGGTCAGTTACGCTAGCTTTTTTAATAACCTCAAAAAGGTGTTGAGTAGCTCACACCAAAAACTCGAAAAGGTGAATACTTACGCGTTGAATAATCTCAAAAAGGTGTTAATTTGCTGTTGTCATAGTCTAAAAAACGTGATATAGTACATATTGTAAGATATACGCACGGAGGTTAAACAGGTACTATGAAGCGTAAGATTTACGATGTTCTCTTAAATTGGAAACGAGAGTATTCTGGGAAAACAGCGATTTTACTGGAAGGCGCTCGCCGTGTAGGAAAGAGTTATATTGTAGAAAATTTTGCCCAAAAAGAGTACAAAAGTTATATTTTTATAGATTTCAACAAGGCTCCTGAAGAAGTAAAAAATCTATTTAATAATTATTTACATGATTTGGATACACTATTTATGTATCTGTCCAACTTTTATCAGGTCAAGCTCTATGAACGTGATACTTTGATTATCTTGGATGAAGTGCAGCTTTTTCCAAGAGCACGCGCTGCTATCAAGTATTTGGTTGAGGATGGACGGTATGACTACATTGAAACTGGCTCCTTAATGGGTATTCGTAAAAACACTAAAAATATTCTCATACCTTCCGAAGAACATCATCTCCAGATGTACCCTTTGGATTTCGAGGAGTTTTTATGGGCCATGGGTAATGACATGTTGATGGATTTTATTCGAAACTGTTATGTAAAAAGAATTCCCATGGGGCAAGCTATGCATCGCAAAACTATGGACTATTTTCGCCAATACATGATAGTAGGTGGCATGCCACAAGCCGTAGCTGAGTATGTAAAGACAAAGGATTTTGACAGAGTTGACAGTATCAAAAGAGATATTCTGAACCTTTATCGAGATGATATAGCCAAGCATGCTGTGGGCTATGAGCTTAAGGTAAGACAGATTTTTGACGATGTACCTGCACAGCTACAAAAGCATGATAAAAAGTTTAAACTAGCTTCACTGAAAAAAGGCGCACGTTTTCGTGAATATGAGGATGCTTTTTTCTGGCTCAAGGATTCTATGATAGCCAATATGTGCTATAATACATCTGCCCCGAGTATAGGTCTGCGACTGAACATGCAGCGTTTGACTTTAAAATGTTACATGGGTGACACTGGTTTGCTCATAAGTCATGCCTTCGACGAAAATGGCTTGGTAAGCGAAGAGATTTATAAAAAATTGCTTTTTGACAAGTTAGAAGTCAATAAGGGCATGTTAATAGAAAACATAGTTGCTCAAATGCTGGCAGCTAGTGGTCATAAACTCTATTTTTATGCTAATTCATCTTCCGAAGCTGCAAATCGTATGGAGATAGATTTCTTGATTGCTAAGAGCAAAATTGGCAGCAGACACAACATTTCCCCTATAGAAGTAAAATCTAGTAATAGGTATACCTTAAGTTCTATTAGAAAATTTATGACACAGTTCAAGGAGCAGCTTAACGAGCCTTTGGTGGTGCATCCCGGAGATCTCAAGCTTGAGGATAGCATTATGTACTTACCGCTGTACATGACCCCTTTATTGTAAAATTGTAGAGATTGACCTTAAAGTCAAAAAAGCTAGCGTAACTGACCGCAAGGGTCAGGTACGCTAGCTTTTTTGCTTTATTTAAAAGCGAACGTTCTTTTCGGTAACGTTTCGTTACCCATAAAATTTCAGTATATTTGTACGTGTAAGAAGAACAAGTTAAAGTAACTTTTCCAATAGCTCAGGAGTCAAATCCTCCTCCCCATAAACCCTAACGCCCACGCTAGTGAGCAGAGCAGCGGTAACACCCTGCCCGTAAATAGTCTTCCCGGAAAAAGTTCCATCATAGATAGCCTTGCTGCCGCAGGAGGGACTGCGCTGTTTTAAAATAGCTACAGTAATGCCCTTTTCCTGACAAAGAGCAGCGCACTTTTGTGCTCCTTCCACAAAGGCGAGCGTTGCATCCTCTCCAATCTTATTCATCACTGACGCTGTACCCTGCAGCACATCGGCACCGGTTCCTCCTTGGATTTCGGCAGGAGAGCGGGGTGTGGCTAGTCCACCAGCGACCTCTGGACAGAAGGGCAGAAGCTCCTCGCCATGGCCCTTAGCCACCGCATCTAATAGCAGCTGACAGGGATTGCCATCCCCTTTATAACGCACCGGATGATTTAATAAACAAGCACTCACAAGGATCATAGTAAACCTCCACACGCTTTTCTCTAAGCCAAGCCCCAAAGTGACCCTATAAAATCATTTACAAATAGCAAGGTTCTATTGGTTGCTAAAAAACATAATATAGTAAATAGGCAGATAGGTAATCTTGCCCTTTTGTTGTACCAAACGCTCATTGGAGAAAACAAAAGCTTTTTGAATATGATAATCGGAATTTTTTACGAAATTACTTAGCGCGCTATGAATAGAGTAATCTTTGCCGCTTTTGATTTCTAGAGGAACAGTGGACAAGCTATCATAATCATCAATGAGAAAATCAACCTCTCCCTTATTGCGATTGTCATAATAATAGAGATTATAACCATGAGCCTTGAGCTCGGAAGCCACCACGGATTCATACACTGTGCCTAAATTAATACTTTTTTGATTATCCAACACGGCTCTAATATTATTCTTGTACAGGATATTGGTCAAAATCCCCACATCGTTCAGATAAAGCTTCAGGAGGTTCTTACCACTGTTTTCTATTAATGGAAAAGTAGGCGTGGAGATGGCCTTAACATCTAGCGCTATACCTGCGTTAATGAGATAATCAAATTCATCCTGGTAATCGGCGTAGGTTTTGCCACGCTTGTTTTCAATATTCTTAAATACCACACGCTTCTTTTTGTTCTCCAAATTGGAAGGAATCATCTCATAGATACGACGAATTTTAAGTTTCTTCTCTTCATCGTATTTAGACGCATCCAAAGCGTAGTAATTATGAATTTCACTTTGAATATCACGCACCTTAGCAATATTACTTTCAGCAAGGAAGGTGTTGACTGCATCGGGGAGTCCACCAATCAGCAAGTATTTTTTGAATAAATCTAAAACCTTGTTATGCACATTTTCATCAAGACTAGTCAGCTGCTCAAATTTTGAGCGCAGATTGGAAATAGCAAATTCATTTAATCCATTGGCCCACAGAAATTCTTCAAAATCCAAGGGGAACATATGCTTAACTTCAATGCTGCCCATGGGGATAGATGTTGTTTGCGCCAAAGCTACACCCAGCAAAGAACCGCTAGCAATATAAGTAAATTTGCCATCCTGCTGTAAAAACTTCAAAAGTGTTAGCAGATGTGGATAGGCTTGAATTTCATCCAAAAAAATTAAGGTGTTTTCTTTTTGCTGCATTTTATTACCGGCAAGCATACTTACTTGCAAGTAGAAGTCTTCCAAGGTGCGGGTATTGGCAAAGAGTCCTTCCTGTAAAAAATCCTGTAAGAGGTTAATTTCTATAAAGTTAGGATATAACTCCTGCCCAACCTGTCTAATAATAAAGCTTTTGCCAACCTGTCTTGCTCCATCAATGACGAGGACCTTGTTATGGGGCTTTTGGAGATAGGCTTTAATGGTTTGATAAATCTTTCTTTTCAGCATCGTAAACATCCTCTGTTTAGCATGAGTAACTTTTCAACAAAAAAGTGCTTGAGAAAACCAGACTTTTCAATAAAAATATAGCATACTTCTAACAACTTTTCAATATTAAAAAGTCATTAGAAAGCCAACTTTTCAATAAAATAGGCTAGCACAAAGCTTATCCAAGGAGTTTGTGCTAGCCTTCTACGTATATCCACACATTTTTAGGTGTATTATAATATTGAAAAATTACCTTTTTGCTACAAATTTCATATTGAAAAGTCATGTATTATTGGCAAAAATTTTATTGAAAAGTCATGGTTTAGTAAGCTGTTTTCTGTTGAAAAGTCATTTTGCCAGCTTCTCCACTACAGTCGCCAGCTTTTGCTCCCAGTCAGAGCAGTAATCGCTGCCGCCTTGGGCACAGTCGCTTTTGCCGCCGCCGCGTCCGCTAAAGGCGGCGTTCAGCTCCTTCATTACCGCGCGACAGTCCACAGTGGTGTTAGCTCCTGCCACCGCCGCATAGCTAATGCGCTCCGGCTTGGCAGCTACCAAAATGCCCAAGGTGTTCTCGTGAGCAGTAAGCTTAGGAATGAATACTTTAATATCCTTGGCATCAAAGCCATCCAAGGGCCAAGCCACCACCTTTACGCCTTCGGCATTAGTAGGCGCAGCTGCCATGATTTCCTCCAGCTGCTTTTCGTTCATGGCCAGCAGCTTGCTCTTGACAGCATCCAGCTGGGCCTGCATATCGGCCTTCAGCTTGTCCACATGCTCCGGTACCAGCTCCGGCTTGGTGGACAAAGCCTGGGCTACCTTCAGCAGGGTGCTGTTCTTTCTATCCATATCTAGGAGCGCACGGCGTCCACACAAAAATTCTACTCTGCAGCCGCCCTTGTGCTTTTCATGACGCAGCACCTTGACGCTGCCCAGCATGCCGGTGCAGGGAGGATGAGTACCGCAGCAGGTGCAAATATCAGCGCCCTCCACGCTGACAATACGCAGCGTACCCGTCAGCTTCTCGTTGAACTTGCGCATTTTATCCTTCAGCTTCACAGCCTCGGCGCTATCCATATAATCCACGTGCACAGGGCGATTTTCCCAAATAATTTCGTTGGTGAAAAGCTCTGCCTTCAGTAAATCCTCCTCCGTCAGCTCCTTATCCAAATCGATGAAGACGCTGTCCTCATTCATATGAAAGCCCACATTATGAGCTTCAAAAAGCTTCCAGCAGGCAAAGGAAAGAATGTGCTC